>JBATPI010000223.1:0-25186 GCA_049291415.1 Paracoccaceae bacterium | reverse complement strand
GGCCGAAGCGGCGCGCACGGCCGGCGCCTGGATCGCGGGCTATGTTGCCTATGAGGCGGGCTATGCGCTGGAGCCTGCTTTGGCCGAACTGATGCAGCGCCGCAGGCCGGGGCCGCTGGTCCTCTTGGGCGTCTATGATGCGCCCACAGACGCCACCCCGATCCTGGGTCGGGCTGCAGATGAGGGCCGCAAAACCTTCATGACTGCGCCCGAACCAAGGGTCGGGCGCCGCGCCTATGGTAATGCGGCGCGCAAGGTGTTCGACTATATCGCGGCGGGCGATTGCTATCAGGTCAACCTGACCTTTCCGATGACCGCCCGGCTGACCAAAGGTACGCCCTTGGGCCTTTACGGCGCTTTGCGACGCACCGGAGCGGTCGGGCATGGCGCCTTTGTCGATCTGGGCCCCGATCCGGCCCATGGTCCGGTCGTCGTCTCGCGCAGCCCCGAGTTGTTCTTTCAGGTCGACGCTGCGGGCCGCATCTCGACCCGCCCGATGAAGGGCACCCGTCCACGCGGCGCGGATTCTGCCGAGGATGCGTTGATCATCGCAGATCTGGCCGGATCGGTGAAAGACCGGGCCGAAAACCTGATGATCGTGGATCTCTTGCGCAATGACATCTCAAAGCTGGCCCGGGTGGGCAGCGTCAAGGTGCCCGCCCTTTTTGCCATTGAAAGCTATGCGACAGTGCATCAGATGACCTCGACGGTAGAAGGTCAGCTTGCCAGCCCGCCAACCCTGCCCGGGTTGATGGCCGCCCTTTTCCCCTGCGGTTCAGTCACCGGTGCCCCCAAGATCCGCGCGATGCAGATCATCCGCGAGGTTGAGCGCAGCCCTCGCGGCGTCTATTGCGGTGCCATTGGCTGGATGGCCCCGGATGGCCGCGCCGACTTTTCGGTGGCGATCCGCACCTTGTCGATCACCGGGCAGGACATCGTGATGAACGTCGGCGGCGGGCTGACGCATGGCTCTACCATCAGCGGGGAATGGGAGGAGGCGCTATGGAAAGCACGCTTCGTGAAGGCGGCCGTCAGCCGGGACTGAGGCTGATAGAGACGCTGCTGTGGGATGGCGCCGCCGCCCCGCGCTGGCCCCTGCATCACGCACGGCTTGCGCGCTCAGCCGCGCTCTTGGGTTGGGATTGCCCCGAAACATCACCTCAAGGCCCCGCCGAATCCGCGCGCCTGCGTCTGACCTTGGATGCAGCGGGGCAGGTGGAATGGCAAAACCACCCCCTGCCGCCTGCCAAAGCCGAATGGCGGTTGGGTCTGGCCTCGCAACGCCTGACCTCAACCGACCCTTGGTTGCGCGTCAAATCCACCAACCGCGCCGCCTATGACCACGCTCGCGCCACTTTGCCCGACGACATCGATGAGGTTTTATTCCTCAACGAACATGCCCAGGTCTGCGATGGATCCATCACCACCGTCTTTTTTGACCGCGGCCAAGGGATGCGCACCCCTCCGTTGTCCTGCGGCCTCTTGCCGGGCGTCTTGCGGGCTGAGATCAACTGCCCCGAAGCGGTGCTGCTGGCAGAAGACCTGCCCTTTGTGCGTCTATGGGTCGGCAACGCCCTGCGCGGATTGATTGCGGCGCGCTGGGTCGGATGACGGCGCGGGGGCGCGTCGCCCCCCGGGTGCGCCTGCAGGCAGTCGCACCTCCCCCCGAGGATATTTTCACCAAGATGAAGCCGCTCTGAATTCATCTTGGCAAAAATACTCCCGCCGGAGGCTCTGTCCTTGGCAACGGGGGCGGTGGCCGGGGTTGACTTGGGGGCCGTTGCGATGTGTATCGGCGCAACAGAATTCTGCCCTCGAAAGGGGAATACCGATGCATGCCTACCGCAGTCACACTTGCGCGGATCTGAACAAGAGCCACGTTGGCCAAGAGGTCCGTCTTTCGGGCTGGGTCCATCGGGTGCGCGACCATGGCGGTGTGCTGTTCATCGATTTACGCGACCATTACGGCATCACCCAAGTGCTGTGCGACGGCGACAGCCCGGCCTTTGCGGCGCTGGAAAAGGTGCGCAGCGAATGGGTGGTGCGGATTGATGGCCGGGTGAAGGCGCGCGATGCGTCTCTGGTCAACACCAAGATCCCGACTGGCGAGATTGAGGTTTATGTGGCCGGTGTCGAAGTGCTGGGCCAGTCCGAAGAGCTGCCCTTGCCGGTGTTCGGAGAGCTGGACTACCCCGAGGAAACCCGGCTGACCTATCGCTTTCTTGACCTGCGCCGCGACACCATGCACGCCAATATGATGCTGCGCTCAAACGTCGTGCGCTGGCTGCGCAACCGGATGTGGGATCAGGGCTTTACCGAGTTCCAGACCCCGATCATCACCGCCTCCAGCCCCGAAGGCGCGCGCGATTTTCTGGTTCCCAGCCGCCTGCATCCCGGCAAATTCTACGCCCTGCCGCAGGCCCCGCAGCAGTTCAAACAGCTGATCATGGTCGCCGGTTTTGACCGCTATTTCCAGATTGCGCCATGCTTCCGCGATGAAGACCCGCGCGCCGACCGCTCGCCGACCGACTTCTACCAGCTGGACGTGGAGATGTCTTTCGTCGAGCAGGAAGACGTCTTTGCCGCCGTTCAACCCGTGCTGCAGGGGTTGTTCGAAGAATTCAGCACGGGCCGCAAGGTGCATGCCGACTGGCCGCGCATCGCATATGCAGACTCGCTCTTGTGGTATGGCTCTGACAAGCCCGACCTGCGCAACCCGATCAAGATGCAGATCGTCTCTGAGCATTTCCGCGACTCCGGCTTTGCCATCTTCGCCAGCCTGTTGAAAAACGAAGGCACCGAAATCCGCGCCATCCCCGCGCCGAAAGGCGGCAGCCGCAAGTTTGCCGACCGGATGAATGCCTTTGCGCAAAAAGAGGGTCTGCCGGGGATGGGCTATATCTTCTGGCGCAGAAAGGGCGAAGAGGAAGCCGAGAAGAAATGGCAAGAACTCGCGCGTTTTGCACTTAAGGGTGAACTGCCTTCAATAGCGGGAAAGATTCTTTTGGAGGGAGTGAAGGAAGCTTCTGACGCAAAGATTGCTGATGAGATTGCTCAGCTTCTTAAATCAGGAGAGACTGCCCGAGCTCGCCTTCTCTTTGATGGGCACTTCGGTGAGATGGAAGCCGCCGGTCCCCTCGCGAAAAACATCGGCCCGGAACGCACCGAAGCGATCCGCCTGCAACTGGGCCTTGGCCTTGGCGATGCGGCCTTCTTCCTGGGCGGCAAGCCGGAGGCATTTGAATCGGTCGCTGGCCGGGCGCGTAATGAGATTGGCAATGAGCTGGGCCTGTCTGAGAAAGACAGCTTCCGCTTTGCCTGGATCGTTGATTTCCCGATGTATGAGAAGACCGATGAGGGCAAGATCGACTTCTCGCACAACCCGTTCTCGATGCCGCAAGGCGGGATGGAGGCGCTGCAGGGTGATCCGCTGCAAGTCTTGGGCTATCAATACGATCTGGCCTGTAACGGCTATGAGATCATCAGTGGCGCGATCCGCAACCATAAGCCCGAAATCATGTATAAGGCGTTTGAGCTGGCCGGTTACCCCAACTCAGAGGTCGACAACCGCTTTGGCGGCATGGTCAAGGCGTTCAAATACGGCGCGCCGCCCCACGGCGGCTGTGCCGCGGGCATTGACCGGCTGGTGATGCTGTTGGCCGATACAACCAACATCCGTGAGGTCATCATGTTCCCGATGAACCAGCGCGCCGAAGATCTGCTGATGAATGCGCCTTCGGATGCCACCTTGCAGCAACTGCGCGAGTTGAACCTGCGCGTGGTGCCGAAAGAGGCCTGATCCCGCCGCTTTCCGCCCGTCTCGGCGGAAAGCCGCAGATCCGCGCGGGCAGGGGGGATGCGCCGCGGCCCCTGCCGCCCTATGGTGCCGTCAGCCCTGCCGGACCGGAGGCCGCATGACTGACCGCGCCGCAATCGCCGCCTTTCGCTTTGGCTATGGCCTGCCCATGGCCGGCCCGTCTGACCCGGCCGCGCTATTGGCGCAGTTGACCGGGCCGGATCAGGCGGCCCTGCGCTGGCCCGCCTATGGCAGCCCGGCGGTGGTTCAGATCATGCAGGCGGCCCGCACTGCGCGCCACATGCCCCAGACCACCGATGCCGAGATCAAGGCCCGCAAAAAGGCGCAGCGCCGTGCGGTCAAGGCGGGCAAGGCCCTGGCCACCACGGCGGCCAAGGCGGCGATGGCGCGGGCGCTGTCGGGGCAGGGATTGCGCGAGAGGATGGTCACCTTCTGGGCCGACCATTTCACCACCGTGCCGCGCAACAGGGCGCAGTTTGCCTGGCCCTCGGCGCTGGTCGAGGACGCCATCCGCCCGAATCTGGCAGGGCGGTTCGGCGATATGTTGGTGGCGGTGATCACCCATCCCGGGATGTTGATCTATCTGGATCAGTCCGGCTCGCAAGGGCCTGCCTCGGCGCGCGGAGTGAAGACCGGCAAGGGGCTGAACGAAAATCTGGCGCGGGAATTGTTGGAGTTGCACACCCTGGGCGTCGGTGCGGGCTACAGTCAGGATGACGTGCGGCAGATGGCCGAGCTGCTGACCGGGCTGACGGTCTCGGCCGATCAGGGCTTTGCTTTTGATCCCAAGCGGGCCGAGCCGGGGGCCGAGGTGGTGCTGGGCGTGGAATATGGCACTGACGGCGTGGCCCCGGTGCTGGCGGCCCTGCAGGATCTGGCGCTGCGGCCGGAAACCGCGCGGCATATCGCGGGAAAACTGGCGGTGCATTTCGTCTCGGATACGCCCGACCCGACGCTGGTTGACGCATTGGCGCAGGCATGGATCGCCTCGGGTGGTGATCTGACCGCGGTGACCCAGACCCTGCTGGCGCACCCGGCGGCCTGGACTGATCAGGCCGAAAAGGCCCGGCAACCCTATGATTTCATTATAGCCTCTCTGCGTGCGTTGGGGCTGGGCGGCGATGATGTCGTGGCTATGGCGGACAAGGCGTATCTGTCAATGATCGAAGGGCCGATGGCCCAGATGGGTCAGCCCTGGCAGACCGCCCCTGGCCCCGATGGCTGGCCCGAAGAGGCCGCAGCCTGGATCAGCCCGCAGGGCATGGCTGCGCGCATTTCCTGGGCGATGGAGATGCCGGGCAAGCTGGCGGTGCCGCTGCCCGCTGCCGCCGAAGTGGCCGCGCGGGCGCTGGGGGCGCGGGCATCTGAACGCCTGTTGTGGGCCATCTCAGCCGCCGAATCCCGGCATGAGGCGCTGGGGTTGGTGCTGGCCGCACCCGAATTCAACCGGAGGTGATGCCATGTCCCTGAACCGGCGCTTTTTCCTGAAATCCCTGGGCACTGCGGCCTGTTCGGCAGCGGCGCACCCATGGTTGTCGACCGTGACGCTGGCCAAGGGCGCGGCGGCCTTGGGTGACAACAGGCTGATCGTTGTCATCCTGCGCGGCGCGATGGATGGGCTGGATGTATTGCAACCGCGCGGCGACGTCGATTTTGTCGCCGCCCGCCCCGGTCTGTCGCTGCCGCCTGCGCTGGATTTGCCCGCGCCGAGGATGGACGGGTTTTTTCACCTGCATGCCGGGCTGACCGGCCTGATGCCGCTGTGGCAAGCGGGCGAATTGGCCTTTGTTCACGCCACCTCAACCCCCTACCGTGACAAACGCAGCCATTTTGACGGGCAAGATGTGCTGGAGGCAGGAACCGGCGCTGACGTCGGCCCCGCCAGCCACCGCGACGGCTGGCTGAACCGGTTGTTGCAGGCGGTGCCGGGGGTCAGCGCGGAAACTGCCTATGCGGTGGGGCGCGAAGAGATGCTGATCCTGTCGGGGGCCGCCGACACCCGATCCTGGGCGCCGGATCAACAGCTGGTTCTGTCAGCCCAGGGGCGGCTTTTGCTGGACCATGTCGCGCATGATGACCCGCTGTTCCGCGATGCCGTGGGCGAGGCGCTGGAGTTGACCGAGGCGCAGGGGGCGGGCCTGCAGGCGGGCGATGAGGTTGACGGTCTGGTCGATTTCACCGCCCAGCATCTGCGCGGGCAAACCCGGATCGCCAGCTTTTCGCTGACCGGTTGGGACACCCACAAGGGCCAGGAAAAGGCGCTACGCCGCCCGCTGGACCGGCTGGGCCGGGTGATCGCGCGGATGAAAGAGCAATTGGGGCCGCAGGTCTGGGGCAAGACTGCCTTGCTGGCGATGACCGAATTCGGCCGGACCCTGCGCGAAAACGGCTCGGGCGGGACAGATCATGGCACTGGTGGGTTGATGCTGGCGGCGGGTGGTGCGGTGCGCGGTGGGCAGGTGCTGGGCGCGTGGCCGGGGCTGGACGAGGCTGCGCTTTATGCGCGCCGCGACCTGATGCCCACCAGCGACGTGCGCGACTGGGCTGCGCAGGCCATGGCCGGCTTGTATGGTCTGGATCGCAACCTGTTGGAAAGCAGCATCTTTCCCGGTCTGCAGATGCAGGCCGCCCCTGGTCTGATCCGCTGATGCGTGCGGCCCTTGCGGCGCACCCCCGGGCCGCATAGCCTGCGCCAAATGTCGGGTAAAAGGGGCAGGACGTGGACGAAGACCGCTTGGGAACCTTGGTTAACGACTGGACTCCACCGCCCCGTCCCGGGCTGGACCCGATAGAGGGCCGCACAGTGCGGCTGGAACCGCTGTCGGCCGACGCCCATGCCGCCGAGCTTTTCCACGCCTTTTCCGGCCATGATGCGTTGTGGGACTACATGCCCTACGGCCCCTTTGCCTCGGCCAGCGCCTATCATCGCTGGGCAAAAGAGCGTGAATCGGCCGAAGATCCGCGGTTTTTCGTGATGCGCGATCTGGCTACCGGCCAGTGCGGCGGAATTGCCAGCTATCTGCGGATCGCGCCCGAGGCCGGCTCGATCGAGGTGGGGCACATCTGCATCAGCCCCCGGATGCAGCGCGGTCTGGCCGCGACCGAGGCGATGTGGCTGCTGATGGATTGGGCCTTTCGCGCCGGATATCGGCGCTATGAATGGAAGTGCAACGCGCTGAACATGGCCTCGCGCCGGGCGGCGCAGCGGCTGGGCTTCAGCTATGAAGGCATCTTTCGCAACCATCTGGTGGTCAAGGGCCGCAACCGCGATACCGCCTGGTTTGCGATAACCGATGGCGACTGGCCCGCCCTGTCCGAGGCGTTTCGCGCCTGGCTGTCGCCCGCGAATTTCGATGCACAGGGCCGCCAGAAAGAACGTTTGTCCGACCTGACCCGCCTGACCCGCGCCGGATCTGACCCCGCCTTCTGACGCCTGCTTCGAACGCCGTGGCCCAGCGCATTGCCCGCCAGTTTCAGCGACCGGATGAAAAGGGGTGGGGGGCCGCCGTCGCCAGCCGGTCGTTCAGCACTTGGGACAGTTCTTGCAGACCTGCCCCCGGTGTTGTCAGCGAGTGCAGCGCGCGCTGTAGCGGCTGATCATGGGTTTGCCGCGCCAGACCGGCCAGAAACCCCGCCAGATACCGCCGTTCTGCCATACCGGGCCCAGCGGTCAGAACGGCGGCGGCCTGCGCCAGATCATCATGCAGCGCCAGGGGGTCGGCCGAGACCTCGGTCGTGTCCGCCACACCCGCTGCCCTCCGGTTACCTGACGGCAGACCGGCCAGGATTGCCGCCTGAAACGCGGCCAGCCCTGCAATCGGCTTTTCCAGAAACCCATCCGCGCCTGCAGCCAGCGCATCGGGCCGGGTGTCGGGATCGCCGCTGATGCCGATCACAGCGGGGCGGTCGGTCTGTGCTGCGGTCAGGCTGCGGATCAGATCATCGCCGCGCCCGTCGGGTAGCCCCATGTCCACCAACACCACATCGGGCCGGTACAGCCGCAAATGCGCCTCGGCTGCCTGCAGTGTCTGCGCCCGTCGCAGACGCGCGCCCGAGCGTTGGGACAACAGCCGCAGCGCGTCTGAGGCAAAGCGGCTGTCCTCAACCGCCAACAGGGTCAGGCCGTGCAACGGCAGGCGTGTGAACCCCGGCGGACACTCCTGCAAGGGGTCAAAACGGATCGCATCGGGCATGGAGGGCATGGCAGGTCACTTCCATAGCAGTCCCCGCAGTCTAGACCGCCCAAGGTGAACAGCCGGTAAATGCCACCGTGCCGGACTGCGCCCCTTGCCCTTGGCCGCCTCAGCCCGCATATCAGACCTAACCATTCCGCCAAGGAGTCCCCGATGATCGGACGTCTCAACCACGTTGCCATTGCCGTGCCCGATCTGGACGCCGCCGCCGCACAATACCGCGATACGCTGGGCGCAAAGGTTGGCGCGCCACAGGATGAACCCGATCACGGCGTCACCGTGGTGTTCATCGAGTTGCCGAACACCAAGATAGAACTGCTCTACCCCTTGGGCGACGCCTCTCCGATCCAGGGGTTTCTGGACAAAAACCCCGCCGGTGGCATCCATCACATCTGCTATGAGGTGGACGATATTCTGGCCGCGCGCGACCGGCTGACAGCCGCGGGTGCCCGCGTTCTGGGCGGCGGTCAGCCGAAGACCGGCGCGCATGGCAAACCGGTCCTGTTCCTGCATCCCAAGGATTTCAACGGCTGTCTGATAGAGTTGGAGCAGGTATGACCATCACTGCCGCCGTCGTCTTATTCTCGGCCATCTGGTTCCTGACCTTCTACATCGTGTTGCAGGTGCGCATGGTATCCCAAGATGATGTGGGCAAAGTGGTGCCCGGCACGCCGCGCAGTGCCCCCGCCGAAGAAACCGTCGGGCGCAGCGCCTGGATCGCCACGATGTTTGCCGCCGCGATCTTTGTGGTGGTGGCCGGGGTCATCATGTCCGGCATGATCACCATAAAAGACATCGACATTTTCAACCGGCTGGATTTTCACAAGGTGGACTGACGGCTCTAGACCTGCGCCCAGGTGATCAGCTGCGCCAGATCGGGGCGCGGTCGGTCCGGCGCATCGGCAGGCGGCGTGCCGATATGGACGATGCCCGCCACCGTCTCATCGCCCACGCAGCCAAAAGCCTGCGCGCGGAAATCGGCATCATGCGCGGGCCAGCCGGTCAGCCAGCATGCCCCCCATCCCGCCGCCGTGGCCGCGTTGACCAGCCCCAGACACAGCGCCCCGGCCGACAGGATCTGCTCTATCACCGGCACTTTTTCCGCCGGTTTGGGCGATGATATCACCGCCACCGCCAACTGCCCCAGATCATATTGCCCGCGCCCCTTGGCGATCTTTTCCGCGTCGCCCCCCATCGCGCGCGCCCGCGCTTCGGCCAGATCGGCCAGCCGGGCAAAGGCGGGCCGCTCAATCACCACCAGACGCCAGGGCTGCAGCTTGCCATGATCGGGCACCCGCACGGCGGCAGCCAGAATCTGCATCAGACCGGCGCGGTCAGGCACCGGTGCGGTGAACAGCTTGGCCGGCCGAGAGCGGCGGTGTAACAGAAACTCAAACGCGGCGGGGTTTGCAGCGGGCATGTGCGGGCTCCGGGTGGCGGGTCAATCGGCGCAACCTACGGTTAGGCGCCCCCGATGGCCAGCCCCCGCGACAGGCTTTGCCACGGCCCGCCAGCCAAGGCTCAGTCCAGCCGAAACACCTTGTCGCGCGCCGTGGCCCCGCGGATCAGCACCAGCCGGGTTTTCGCAACCCCCATCGCCGCCGCCAACAGCACCTGTGCTGCGGCAGTCGCGCGGCCTGCCTCTGCCACCTCGGTCACCGCAATGCGCAGGGGCGGGCCGATCTGCACCCCCGCCTGCCGCGCATTCGGCGTGACACGCACGGCAATCTCGGCGCCCAAGATCGCCAGCGAAGACAGGTCGGGCAGGGCAGGGCGGGACATCGGCTCTCCTTTGACCTATTCGCAAGGGCGTGGCAAACCTGCATGCAAGGGAGGGCCGAACATGGCAACTGCATTTTACTGGGACGAGCGGTGTTTCTGGCATGGCGGCGGCAACTATGCCCTGACCCTGCCGGTGGGTGGCTTTGTCCAGCCCCTGCCCGCCGGCCTGCCCGAGAACCCCGAGACCAAGCGGCGGTTGAAGAATCTGGCCGAGGTGTCAGGCCTCTGGGCGCAGTTGCAGACCAGTTCAGCCCCGCCCGCCAGCCATGAAGACCTGCGCCGGGTGCATCCCGAAAGCTATCTCTCTGCCTTCAAAGCCGCGTCCGATGCGGGGGGGGGAGAGTTGGGCCTGCGCACCCCCTTTGGCCCCGGTGGCTATGAGATTGCGGCCCTCTCGGCAGGTCTGACCGTGCAGGCGCTACGCGCGGTTCTGACCGGGCATGCCACCAACGCCTATGCCCTGTCGCGCCCACCCGGCCACCATTGCCTGCCTGATTTCCCCAACGGTTTCTGCCTTCTGGCCAATATCGCCATCGCCATCCAGACCGCCCGGGCCGAAGGCCGCGCCACCCGCTTTGCCGTCGTTGATTGGGATGTGCATCATGGCAACGGGACCGAGGCGATTTTCCTCGATGACCCCGATGTGCTGACCATCAGCCTGCATCAGGAAAACAACTACCCGCTGGATACCGGCGGCGCCGATGAGCAGGGCTCAGGCGCCGCCCATGGCACCAATATCAACATCCCGCTGCCGCCGGGTCTGGGCCACCGCGGCTATCTGGCCGCCTTTGACCGCATCGTGCTGCCCGCCCTGCACCGCTTTGCCCCCGATGTGATCGTGGTGGCCTGTGGCTATGACGCCTCGGCCTTTGACCCCCTTGCGCGCATGCTGGCCACTGCCGAGACGTTCCGCCAAATGACCGCCCGCGTCAAAGCCGCCGCGCGCGACCTCTGTGCCGGGCAACTGGTTCTGGTGCATGAAGGGGGGTATTCCGAAACCCACGTCCCCTTTTGCGGCCATGCGGTGCTGGAGGAACTGACCGGCAGCGCCATCCGCGCCCCTGACCCGATGCAAGCCACCCTGGACAAACGCCAGCCAACCGCCCGCTATGATGCCTTTGCCGATGCCTGGATTGACGACCTCGCCCGCCACTTCGCGCCCTGATCCCTTTCATCTTGGCGAAAATATCCCGGGGGGAAGGCCGCAGGCCGTGGGGGGCAGCGCCCCCCGCCCGTCCCGGCCATCTGCCCCGCTCATCCGCGCCTAGTCCTGATCGCGGTCCAGCCGGTAACTGCCCTCGGGCAGGTTCAGCGCCGCCGCCAGATCGTCCAACTGCGCCAAAGACAGGGTGATCCGCACCGTTATGTCGGTTTCGGGGTCATATTGCTCAACCGCGACGCAGTCCTCAAAGGCCGAGATTGTGATATCGCCCTGCAAGGGCAGATCCCCACCCTCGTCAACCAATGTGACAACCGTTGCGTCGAATTCGTGTTCGATGGTGAACATGACCCCAGCCTAGCCGCAAAGCCGGCACAGGAGCAACCGCCCGCTGCAGTCCCGTAGGGATCAGCGGAAATTGATGGCCGGAGGACTGTCGCTTTGGCGCCTAAGTGTTAGCTTTGGCCAAAGACAGCCCTTGCCGCAGCGGACCGCCGATGATCGCCAGCCTGACCCGCGCCCTTGCCCTGTGCCTTGCCGCCAGCCTGTCGCTGCAGGGCTGTGTCTTGCCCGAGGCTGCGCCAGCCACCGCCATGCCCGGCAGCCCCCGTGACCGCGGCCGGATCGCCGCACAGACCTTTGTCACCGTCGCCGACCGGGTCGAGCCGGTGGCAGAAGCGATCTGCCGTCGTCGCATGGGGCCGGCCAATTGTGACATCACCATTGCGGTGGATGACAATCCCGCCTTGCCGCCGAACGCCTATCAGATGCTGGACGATCGCGGCCGCCCTTTCGTGGTCTTTACCCTGTCGCTGATCGCCAATGCACAGAATGCTGATGAACTGGCCTTTGTCATGGGCCATGAGGCCGGCCACCACATCGCCAGCCACATTCCGCGCCGCAAGGAACAGGCGCAGGCGGGCGAGCTGTTGGCGGGCATTCTGGCGCAAACCTCAGGCCTGGGTGCCAAAGAGGTCCGCGCCGCCCAAGCGTACGGCGCCGATCTTGGCGCGCGCCAGTATTCCAAGGAATATGAGTTGGAGGCCGATGTCATCGGCACCGAAATCGCGTTGGCGGCGGGCTATGATCCACTGCGCGGTGCCGCATTCTTCGACCGGCTGCCAGACCCCGGCCAGTCCTTTCTGTCCACCCATCCCGGCAATGCGCAGCGCAAGGCGGTGGTGGCCCAGACGGTGCGTCGCCTGACCGGTGGCTAACGGCGGCAACCCGATGCACCGCCCGGTTGATCTGCATCAAGGCTGGCTCGGTGCCAGTCAGGCACAATTCTCGCATGATCTGAAACGGACCACGGCAAAGAGGCGGCAGATGTTCGGCTATTCCCAATCTCCAAAATCCTGGTGTCTGACGCGTGGCATGGCCCGGCTGTGCGGGGTCAATCTGCCGATGGCCGTGCTGGACGGCTGGCTGACCCGGGCAGAGCTGGAAGACCTGGTTGAGCGGTGTGACCATTGCAAGGCGTTCGCCGAATGCAGCCTCTGGATGGCGCAATCCGGCGCGGCAACAGCGATGCCCGGCTTTTGCCCAAACAAATCCCGGATTGAGGCGCTGGCCGTTCCCAACTGAGCGGACCATACGGTTGACGCTGGGGGCTGCATGCGGGCAAAAGGCGGCATGATCCGGATTGACGATGTCTTGCGCGACCGTGGCTCACGCTATGCCGTGTCTGGTGGTCCGGCCATGGACCGCGCCGGGGCGGATGCTTTTGTCGTCACCCTGCGGCGTGAAAAGCGCTATGCCAAGGCCACCCACAACACTTGGGCGCTGATCTCATCGACCGAAGGTCCGCTAAAGAATGATGATGGCGAATCTGGCGCCGGTGCTGTGATCCTGCGCATGCTGGAGCGCGAAGGGCTGACCGATTTCGTCGTGGTCGTCACCCGCTGGTATGGCGGCGTTCACCTGGGCGGCGACCGCTTTGCTCATGTCGTCACTTGCGTCCGCGCGCTATTGGACGCGCGCCGCGCGGGCGGCTAGGCCCGCCTTACTCCAGCACCGTCCAGCCGTTTGCCGTCCATTCGAACAGCGAAGGTGAGACCGGATAGGCCACCTGTTCGGGGTTGGCGGCGTTGGTGAGGCGCATCAGGGCGACCGCTTCGGCATCATCGGCCTGAAACACGATCAGCGCCCCGCGTTCGGGGCAGGTGGCACCGATACGTCCATGTTTTGCGGCCAGATCGGTCCAGATCTCGGGCAGGGCCATCAGGCTGCATTCGTAAAACCCGTCAAGGGTTACCCCCACGATCCAAGCGGCGTCGCCCAATTCCAGCATCTGCATCTGCGGCAACATCGCGCGCAGACTGTCCAGCGCCCGCCCGCGCAACGCCTCGCCGGTCTGGCCGCTGGCGATGACATCCTCGCTGGTCAGATAGGCGACCGACCCTTGGGCATCCAGCACCAGATATTCCGCCAGACCCGGCGCGATCGGGCCACGCCACAGGACGATATCGACCGTCTCGGTGCCGGAATACAAATCCTGCGCTGATACAACCAGCCGCAATCCGGCCAGGGTTTCTTCGGTCAGCATTGGTCCGTCGTCCTGTGCGATGCCGGACAATTGGTCAACGAAATGCGCGACCATTGCGGTTTTTTCGGCCTCGGTCTGCAAAGCCGCCAATTCCCGGTCCAGATTGTCGGGCGACATGATGATGTCATAGCCGTTCTTCATGGTGATTTTCAGCGACCGGTCCACCCTGTCGATCTGTGCCGAGGTGACATCGTTGCGCGCCAGAGCCGCCACCTGCATCCGCTGCAGCGTATCCATCACCTCGGCAATGGCAGCATGGCCCAGGCACAGCATCAGCGCTGCAAGGCTGGCGATCCGGGTCAGGGTCATCTGGAGTATCCTTTGGAAGGTCGGCCTACAGTGTCTTATGCGTGCCGTCGCACAGAACTGCCTTGCCGCTGTGCTTGCAGCCGCAGAAAAACACCTTTTTGCTGGCCTCAGCGGTGTATTTCACCGGCACGAACTCGCTGCCCTTATGGCTGCCATCACAAAACGGCTGCTTGGCCGACTTGCCGCAGGCACACCAGAAATAGGTCTTTCCGGACTCTACCTCAACCGGATAGGGGGCTTTTTGCGCGATATGCGGGGCGTCGGTCATGGCGGGCTCCTTTGATCAGCAGGCGGTGCAACGGGTTGATCTAAGCGCGAAATCCGGTAGAGGGATAGCCCAAATCACAGCCGCCTAAACCAGCTGCCCCCACAGGTCGTAGTCGCCGGCCTCATCCACCACTACCGTGACGATATCGCCGGGGGTCAGCGCTTCGAACCCTTCGTCGATGAACAGGTTTCCGTCGATTTCCGGCGCGTCGGCCTTGGTGCGGCAGGTGGCACCCTGATCGTCAATCTCATCGACGATCACCTGCAGCCGCGCACCGATCTTGGCCGCCAGTTTGGCTTCGGAGATGGCCTGAGCCTTTTCCATAAAGCGGGCAAAGCGGTCTTCCTTGACCTCTTCGGGCACATGGTCGGGCAGGGCGTTCGATCGCGCGCCCTTGACGTTTTCATAGCGGAACGCGCCCACGCGGTCCAATTGCGCCTCATCCATCCAGTCCAGAAGGGTCTGGAACTCGGCCTCGGTCTCACCGGGGTAGCCGACGATAAAGGTGGACCGCAGGGTGATGTCCGGGCACACGGCGCGCCAGGCGGCGATTTCATCCAGCGTCTTTGCGGCTGCGGCAGGCCGCGCCATGCGGCGCAGCGTGTCGGGGTGGGCGTGCTGAAAGGGGATGTCCAGATAGGGCAGGATCAGCCCATCCGCCATTAGCGGAATCAGGTTGCGCACATGCGGATAGGGATAGACATAATGCAGCCGGATCCAGGCGCCAAGGCTGCCCAGATCGCGCGCGAGATCAGTGATATGGGCGCGGTGATCCCGCTCGGTCGCGTGCTTCAGATCCAGCCCATAGGCAGAGGTGTCCTGAGAGATCACCAGCAGTTCTTTGACGCCAGCCTCAACCAGCCGCTCGGCCTCACGCAGAACGGCATGGGCAGGGCGGCTGACCAGACGGCCGCGCATGTCGGGGATGATGCAGAATTTGCAGGCGTGGTTGCAGCCTTCGGAGATCTTCAGATAGCTGTAATGCCGCGGCGTCAGGCTGACGCCACTGGCCGGCAACAGGTCAATGAACGGATCGGGTGAGGGCGGTACGGCGGCATGCACGGCATCCAGAACTGCCTCATACTGATGCGGGCCAGTGACCGCCATCACGCGTGGATGCGCCCCGGTGATGTATTCCGGCTCGGCCCCCAGACAGCCGGTGACGATGACGCGGCCATTCTCGCGCAGCGCTTCACCAATCGCATCCAGACTCTCGGCCTTGGCCGAGTCGAGAAAGCCGCAGGTGTTGACGATGACTGCATCGGCCCCGGTGTAATCGGGGCTGATCGCATAGCCTTCGGCGCGCAGCCGGGTCAGGATCCGCTCTGAGTCGACCAGCGCCTTGGGGCATCCAAGGCTGACCATCCCGATGGTCGGTTGACCCGCACGCAGAGAATCGGCGCGGCGGGTATCGGGAACGCTGGCGCGAGCCAGATCGGGGCGAAGATTGGGTGGGTTATGCGACATGGCCCCGCTATATCGCATCACCGGTCGGCTTAGAAGGCCTGCCAGCGCGCTGCGCATGCAAGGATATTGTGCGGCGGTGCCGCAAGCCTTTTGTCGCGGGGGGCGCTGCCCCCAAGGCGCGAATGAAGATATTCGCGCCTTTCCCCCGGAATACTTGGACCAAGATGAAGCGTTAAAGAGCGGGGCGCTCTCGGCCAATTGATGCCGCCGGTGGGGTAGAGTTCTTGCCGGGGGGGCGTTCGCCGCCTAGGCTTTGTTTACAAAGCAGAAACAAAAGACGGGGGCGCGGATGCGGTGGCTGGTCAGGGCGATTGGGGCGGTTGTGGTTCTGGTCCTGATTGCGGTGGGGCTGGTCTTGATGATCCCGACCGAGCGGATTGCCGCTGCCGCCGCGGACCAGTTTCAGCGGATGACCGGACGGGCCCTGCAGATTGACGGCGATCTCAGTCCGCGGTTCTGGCCGGTCTTGGGTGTGACCACCGGCCCGGTGACCATTGCCAATGCCGAGTGGTCAAAGGCCGGCCCGATGCTGCGCGCCGAAAGCCTGTCGATCGAGATCAACGCCTCGGCCCTGTTGGGCGGCGAGATCCGCATTCTGGGTATCCGTGCCACCGCGCCCGAAATCGTGCTGGAGCGCGCCAAGGACGGGCGCGAGAACTGGGTCTTTGGCGGCGGGGGTGCGGGCGGCGAGGTCTCATCCGTGACACCGGGCGTCGGGCGGGCCTACACGTTGGAAGAGGGACGGATCTCGGGGGGCACCCTGCGCTACATCGACCATGCGGCGGGCACGGATGTGACGCTGGATGATGTCGATGCCAGTGTGATGATCCCCGATTTCACCGGCCCCGCGCAATTGACCGGAACGGCGGTGATGGCGGGGCAGACGCTGTCGTTGCAGGCCGAAGCGGGGGTGTTTTCCGCCTTTACCGAAGGGCGGATCGTGCCCTTGACGGTGAAGGCGAAGATCGGCGGCTCGGACATATCCTTTGCCGGGCGGGGCGGGTTCAACCCGATGGCGGCCGAGGGTAACCTGGTGGCCGATCTGTCAGATCTGGCGGCGGTGGCGGCATTGGCCGGGGCAGCGGCGCCGGATCTGCCGCAAGGGATGGGGGCTGGGGGGCTGTCGCTGGCGGGGACCTTCACGCTGGATTCGGCCGGGGCGGTTTATCTGCGCGGTGCCACAATCCGGGCGGATGGCAATGAGCTGACGGGAGATCTGGATCTGAAGCCCGGCAAGGACCGGCCCAAGCTGTCGGCCCAGTTGCACACCGACGCGCTGTCGCTGGCCGGGGCTGCGGGTGGTGGCGCGGGGGCAGATGCGGCAGCGGGCTGGTCAAAGGACGGGATCGACGTCTCGGGCTTGGGCGTCGTTGATGCGGCAGTGGCACTGGTGGCGGGATCGGTCGATCTGGGCAGTGTGCGCCTGGGCGAGACGCGGATCCTGATGACGTTGGACCGGGCGCGGGCGGTGTTCGATATCCGCAAGATGGCGGCCTATGACGGGGTTGTCGCCGGGGAATTCGTGATCAACGGGCGCGGCGGGCTGTCGGTTGGGGGTAAACTGTCCCTGGCGGGGCTGGACATGCAGCCCCTGTTGCACGACCTGGCAGGGTGGGACCGGCTGGTGTCGCGCGGCAATCTGACCTTGAGCTTTCTGGGCGTCGGTAACTCGGTCGATGCGATCATGCGCAGTCTGAAGGGGGACGGATCGTTCTCTCTGGGCAAGGGTGAGATCCGCGGGTTGGACATTGCCGGCATGCTGCGCCGGCTGGATGCAGGCTATGTGGGCGAGGGGCAAAAGACCATCTTTGACGGTGTCGCCGCCAGCTTTTCCATCGCCGGGGGGGTGATGTCGAACAGCGATCTGAAGCTGGTCGCCCCCTATCTGACTGCCGTTGGGTCGGGCGAGGTGGGGCTGGGAACACAAACGCTGAACTACCGTCTGCGGCCGACCGCGCTGGCGGGCGAGGATGGTACCGGTGGGGTCATGGTGCCTTTGTTGATCACCGGACCCTGGGCAAAACCCAACTTCAAACTGGATCTGGAGAGCATTGCGCGCGAGAAAATGGAAGCCGAGGCCAAGGCTGCGGAAGAGCGCTTGCGCGTTGAGGCCAAGGCGGCTGAGGTGAAGGCCAAGGCCGAACTGGAGGCAAAGCTGAAGGAAGAATTGGGCGTTGAGGCGGCCCCCGGCGAAAGTCTGGAAGACGCGGTCCGTCGGCGCGCGCAAGAGGCGCTGCAGGATCAGGCGGGGCAGGTGCTGGACGGGTTTCTGGGCGGGAACTGATCTGATGGCGTTTTGGGGGGCGCCGCCTCGGGGCGCATTGAGCGCCCTCTCGGTGGCATTGACCCGCCCGGATCTGCACGGCCAGTGCTGGCGGCTGGTCGGGGCCTCCGTCGGGAATATTTGCAAAAGACAACTGAGCCGGATGGTCCCGAACCCGGTTCGGGGCCACCCATGGTTTTGATCACCGGCTGTTATTGCACCATGGTGCGGGGGCGCGGGGTGCTGGCGGTTTCCGCCGGGAACACTGGCAGCGAGACCTGCGGCAGGGTGCCGGTGAGACTGTCGAGGAAGGCCACGACCTGCGCGGTCTCTTCGGGTTTCAGCACTTCACTCAACTGGCTTTCGGCCATCATCTCAACCGCGACGGTCAGGTCCAAAACCTTGCCCGAGTGGAAATAGGGCGCAGTCAGCGCGATGTTGCGCAGAGGCGCGGCGCGAAAGACTTATGCGTCGCGGGCGGTTTTGGTCATGGCAAAGCGGCGCTTGTCACCGACCGGCAGCACGTCGGCGCCGGGCTTGTCGACCAGACCAAGGGGGCAATAGCCATGTCCGCCGACGTTCACGCCCGAATGGCAGGGCACGCAGCCCTTTTCCGTGAACCGTTAATTTGAGAGAATTTTCAAAACCAGCGCAAGTATCTGAAAACAAACAGGTTCTCGCAGATATGATAGAGGCGGTGGACACTAAGCCGGTTCTGCGTGGCAAACAGGTTTCACACGAAAAAGGACCGCGCCGGGATGACGGCAACGGTCCTGAGTGTCACAAAGCCTGCGCCATGGCGGCGGCAGTCAGGCTGTCCTAACGGCGGCGGTCGCGGCGCGCGCTCATCGGTTGGAAGGCAACGCCGACATGCGCCTCGCAATAGGGTTTGCCGGGGATTGAGGGCAGGCCGCAGAACCAGAAATCCTCGGTTGCAGGATCTCCGATCGGCCATTTGCAGGTCCGCTCGGTCAGCTCCATCAGCGACAGCTTCTTGGCGTGCTTTTCCACCTCGCGCACCGAAGCCAGCGCCTCGGGCGAGATCTCGTTCAGGCTGGGCTGTGGCGGCAGCGGCTGACCGGCCGGCACGATGGCCTTGCGCATCGGCATCGGCGTCACATTTGACACCGGTGCAGCGGGGGCAACCGGCGGCTGACGGTCGGCCGCGCGGGGCGGCGCAGTCTCTGCCGGTTCGGCCCGGGGGGCAGGTTCGGGGCGCACTTCTGCGGGGGCCGGGGCAGGGGCCACGTCCTCTTCCTTGCCGCCAACCCGGTTCGACAGGCCCAGCCGATGCACCTTGCCGATCACGGCATTGCGGGTTACCCCGCCCAGTTCCTTGGCGATCTGGCTGGCCGATTGGCCTTCGGCCCACATCCGCTTGAGCGTCTCGACACGTTCGTCCGTCCAGGACATATGGGCTCTCCGCCTGTCTGATTACCGGGGCATTCTATCCGGGCGGAGTGGGGGGCCGCAAGGGCGAGCGCGGGCAAATGCGCGCAACCGCGTGAAATGCGCCGTCGCAGGCACCTAGAGGGCGCCTTTTGCGCGCCCCGTATCACGTGCCGCGCTGCGAAACTCCGCGCCGCTGCGCCGGGTCCGTCACATCTTGTGGATCACCGCAACCTGATCGCGGCGACGCCTGTCAAAGCCGACCTGAAACAGGAAACAGCCTGAGATCTGGCCGCCCAGCGCCCCGAATGCGGCCTCTGTCGCCGGATCACCATGCACGAACCTGCGACTTTCGGAAAAGCCGCGGAACAGAGTGGCGGTCTTGGTGAAGGCTGCCCGCTCTTGTGGCGCGGGCTGCGAGCGGAGGTCTTCGATCACATAGATCCCGCCCGATTTCAGCCGAGGAAACAGCCGCAGAAACGCATCCTGCTGATGGTGGCTGGCATGGCTGGCATCGTCGATAATGATGTCCAGATCCGGCATCCCGGCCGCTGCGGCGGCGATCGTCGCCGGCACGTCGGGATCGCAGCGATGCGCGGCAAAGCGGTCATGCCGGAACCCCGACAGATCTGCCGCATCCAGCCCATGGATCTGACCTTGCGTGAAATACTCCAGCCACAGCCGGATAGAGGGCAGATCTGCTGCAGCCAGATCTGACCCCGCCGTGCCGCCGCAGTGACCCACCTCCAGCAAAGCGATGGGCTGGTCGCGGTAGGGGTGAAACAGCATGTTATACAGGTCAGTATAGCGATGCTTGGCTGACCCGTTTTCCAGGCCCAGCCGATCCGCCAGCGTCGTCAGAGTGGCCCGTTCGCCCCCCCTTGCGGCTTCGGGTTGCGGCCCGTCAGCCGGTTTGGCCGCATCCGGTCTGACCGCATCCGTCGTGGACTGCGATTTGCCCGGCTTGGTGCCTTTGGCTGCGCGATACACGCGCAACGCCTCGGCCTTGGCCTCTTGCCAGGGAAACGGCAACTCGGCAAAACCACGTGGGCTGTGCGCCATCGGCGCGGTCGGCCAGTCCCAACTGGCGCGCTTTTCAGGCGTCGTCTTGACCCGGGGCTCTCGGCCCAGCTTTTCCGTCATCCTGATCGTCCTTGTGCCAGCACACCAAAGGAAGGGCATTGCCCCCAAAACCTGCTTCCTTAGGCATGAGTATTGTGGCGCAGATCAGATCGATTCGCGGCATTATTTTGGATTTGATCGGATTTCAGAGACAAATCCCCGGCGGATGCGTCTAGAGATTGGCCCCCATGAAATCGCTCTTGCCCAGATCAACCCCGTTGTGACGCAAGATGTTATAGGCGGTGGTCAGGTGGAAAAAGAACTGCGGCAGCGCATATAGCGTCAGGTAATCCTGCCCCGGCAGCGTCATGTCGCGCCCGCCACTGGGAAAGCTGACAATGCGGCTCTCGGCGTTTTCATATTGTGCGGGCGTAAAACTGGTCATGTAGTCCCGCGCGGTGCGGATGCGGGCCTGCAGTTCGGCAAAGGTCACTTCGGTATCGGGAAACGTCGTGGGGCTGGTGCCGGCCAGACGCGCGGCGGCGCGGGCGGCAAAGTCGCAGGTCAACTGCACCTGAGCGGTCAGCGGGAACATGTCGGGGAACAGCCGGAACTGCAGGATGGCGTCGGGGGTGATCTTCCTGGCCTCACAATGCGCCTCGGCCTTGGTCAAGAGGGCCGAGAGGGCGGCAAGAAAGCGGTCCGTGGTCAGGACGGACATGGCGTGCATCAGCATTGGGGCGGCTCCATTGGGTGATTGGGGCTTATGGTGACGGAATGGGGGGGGAAGGGAAAGGGGGGGATTTGGGCGCGGGTATCTGGGACGCAATCTTGTGCCCTCAGGCAGGCGCCGGGGCGTTTCAGTCGGCCGCACCGCGCAGGACGAAACGGTCTTGAACCTTGCTTGCAGGTTAGGAATGGGCAAGACGACAAAGCGTAAACACCTCATCGCCTCTCCTCGCCTTGGATAAATCAGGTATTCAGGATGAAATACCGAGCGATCCCGTATATATAAAGCACCGAGAAGACTATGTTGATATATTTCAGCTGTGGTTCAGTTCTGAACCACCCGTAGAAAACCCATATCAAACAAAATGGTAACCCGAATACCATGGCTGCCAGTTGCCAACCCTGAACGATACAAACCGTG
The DNA here is from genome assembly GCA_049291415.1 of Paracoccaceae bacterium. Classification (GTDB taxonomy): domain Bacteria; phylum Pseudomonadota; class Alphaproteobacteria; order Rhodobacterales; family Rhodobacteraceae; genus Pseudogemmobacter. The sequence continues at coordinate 3,782 of JBATPI010000223.1, read as the reverse complement.
CTGCAAAGACCCAACGCAAAGGCAGCCCACTTTAACGGCTGCTCGTAAGCACCCAACGTCAAAAGCGTCATATTTCGAACTTTCAGGAAATCAGCGCCGTAAACCCGGCGATCTGATTTACCTTCGATAGCAAATGGCTGAAAGCAAGGCAATATAGGTCGCTGTGTGCCCAAAGCGGCAACGGCTCATTGCTGTCAGATGACCTTTGGTCCGGTGCCCCCAAGGCATGTTAACCCTGTGGAGGCTGAGGTTTCCGGGCGGCCAGATCGTACTGCGGTTCATGTGCCAGATGAAGCATCTGCCTTGCACGAACCAGCATCAGGTCCGCCCGGCTGCATCACCCCCCCAGACACCAGCGCATCACCGCTTTTTGCGCGTGCAGACGATTTTCGGCCTCGTCAAAGATCACCGAATGGGGGCCGTCCATCACCGCGCTTGTCGCCTCGTCATTGCGATGCGCGGGCAGGCAATGCATGAACAGGGCGTCAGGTTTGGCGCGGGACATCAGCTGTTCGTTCACCTGATAGGGGCGCAGCTGGTTGTGGCGGCGCTCCTTGGCGGATTCGGGGTCATGCATCGACACCCAAGTGTCGGTGACCACCAGATCCGCGCCTTCCACGGCGGTGAAGGGATCGCGCTGGATGGTGACCTTGCTGCCCTTTTCACGCGCGAAGGCGACGAATTTGTCTTCGGGGTCCAGCGTTTCCGGCCCGGTGAAGGTGAAGTCAAAACCGAACTGGCCGGCGGCATGCAGAAAGCTGGCGGCGACGTTGTTGCCATCGCCGCACCAGACCACCTTCTTGCCTTTGATCGGGCCGCGATGCTCTTCATAGGTCATCACATCGGCCATGATCTGGCAGGGATGGGTGCGGTTGGTCAGCCCGTTGATCACCGGCACGGTGGCGTGTTCGGCCATCTCCAGCAGGGTCGCCTCTTCAAAGGTGCGGATCATGATCAGATCGACATAGCGCGACAACACGCGGGCGGTGTCGGCAATGGTCTCACCATGGCCCAGCTGCATTTCCTTGCCGGATAGAACCATGGTCTGCCCGCCCATCTGCCGCACGCCGACATCAAAAGAGACGCGGGTGCGGGTTGAGGGTTTCTCGAAGATCAAGGCCACCATGCGGCCCGCCAGCGGCTGGTCATCATCCGCCGCGCCCTTGGGGCGTCCATTGCGGGCGGATTTCATCGCGTGGGCAGCGTCGATCATGCCGCGCAGATCGGCGGCGCTGGTTTTGTGGATGTCAAGAAAATGGGTCATGTCGGTTTTCTTTCTGGACCCACGGCCGGGGGCTTCGCGCCCCCGGACCCCCGCGGGATATTTATGGACAGAAAATAATCAGGTGGTGGGCTGGGTATTGGTGGCGGCCTGATCAAGGCGGGTCAGTGCCTCGGCAATGTCGGCGTCGGGGATGTTGAGGGGCGGGAGCAGGCGGATGACGTTATCGGCGGCGGCAACGGTCAGGACTCCTGCGGCATAGCCCGCGGTGACGACATCGGTGTTGGTTGCGCGACATTTCAGGCCCAGCATCAGGCCCTCGCCGCGGACGGAGTCGAAGACAGTGGGGTGGGCGGCGACCAAAGCCTCAAGCCCCTGACGGAACAGCGCGGATTTGCGGGTGACTTCGGCCAGGAAGGCGGGGTCAGCGATGATCTCGACCACCTTGGCGCCCACCGCACAGGCCAAGGGGTTGCCGCCATAGGTGCTGCCGTGGCTGCCCGGCGTCATGCCGGAGGCGGCGCGTTCGGTGGCCAGAAGCGCGCCCAGGGGAAAGCCGCCGCCGATTCCTTTGGCGACCATCATGATGTCAGGCGTGACGCCGGACCATTCATGTGCAAAAAGCCGCCCGGTGCGGCCCATGCCGCATTGAACTTCATCAAAGATCAACAGTGTGCCGGTGGCATCGCATAATGCACGCAGGCCCTTGAGGCATTGGTCCGGCACCGGGCGGATGCCGCCTTCGCCCTGAATGGGCTCAACAATCACCGCACAGGTCTGATCGGTGAGGGCTTCGCGGATTTCAGCCACGTCGGCCCATTTCAGCGTGCGGAAACCGGGCATCAGCGGGCCGTACCCCTTGACCATCTTTTCCGCCCCCGAGGCCGCGATGGCTCCGGTGGAGCGGCCATGGAAGGCACCCTCAAAGGACAGGATCTCGATACGCTCGGGCTGACCATTCTCATAGTGGAACCTGCGCGCCATCTTGATCGCCAGTTCGGCGGCTTCAGTCCCGGAATTGGTGAAGAAGACCGTATCGGCAAAGGTACGCTCGACCAGCATCTCGGCCAGCCGTTCCTGTTCGGGAATGGTATAGACGTTCGAGACATGCCACAGCCGCTGCGCCTGATCGGTCAGCACCTGCACCAGATCGGGGTTGGCATGGCCCAGCGCGTTCACCGCTATCCCTGAGCCAAGGTCAAGGAACCGTCGCCCATCGGTCGTTGTCAGCCAGGCGCCAGCGCCCGAGGCAAAGGCCAGAGGCGCGCGGGTATAGGTCGGCAGGACGGCTGATATCATGGGTAATCCCTCAGGGCGGAAAGCCTAGGCGTAAAGCCGGGCGATTGCGGGTGTCAACGGGGAGTGGCGCGAAAGGGGTGCCGTTTTGGGCCGGGCAGGCCAGACCATGCGCCTTATCGGCGTCGGGGCAGCAGCGCGGGGCGGGTCCATGCGGTCATGATTTCCGTTTAGCGCAAGGCGGCGGGCGCGAAAAGCCCCCTTTTGCGCCTCAGGTGCCGCGGGGTTTGGCGCGCAAGGTCGGCTCGGCTATCGTCGGGTCTTCGGGCCAGGGGTGGCGGGGGTATTGGCCGCGCATGTCCTTGCGCACATCGGCGTAGGAGGTGGCCCAAAAGCCGGGCAGATCCAGCGTTGTCTGCACCGGGCGCTGGGCGGGCGACAGAAGGGTGATGCGCAGCGGCAGGCGGTTTGCCCCCACGGTCGGGTGGCGGGTGGTGCCGAACATCTCTTGCAGACGCACCTCGATTGACGGGTGGTCGCCGTCGTAATCAATGGCTGCGTGGCGTCCCATCGGCGTGGTGAATGTGGCCGGGGCCAGCCGGTCCAGCGTGGCCTGCTGCACCCAATTCAGCCGCGCCAGAAGGGGGGCGGTCAGGTCCAGCGCGCGCAGGTCGGCCTCGGTCCGGGCGCGTGCAAGGTGGGCCAAGAGCCAATCTTCGGCCTGCTCCAAAAGGGCGGCATCCGTCACTTCGGGCCAATCCTCGCCACGCGCCAGGGCGATGCGGGCGCATAAGCGGCGGGCGGGTTTTGCCCATGGCAGGCCGATCAGCCGCAGCCCCTCAAGTGCGGCACGGGCCAGCGCCCCATCGGGGGCATCCGGCCAAGGGCGGTCGTCCAGCACCAACGCGCCAAGCGTTTCCTGCCGCCGCGCCATCACCCGCCCCTCGCGGCGGTTCCAACTGACCGTCTCTTGCCAGACGATGCGGTCGGGGAAAAGCTGGCGCAGCTCATCCTCGGGCAGGGGGGCGGCCTGACGGATCGCGGCTTCACGCGGGTCGCCGTCCAGATCGGTGGCGACGATCAGCCGGGAGTTGGCCAAGGCGCTGCCGGCGGGCATCACCGCCCCTTTGCCGCCCGACAAGAGGTACCGCGGCGCGTCACCCTTGCGGCGCAGCCCTATGCGGTCAGGGTAGGCCAGCGCCGCCATGCCGCCCAGGCTCAGGCCCGCAGACGGCCCCCCCGCCCGCGCCAGCCGCTTTGCCTCGGCGCGGATACGCTCGATGGTGGGGCGGTGCGCCTCGAGTGGGGGCTGCTCCAGCGCCTT
>JBATPI010000222.1:0-12641 GCA_049291415.1 Paracoccaceae bacterium | reverse complement strand
CCCCAGACCAGCGTGAACTTGGCCGCCGCGCGCCGCGCCTCGGGCCGGTCGGGATAGAACAGCAGCAACTGCCGCAGCCCCAGGCCGATGGCCGCAAAGGCCAGCACCAGCACCGGCAGGCTGCCCGCCTGCACCAGCGTCAGCACGGCGGCCAGCGTCGCCAGCATCAGGCCATGGAATGCGCCCTCGCGCGCCTCGCCGTCCAGGTAGGTGCGGGCATAGCGCAGCACCACCCAGCCGACAAAGGCCACCAGCAGCGCCATTGTGGCGCTGAGTGCGTCCAGCCGAAAAGCGATCAGAAACGCCCCCCCACCGAGCCCGACAGTGGCCGGGCCCGTGGCGATCAACTGCACCACGCCTGCTGCGGCCAGCACCAGCCCTCCAAGGGCGGCCCCCTCGGCCAGATGCGGCAGCGCGCCGGGTCGGGGACCGGGCCGGAACACCGCCAATAACGCCACAGCCGACAGCAGGATCGGCGCAAACAGGATCAGGGGCGGAAGGTCGGGCATGGGGGGCTCCGGTATGCGGCAGATGCATCGGGGATAGCGGTTGCCACACATACATAAAATTACATATATTATTGGAAAACGTTCTAAATGGTAGAAGAATGGCACCCTTGAACCTGCATCATTTGCGCCTGTTCCGCGCCGTGGCGTCCGATGGCACGCTGACCGGCGCGGCACGGGGGCTGAACCTGTCGCAATCGGCATTGTCCACGCAGATCAAGACGCTGGAGGCGGCGCTGGGCCATGATCTGTTTGAACGGCGGGGCAGGGGGTTGATCCTGACCGAGGCAGGCCGAATCGCGCTGGACCATGCCGAGGCGATCTTTCGCACCGCCGAAGATCTGACCATGACCCTGCGCGAAACCGGCCGGGGGCGGCGGGCCTTGCGGGTGGGGGCGCTGGCCACGTTGTCACGGAATTTCCAGATGCAGTTTCTGCGCCCGCTGATCGGGCGGTCGGATGTCGAGGTGGTCCTGCGATCCGGCAGCCAGGCCGAACTGCTGCGCGGGTTGCATGCGCTGGTCTTCGATGTGGTGCTGACCAATATGGCCCCACCGCGCGATGCGGCGACGCCCTGGCTGGTGCATCGGCTGGCCGAACAGCGCGTCAGTCTGATCGGTACGCGTGCGCGGCTTGGCCCCCACCCTGCGCAGATGCGTGACCTCTTGGGCCGGGAACCGCTGCTTTTGCCGCCGCCCGAGACGGCGATGCGGGCCGCGTTTGATGCCATGACCAGCCGTCTGGGCATTGTGCCGGTGATCGCGGCCGAGGTCGAAGACATGGCCATGCTGCGCCTTTTGGCGCGTGAGGATGCCGGCCTTGCCGTCATTCCGCCCATCGTCGTGCAAGATGAGCTGGCCACCGGTCTGCTGGTTGAGGCCGCACGGCTGGACGACGTTTCCGAGACCTTTCTGGCGGTCACCGCCGCGCGCCGTTTTCCCAACCCGCTGTTGGCCGAGGTTCTGGCGCAGGACCGCGGCGGCTGAAGATCTGCCGCTAAGGGCGCAGCAGGGCAAGGTGACGGACGGCTGCTTTCTCTGCCTCCATCTGCAGCGTGTCTTCGGCGCGCTGCAGGGCGGCGGCCGAATGCCGGTGCGCGGCATCGCCAAAAGACTGGCGGTCCGCAGCGACCAGGGCGCGAAAGGCCTTTTGCAGCCGCAGATGAATCTCGACCAGACCTGCCCCATCGCGGGCAATCGGCGCAAAGGCATCGTCGAACATGTCATCGGCCTGAATGGCCGGAACCCAGACCAGCGGGTATGGGACGGCCGCTTTGGCGGCAGGCCGCTCAAACCGCGCCCAGTTCACCAACAGTCGCACCGCACGCCCGATCACGTCAATCGCGGTGCCGGGATCATTCACCGCAGGGGAAAGCGCCCGCGATGCGATTTCGGCCAGCACGCACAGACCAAAACGCGGATCCTGATCAAAAGTCCGCTCTGCGCCAATGGTAAAGGCCTTTGCCACCGTGTCGTGCAACCCGTCGCTGGTGGCCAGGACATGTGCCACCGGCCGCGATGGATCTGCAAAGACGCCCGGCAGAGCAGTCACGAAGATCTCGGTGCCATGCGCCTCTGCGCAGTCCTGCAGGGCTTCAGTATCGAAATGCTGCACATATCCGATGGTTTGCGCGAAAACCGCGACTGCATCTTTCGGCATGCCGCCTTCGCGATCCTGCAGCGGTCGCCCACCCAGATGCTGATGCGTCAGCCGCGTTTTCATCGCACTCCAGGTTGCGGTCTCGACGCGGTCAATCGTCTCACCCAGACGGCCGAACCGCGCGAGGTAGTCGATCCAGCGCAGGATCGTCACCGCAATCAGCGCGATCAGACCGATGGTCACAACCAGCAGGATTGCCCGCCCCCCCGCGCCATAAAGGCCGGTGCTGAGCGCGATGATCCCGACCAGGCTGAACAGGAACGATCCGATGAACGTGCCAAGAACATTCTGTGAGGTGTTGTCCTGCATCAGCAGCTTGGTCGCGCGCGGCGTGACGTTGTTTGTTGCAGCGCTATAGGCCGAAACCATTGTGCTGAGAGAGAAAACCGTCACCGCCAACATGCTGGAGGCCAAGACATTCAGGATGCGGTCGATTGCCTGTGCCCCGATCTTGATCGTCCAGGCATCGGGCACATAGGGCGCCAGGACGACTCCTGCCGCGGCGGTCACCACACCGATCAGCGCCATGAACGTCACACGCAACCAAAGCCTGCGCGAGAATTGCAAGAGCAGCCAGCGCCAGCGCGAGATCATTTCGCGCACCCTTGCCAGTCACATGTGTCTGTGTCGGCAATTTGCCAAAAGCGGGCGAGGCGGTCGATCATGCGCATCTTGGTCTCCAGAGTCTTCAGTTGCGGCCCAAGGCTACACCATATGCAGTGTCTTGCCGCTCGCATAGATTGGCCGTGGCGGGTGGCGGCGCATGACGGGCCCATCGGGCCGGAGTGTCGCGGCAAAAGGTGTCGTCGGCTGCGGATGGCCAGCCAGGGATAATCACGGATCCGACAGGGGCAGACCGGTCGCTGGCCATTCGGTGCAATCCCTGCAAATAGAAGGGATGGTAGGCCCGACAGAACTACAACCCTGTTAGAAATCATTGCATAATTCCGAAAGGTGGGCGCAGACAGTGGGCACTGTTCTGCACCAACTCTGGTCTCGAACTGGGATAGGGTGGGCACAGAAAGCGAGCGACGCAACGGGGATGTTCACGAGGGCTTAGGCATCAGATGCATCGATCCCGTCAATAGCCTGGCAGTTCACGATCCGTTTTCAGAAGAGTTCGATGGCAGCAGCGTTGTCCCTTTTATTGGGGGCCGACTGACCCGCTGGTGATCAGGTTTTTGGCCGCCAGTGCCAAGAATGCAGATCAGCGGCGACTTCTGGGCTTACGCTATCGAGGTCTCGGGCTTGAACGGGTGCTTCATCCTCAAACCACAGATCAAGAGCCTCCGCAGCATTTGCGACCACATCGGCCAAGGTGTCCGCCGCAGAAAAGCAGCCGGGGATATCAGGGAAGCTTACGCCATAGGCGCTGTCTTCGTCCTTGTGAACCAAAGCCAAGAAGATTTTCATAGCGGTCTCCTTCAAATCCAACCCGCCATCTCAGCGATGCTGTGGGCCGTGCCGATAGGCAGGTCTTTCTGCAAAATGAAAACAGTGGAATGGTAGGCCCGGAGGGACTCGACCCCCCCATGGCGTTATATATTTCAAAAGGTTAAGTGGAGTTTTGGAACCTTGGAACGGCACTGTTCTGGCACCAACTTTCTGTTGTGGGCTGCTCAATGCTTAACTGTAAGTCGATTCTTAGACGATCCGCATCCCCTGGGGAACGGCTGACTATTCCCTTACAAACCCGTCAGTCCCGATCTAGCAGCTCCCGAAGCGCGGTGACGCGGGCCGGGGTGACCTTGGGGTCGCGACCGCCAGAGATCACGCGGATAAACTCGATCCACGCCTTCTCGTTCTCCGAGAGTTGGTCCATCATTCATTTGCCGAAAATCCCTCTCAGTGCCGCGCGGGAGCGGGCGGTGATCCTCGGGTCGGTGTTGTCCGCTACATCGCGAAGTTCGGCCAGCCAACCGCGTTCGTTCTCGTTTGATGGCGTGCCGAAGATCTCGGTGATTGCCTTCGCTGCAGTCGCGCCAACCGCCCGGTCGGCTGGGGTGTTTACAGCGTGATCGAGCTCAAGCGGCGTCAGCACTCTCAAGCACGTATCGGTGCATGCGCTACGTTCTTCAACGCGACGCAATCATCAGAACTGGCATCAACTGGCAGCTTAGCTCACTGGAAGACCACGGCCCTACGGAGCATATTTCCTTATTGCGTCGTCATAAACGGGAGCCGCGTAGGCGGGCATGTTGACGCGGCGTGGCACGTATTCGCCGCTCTCGGTCACCTTGCGGACGTGCGCGGCGATTTCCTCCATCGGGGCGAACCAGACATCACCCTTGTCGACAGCCTTCTCCAGAAAGCTGGCGACCACGTCCCAGCGTGCTAGCCGTCCGGTGGCAAAGGGATGCACGACCGCCACCCAGAGGCCGCCGTATTTGCGGATTGCGTTGAACTCCTGAACGTAAGGTTCAAACCCCATCTCGGGCGACATGATATTGCCCATGTAGCCCAGATCCTCGGACTGCACGAATTGCGGCCAGTCATCGAGACCCCAATGGGTCGGCAACTCCACCAAGGAGCCTTTTGGCGTGTCCAGAATATAGGGCTGGTCGTCGCCCATCAGCGAGGCGTCATAGGAAAACCCGCGTTCGGCCAGCAGGGTGCAGGACACATCCGACATGTTGTAAAGCGGCGCGCGCCAGCCGCGCGGGGCTTTGCCAGTTGCGCGTTTCAGGATGTCGATGCCGACGTCCAGCCAATGCGCCTCTTCGTCCGATTCCAACTCGTTCGGGTGTTCGTGGATGTAGCCGTGATGCCCGATCTCGTTGCCGCCCTTCAGAATCGTCTCAACAGCCCGTGGATAGCGTTCGACGCACCATGCTGGAATATAGAACGACTGCTTGATACCCAACCGACGATAGGTCTCGACAATGCGCGGAATAGCCACTTCGGGACCGTATTGCAGCATTGAGGTCGTCGCTGCCTTGCGATGGCTGTCTTTAGGATGGTTGATATGCACGAGACTGTCGGCGTCCATGTCGAAGGTGACACAGGCGGCGCATTTGGCCCCGTTTGGCCAGGGAACTGGATTGGCAATCATGGCATGATACTCCCACCGTTCACACCGATGCCCTGACCGGTGATATAGGCTGCGTTCGACCCTGCAAGAAACAGGGCCATCTGAGCGATTTCCTCGGGTTGACCAAATCGGCCCATAGGAATCGCAAGCTCTTTTTCACGCCATTCCGGCGTCATGTTCGCGGCGGCCAGCATCGCGGTGTCGATCGGGCCGGGGCAGAGGGCGTTGATCAGGATATCGGGTGCGAACTCTTTGGCCCAAGAGCGCACGAGGCCAAGAACGCCGTGCTTGGACGCGACATAGGGCGAAAACGTCTCGCGCCCGTAATAGGACAGATCCGATGCGATCATGATCAGCCGCGCCGACTGACCATTCTGTTTTGGCCGACCTTGCATCGCGCGGATCGCTTCGCGCCCGATCAGGAAAGAGCCGCGCAAGTTGACGGCGATGACGTGGTCGAATTCCGCAACCGGCGTTTCCAAGAGGGGACGTTCGTGGATGATCCCGGCACAGTTGACCGTTGCGTGCAGTGGACCGAGGGTTTCGGCTTTGTGGAAAAGGGCGAGCACTGAGGACTCGTCGGATACATCGCAAACAATGCCTTGGGCCGTGCCGCCTGCACCGGTGATCGCTGCAACGGTTTCGTCCGGATCGTTAAGGTCGGCGCAAAGAACCTGTGCGCCGGCCTTGGCAAAGGCCACGGCGCAAGCAGCGCCAATGCCCCGGCCCGCGCCGGTGATGACGACGTTCGTTCTTTCCAGCCCGCTCATGCCATGACCTCGCCCCGATCCAGATGATAGGCCTGTCCGGTGATGTCGCGCGCGCCGTCTGAGGCAAGGAACAGGTAGATCGCCGCCATGTCCTCGGGTTCAAGCAGCCCGCCCAGAACCTGACCCCCGATGATTTCTTCCATCAGCTCTGCCTCAGGACGGCCCGTGCTTTGGGCCATGCGATCGAGCGTCAGCAACGCCGCCTCGGTCTTGACCCAGCCGGGGCAGACCGCGTTCACGTTGATGCCCATCGGCCCCAACTCATGCGCGATAGAGCGCATGAAACCGATATTGGCGTGTTTGGACGCGCAATATGCGGAAAATTCGGCCACCGCCGTGCGCGCCCAGATGGAGGCGGTCAGGATGATCCGCCCACCTTTACCCATCTTCGGAAGTGCGTGGCGGGTCATCAGGAAGGTGCCCATGACGTTGATGTCGATGATCCGGCGGAAGGTGTCTTCGACCGCGTCATCCGGGTCCGCCAACGGGGTGATGCGTTCGAGCCCTGCGTTGTTGATAAGGACGTCGATTGACGTGATCTTGCTTATCGCTGCCTTGATCTGCGCGACATCGGTGATGTCGCAGTGGATCGCCTTTACCATGGTTCCTGTTTCGGAAGACAGCGCATCGGCGGCAGCTGTTACGCCCTCATCATCGGCAAGGATGGTGAGGTCCGCGCCCGCGCGGGCAAACCCTTTTGCGATGCCATAGCCGATGCCTCGACTTGCACCTGTCACCAATACCGACTTGCCGGAGAAATCGTAGCTAACCTGACCCATGTCCTATTTCGCCCCCGTTTTGGACCGATTGTGCATGATCCGCCCAATCGCGTTCATCAGAATTTGTGCCGCCAGGATCGCCGTGGTGCCAGTGTGGTCGTAATCTGGTGCCACTTCGACCAGATCCATGCCGACGATGTCGCCGCGTTTGGTCAGACCATCCAGCAGTTCCAGCACTTCGTAGTAAAGGAAACCGCCGTGGCTGGGCGTGCCGGTGCCAGGGGCGATGGACGGGTCGAAACCGTCGATGTCCAAGGTGACGTAATAGCGCACGCCTGCGGGAATGCGCTCCAGAACCTTTTGCACGCCCTGCGCACGAAACTGGCGGACCGACAGGATGTCTGACCCCATCGCGCGGGCATCATCATAGCCATCCTTGGCGGTGGAGGAGACGTTGCGGATGCCGATCTGCGTCAGACCGGTCACATAGTCCTTTTCCGCCGCGCGGCGCATCGGGTTGCCGTGGCCAAAGCGAACCCCATGGCGCACATCTACGAAATCAAGATGCGCGTCGATCTGAACGATGTGGATCGGGCCCTGATCGGAAAAGGCGTTGATGCAGGGGATGTTGATCGAATGATCCCCGCCCAGCGTGATCGGAATAGCCCCGGCGGCCAGAATCTTGCGCACGCCAAATTCGATATTTGCGTGGCTTTGCTCGGTGTCAGTGTGGATGATGTCGGCGTCCCCGATGTCGACAATGCGCACCTGGCCCGCGGGCAGATAGGTCACGCCATCTTCATGGTCATAGGCGCCGCCATGCCCAAAGGAAAACAGCGTGCTGGCCTCGCGGATGCTGCGCGGGCCAAACCGCGCACCGGCCCGCCATTGGGTGCCGAAATCGTAGGGCGCTCCGAGAATTGCAAAGTCGGCGTCGATGGCGTCCCAGTTCTGCACATACTGGTTTTTGCCAAATGTCGAAATGCCGACGAATGGCAGGTCAAGACGACCCTTGTCGTATCCGTGCGTTGTCATGATTTCCCTCGCAAGATTTTCAGGGGTGCCTTGTCGGCAAAGATGAGACCAAGGTCGCGGCGGAAGCGAATGTCAGCCTCTTCCTCATCCTGGGTATGGTCTGAGATGAAGAGGAAAAACCGAATGTTCTGCATCTCGTAAAGGGTGTCTGCAAACGCACGCGCATCGATTCTGCGGCAGAGCGTTCCGCGCCGCTGATAGGACAGAACCAGCTTGGCCATCACCACAACCAACGCGCGGTCAAGCGCGCGATAGGTGGTGCCGAACTGCCCGCCACCTTGCAGAATGCTGGCCGCAAGAACTTCGCGCCATGTGCTTTTGGCGAGATATGTCATTGCATGATGGCGCATGATCTTGCCGAATTTGGCGACCGCATCGACAATGTCGTCGGGCAGATCGTCGGTGAGGGCGCGCAACTGGGCCAGCAGCCGCACGTCGCTTTCCTTGACCAACTCAAGCAGCAAATTGGCCTTTGTGCCGTAGTAGTTATAGATCGTGACGGCGGACAATTCGGCCTCTGCGGCGATACTTTCGATGGTGACTGAATCGTAGCCCTCTGACTGGAACCGGGTGCGTGCGACCTCCAGTATGCGATTCGAACGGTCGAGCTTTTGTTGCCTTCTCAGTCCCACGCGCGCGGCGCTCCTTGCTGAATTGTCGAAATTGCCATGGGCCCAAGCAGGGCCGGGGTGACGGAGCATGCCTAGAAAAAACCGCTAGACAGATAGAAACTTTAGTGACTAAACTTTCTTAGTCAATAAAAATAACGCAATCGAAAAGGGGAGTGAGATGATTAAGGTGATGGTGGTATCGCTGGCGGCGGGTGCGGCAGCGATGACGTTTTCGAATGCTGCGATGGCGGATGAGCAGGTCAATGTAGGGATTTGCGTATCCTGGCCGGGCTATGCGATGCTTGAGCTTGCGCAGCGCAAGGGTCTGGCCGAAGGCTATACCATAAACACGGTCATCTTTGACGACCCGCTGGGTGGGCACGCCGCGCTGGCTGCTGGTCAGATTGACGTTTACGAATGCACCGGCGACTACACGCCATTGGCAATCGAACGCGGCACCGGTGTTGTCAACGTGGCACTGGCCAATCCGTCCTACGGTGTGGACAAGATCATCCTGGCGCCGGGTGTCACTGCCGAGAATATCGCCGGCAAAAGCATCGGCGCGCCACAGGCCTATATCGGTCAGCTTTTGATGGGCGTCTTTCTTGAAACCAAGGGCGTGCCCTTGGACAGTGTCGAGTGGGTCAATCTTCTGGCGGACGAGGCCGTGGGGCCGATGATGTCGGGCGAATTGGCGGCAGCCTATCTTTATGAACCTTGGGTCACCAAGGTGATGGAAAACCTGCCCGGCGCGACCTCGGGCTTTGACACGGCCTATCCCGAAGCGTTGAAAACCGGGATTTTCACTGACGTGATTTACATGAACGGCACGTTCATATCCGAGCGCCGCGATGTCGCGCGGGCCATTCTCAAGGCACGGTTTGACGCTTTGGGCTGGTGGCACGACAACACTGCCGAAGGCAACGAGATCATGGCCGATTTCCTCAAGTGGCCGCTCGCCGATGTCGAATCGGTGATCGGGACCAACGGCAAGTATCTGGATGACGGCATCTACATGTATGATTTCGACGAGGCCGCGCAGGTCTGTGGCGTGCTAGAGGGCGAGCCGCCGTTCGAGATTGGCAACGGGTCGATCACGGGCGTTGTCAGCACGATCAACGAGTGGTGGGTGCGTCTGGGCCTGATGACCAAGATGGTCGATCCTGCGTCCGGCGTTGACTGTTCGCTGATGGCCGATCTGGTGGAGAGCGGCTATCGCCAATCCTTTGGTGCGAACCAGTAATCGCGGCACTTCCCCGATGGCCGGGCTCTGGCCATCGGTAACGCCTAACATGACAGGAAGCCCCGATGTCTGACATTCATGAGCGTCTAACGCGCAGGCGCTGGCTGGAGCTGCGCAAGCCGGTCTCGCAGACTCAGTCCATTCTATCGGGGATCCTGATCTGGGCGGTCTTCTTTGCGATATGGGAAGGCGTGTCGCTGGCTGGTCTGGTGAATGACCTGCTGGTGCCGGCGCCATCGCAAGTCGTTGGCACCCTTGTCGACATGCTCGCGAACAGGGATCTGTTTTCGGACATTCTGATCAGTGTTGGGCGTGTGTTGTTAAGCTTTGGCATCGCCTGCGCCGTGGCTATTCCGCTGGGCATCCTGATGGGGTCATTTCCCGCCATCGACGCCGTGGTGAACCCGTTCGTTTCGGCATGGCGCTATCTGCCAGCGCCCTCGTTCATCCCTATCCTTCTGATGTGGTTTGGCACTGGCGAGGCGCCAAAGTTGGTGTTGCTGATCATCGGGGTCGTTTTCTTCCTTATCACGCTGATCATGGACCACACCCGACAGGTGCGCTCTGAACTGGTGGAAACGGGTCTGACATTGGGCGGTGGGCGCTGGACCATCGTGCGGACAATCATCTTTCCGGCCGTAATGCCAAATGTGCTGACTGCGATGCGCCAGATGCTGGCGATGACGTGGACCTATCTGGTGATCGCGGAAATCGTTGCCTCTACCACCGGCATTGGTGCCATGATGATGCGGGCCCGGCGGTTCCTGCACACCGATGAGATCATGGCCGGGATTTTTGTGATCGGGGTATTGGGTTTGGGCTTCGACGTCCTGTTCCGCAAGCTGCACCACTGGCTATTTCCTTACATCCAGAAGCGGGGACACTGATTTGGGCGACGCCAACACAGAGTTGAAAACAGCACGAACCGCTGCTGCCACCAAGCTGCTCATCGAGGGAATCTCGAAACGGTTTCCGATGCAGGGCGGGCGCGAGATCCTTGCGATCGAGGATGCGACGTTCACCGTCGAAGAAAACGAGATCTGCATCCTCCTTGGCCCGTCCGGCTGCGGCAAATCGACGGTGTTGCGAATGATCGCGGGGCTGGAGACGCCGACCACCGGCACGCTGCGACTGGATGGCAGGGTGATCGCCGGGCCGGACCGGGAACGCGGCATGGTCTTTCAGGCCTACACGTCGTTTGATTGGCTGAGTGTGCGGGGCAATGTCGAATACGGGATGCGTATCAACGGTGTGCCGCGAGAAGAACGGAAAGCGCGGGCACAGAAATACATCGACCTCGTCCATCTGGGTGGGTTCGAGGACGCCTATCCCTCGCAGCTTTCGGGCGGGATGAAGCAGCGTGTGGCGATTGCGCGCACGCTGGCAAACGACCCCGCGCTGTTGCTGATGGATGAGCCGTTCGGCGCGCTTGACGCAGAGACCCGCTGGCACATGCAAGAACTTCTGGTCGGTATCGCCGAGGCGGCGAACACCACCACGGTCATGGTAACCCATGATATTGAAGAGGCGATTTATCTAGGGGACAAGATTGTCTTCATGTCCAGCCATCCGGGCAGGGTGCACAGGATCATCACCCCAGAGTTCAAGAAAGGCCGCCGGTATGTCAGCAAGGAAGAGGTGCTTGACCTTGATGGCTATGCCGCGCTGGAGAAGGAAATCATGGGTCTCATGCGTGAGCAGGGCAACAGTGACACCCACTGATCCCGTCGGTAGATTGAAGCCTCAAAAGCAGAATGGAATGAGATGAGCGACCCGTTTTTTCAACCCGTCTCCGGTTTTGAACTGCCGCGTTTTGCGGGTATTCCTACATTCATGCGCCTTCCGCATGTGCCACTGGACGACCCGCGTTTGCGTGATGTGCAGATTGGCCTGATCGGCGTGCCGTGGGACAGCGGCACCACCAACCGGCCCGGCCCGCGCCATGGTCCGCGCCAGTTGCGCGATCTGTCTACGATGATCCGGGCGCAGAATGGGATAACCGGGGTGCGCCCGTTCGAGGCCGCGAATTGCGCTGATCTTGGAGACGTGCCGCCCAACCCGGCTGATCTTATGGACAGCATGGAGCGCATCACCACCTTTTATCGCAAAGTGATTGCAGCGAAGGTTTTGCCGTTGACAGCGGGGGGCGATCATCTGTCTACCCTGCCGATCCTGCGCGCGGTCGCAGAAAAGTCGCCTGTCGGTATGATCCATTTCGACAGCCACACCGATCTGTTCGAGAGCTATTTTGGCGGCACAAAATACACCCACGGCACGCCCTTCCGCCGCGCCGTCGAAGAGGGACTACTTGATCCTAAGCGGGTCTGCATGATCGGCATTCGTGGCTCTACCTACGACAATGAGGATCGCGATTTTGCTGACAGCGTCGGCATCCGCGTCATACCTATCGAAGAGTTTCACGCGCGCGGCGTTGCGGATGTAATGACCGAAGCGCGTGAGATCGCAGGCAAGGGTGACACCTATATCTCATATGATATCGATTTCGTCGATCCGGCCTTCGCTCCGGGCACCGGCACACCAGAGATTGGTGGGCCGAACAGCTTCCAGGCACTCGAAGTCGTCCGCCATCTGGCGGGTGTTCGCATAGTCGGAGCCGATCTTGTCGAGGTCTCTCCGCCGTTCGATCCATCGGGCAACACTGCGTTCCTCGGAGCGTCGATCCTGTTTGAACTGCTTTGCGTGATAGCCACCACGACTCTTTGATGCGCCCACCCAGGTGGGGGCTTCTTGTGCTGCTGTTGGCACGGTCTTGCGGGTTGTCTGACCGCTCAAAGCTGGGGCTTTTGCTGCGTGTCACTTTAGCGGACCGGGAATGCACCCGTTCAGATACTAATTAGTCCGGCCTGAAGTAACCGCCCGGTTGCCACCGCCTGCCTGAGCATGGCCTGATCGATTATGGCACGTGCATAACGACGTCGTTAACGACGTGTCTGATGCGTGGCTGGTGATGCGTGGCGATGTTCTGGGTTTGGAGCGCCGTCGTCGTTGGTGCGACGAGGAGAAGCTTGAGATCGTTCTGTCGGTCGGCGTTGGCGGCGCGACGGTG
>JBATPI010000221.1:0-14060 GCA_049291415.1 Paracoccaceae bacterium | reverse complement strand
ATCATCACCCGTGGTGACATCACAAAGGCCACCGACGAAGACTATCGCCGCACCATGGCGGTGAATGTCGAGGCGCCGTTCCGTCTGTGTCGCGCGGCGGTGCCGATCATGGCGGCGGCGGGGGGCGGAGCCATCGTCAATACCTCATCGTGCTGGGGGTTGCGGCCGGGGCCGGACCATCCGGTCTATGTGATGTCAAAGGCCGCGATTGCATCACTGACCCAATGCCTGGGCCGCGATCACGCGCATCAGGGTATTCGTGTCAACGCCGTCTGCCCGAATGAGGTGGACACGCCGATGCTGCGCACCGGCTTTGCGCTGCGCGGCTTTGACCCCGCGACGGCGATTGCCGATCTGGGCCGGACCGTGCCGCTGGGCCGCATCGCCCAGCCCGAAGATATCGCCGATGTCGTGCTGTTCCTGGCCTCGGATGCGGCGCGCTACATGTGCGGCGCGCTGGTTGAGGTGAACGGCGGAAAGGCCGTGTCATGACCCGCTTTGCCGGCAAGGTTGCGCTGGTCACTGGCGGTCGCAGCGGCATTGGTCGGGCCATCGCGCAGCGGTTGCGAGATGAGGGCGCGCAGGTTTTCACCGCCCAACGCGGAACGGATGCCACCTTTGACGCGATCACCGCCGATTTCGCCGATCCAGCCAGTCCCGACCAGGTGGTGGCCGAGGTGGTCGCCCGCGCCGGTCGGCTGGACGTTCTGGTGAACAACGCCGGCGTCATGCAAGAAGCGCGGGTCGAGGACATGTCACTGGCCGACTGGCAGCGGACGCTGGCGGTGAACCTGACCGCGCCCTTCCTGCTGATCAAGGCGGCTTTGCCGCATCTGCGCAGCACCCGCGGGGCCATCGTCAATATCGGCTCGATCGAGGGGCTGGGATCGAACCCCTCTCATGCGGCCTATTGCGCCTCAAAGGCCGGGCTGCACGGGCTGACGCGGGCGGTGGCGGTGGATCACGGCGCCGAGGGCATCCGCTGCAACGCGGTGGCACCGGGCTGGATTGACACCGATCTGAACAATGATTTCATCGCCGGCATGCCCGACCCGGTGGCCTTTCGCCGCGATATCGGCCACATCCATCCGGTCGGCCGCACCGGCAGGCCCGAAGAGGTGGCCGCGCTGGTCGCCTGGCTGGCATCATCCGAGGCCGGTTTTGTCACCGGGCAGGTCTGGACGGTGGACGGCGGGCGAATGGCAAAGCTGAGCCTGCCGTAGCCCCCCTTTCCGGGATTGGAAAAATGCCCATGGACCCATTGCTGCAACCCTTTGCCCTGCGCCACCTGACGCTGCGCAATCGCATCATCAGCACGGCCCACGCGCCCTCATTCGTTGAGGATGGCCACCCGCGCGACCGCTACCGACTGTATCATGAGGAAAAGGCCAGGGGCGGCATCGCCATGACGATGGTGGGTGGTTCCACCAACATCGCGCCCGACAGCCCTTCGGTGTTCGGCCAGCTTTATGCGGGCGACGACAGCATCATCCCCTGGTTTCAACGGCTGACCGCCGGGGTGAAATCGCATGGTGCGGCGGTGATGTGCCAGATCACCCATATGGGCCGCCGCACCGCATGGGATGACGGCCACTGGATGCCGGTGATCGGCGCTTCGGGGCGACGCGAGCGGGCGCACCGGTCCTTTCCCAAGGTGATGGAGCCCGAGGATATCGAGCGCGTCATCGGCGATTTCGTCGCCGCCGCCCGCCGCTGCCAGGAGGGCGGCTTTGACGGGATCGAAATCCTGTCACATTCGCATCTTCTGGGTCAGTTCCTGTCGCCCCTGGTCAATGACCGGACCGATGCCTATGGCGGCCCCCTGGAAAACCGCCTGCGCCTGACGCTGCAGGTGATCGCGGCGGTGCGGCGGGCGGTGGGGCCCGGGATGATCCTGGGCATGCGCATGACGGGCGATGAGCTGACCGACGGCGGGCTGAGCGCCGCCGACTGCGTTGCCGCGGCGCAGAGGGTGGCGGCAACCGGGCAGGTCGATTTCCTGAACGTGCTGGCCGGGGCACCTTATGACGATCTGGGGCTGACCTCATGGGTGCCGCCGATGGGTATTCCCGCGGCGGCACATCTGGGCATTGCCGGGCAGATCCGGCGGGCGGTTTCCCTGCCGATTCTGCATGCGGGCGGCATTGCCGATCTGGCCACCGCGCGCCATGCCATCACCGAGGGGCTGGTTGATCTGGTCGGCATGACGCGGGCGCATATGGCCGATCCGCATCTGGTGGCCAAACTGCAACGCGGCGATGAGGCGCGGATCCGGCCCTGCGTCGGCCTGGGCTATTGCGTCGATCGGGTCAATCAGGGCAAGGCCGCGGTCTGCGGCCACAACGCCGCCACCGGCCGCGAACAGGTGTTGCCGCATGTCATCGCGCCCGCCACGAACCGGCGCAAGGTGGTGGTGATCGGCGGTGGTCCCGGCGGTCTGTCGGCGGCCCGCATCTGCGCCGAGCGGGGGCATCAGGTGGTGCTGTTCGAGGCGGCAGATCGTTTGGGCGGGCAACTGTTGCTGGCCGCAAAGGGCGGGTTGCGCCGCCAGATCCGGGGCATCGCCGATTGGCTGATTGCCGAAGTCACGCATCTGGGCGTGGATCTGCGGCTCAACAGCTATGCCGAAGCCGGTGACATTCTGGCCGAGGCACCCGATGCGGTGATCGTCGCCACCGGCGGCTGGCCCGTCCCGCCGCAGATACCAGGCGGGGAACTGTCCATGTCCGGCTGGGATGTGCTGTCGGGCGCGATGCGGCCTGCAGGGCAGGTGCTGCTGGTCGATGAGGTCGGCGATCAGCCTGCCGCCGTTACCGCCGATGTGCTGGCGGAGATGGGCTGCTCGGTCGAGATGGTCACGCCGGACCGCACCGCCCTGCAGGATCTTGGTCCGACTACATCATCCGTGGCGCTGCGCCGTCTGGCACAAGCCGAGGTTCGGATGACCTGCCTGCAAGAGCTGACCAAGGTCAGTGCCGAAGGCAACCGCCTTTGTGCCACGCTGCGCCATGTGCTTAGCGAAAAGATCGAACAGCGGCTGGTCGATCATATCGTGGTCGAGCAGGGCCTTGTTCCGAATGACGCGCTGTATCACGCGCTGAAACCGGGCTCGGTCAATCTTGGCCAGCTGGATCAGCCCGCCTTGATTGCCGGGCAACCGCCCTTCCCGCAGCGCAACCCCGCGGGGGCCTATGTGCTGGCGCGGATCGGCGATGCTGTATCGGGGCGCAATATCCATGCGGCGGTGCTGGATGCCTTGCGGATCTGCAAGGACATCTAGGCACTATTCCTTGCCGGCGCGGAATTCCTTCCACCGCAGAACCACGTTGGCCCCGATGGTCGAGAGCGGCGGTGGCGGCAATTTTTGCGGCGGGGCCTCGGCGGCGAAATGGCGGGTGATCGCGGATTGCACCCCGCTGGCCAGTTCGGCCGCCCCCATGCCGGTCAGGGTGCCGCGCACGGTGCCAAGGCCGTTCTGGCAACAGGCGGCAAACAGTCCGTCCTCCAGCTGGCCCATGACCGACACGCTGTTTCGGCTAAGGCACAGATGACCGGCCCAGCTGTATTCCATGGCCGTGCCCGCCAGCGCGGGAAAGCGATCGGCAAACTTCTGGTGGTGAATGCGGGTGGCACGGCGCAACGCGGCCGCGCTGGTTTCCATGTCGGGGCGAAAGCTGGCACAGGTGCGGGTGATGATCCGGTTGCCGCCCTGCGCGGTGTCGATCCGGCGCATGGTGGTGCCCATCGGGTCCGAAGGGGTGATCCCCCAGCGCGGTGCGCCGCCCAGCCGCTGCAATGCTTCGGCCCCCAGATCGGCGGTCATCGAAGCGAACAAAAACACATGCATCAGCCGGTTGCGGGCAAAGCCGAAACTTTCCAGATGCCCGTTGGTGGCCATGATAACGCGCGGCGCTGTCACCGTGTAACCCGCAACGGTCAATACCCAGTCGGGCCCCGTGCGGCAAATTTGGCGCACAGGCGCGTTCTCGCAAATGCGGATGCCGTCGCGGCGCAGACCCTGGCCAAAGGCCCGGATATAGCCCGCAGGCTGAATCATCACCGTGCCGGGGGTAAACAACCCCGAGACATAGTGCCGACTTCCGGTCAGCTGGTGCATGGCGGTGGCATCCAGCATCTCGCTGGCCTCGCCCAAGGTGGCAAGATGGGCCGCATAGCTGCGGTTCAGCGCATCGCCGCTGGCGCCAGCCGCGCCGTTCACCTTGCCGGCGGGGTCGAACCAGGCCGGGTCGATGGCATAGTCCCGCACGGCATCGGCGGCAAAACCGATCGCAGAGCGGTTCAGCGCAATGACCTTATGGTCAGACCCGCCATGGCCGGCATAATCATTCGATGACAGATCATGCGGCAAGTCGATCATGAAGCCGGAGTTGCGCCCCGATGCTGCCTCGGCCAGCCGTCCGGCCTCCAGCACCACGATGCGCGCGCCGGGGTTCAGCTGCGCCAGCCGTCGTGCGGCAGACAGTCCGGCAAAGCCGCCGCCGATGATGGCGAAATCGGCTGTCAGCGATTGCGTCAGCAGATCAGCCGCATCCTGGCCCGGCAGGATGCAACTCCATGCCGCCGGGCCATTGTGCATGGGAACTCTGCGGGCGGTATGGATGGTCAAGCTACCGCCTCATCCCCGTCATCGCTCAGGTCCACCCAGATGGTTTTAAGCTGGGTGTATTGGTCATGGGCGTGAATGCCATTGTCGCGCCCGCCAAAGCCCGAGGCCTTGAAGCCGCCGAACGGGGTCGAAATGTCGCCCTCGCCAAAGCTGTTCACCGTGACGGTGCCCGCCCGGATCGCCCGCGCGCCACGGATTGCGCGTTTGATGTTGGCGGTAAAGATCGAGGCGGCCAGCCCGTATTCGGTGCTGTTGGCCAGCGCAATCGCCTGATCGAAGCTGTCAACGGTCAGCACCGACAGCACCGGGCCAAAGATCTCTTCGCGGGCCTGCGGTGAATCGCGCCCCACCTCCAGGATGGTCGGCTCGACAAAACCGTTCTTTGCCGCCCCCCCCATCAGCACCTTCGGCCCCTTGGCCAGGTATGAGGCCACCTTGTCGAAATGCGCCTGTGATACCAGCGCGCCCACACGGTTCGCCGGGTTCAGCGGGTCGCCCATCGGCCATTCACGGGCATGGGCGACAATGCGCGCCAGCAGCGCGTCCTTGACCCCCTTTTGCACGATCAAGCGAGAGCTGGCCGAACAGTTCTCGCCCATGTTCCAGAACGCGCCGTTGACGATATGGGCGGCGACGCGGTCAAGGTTTTCGGCGTCATCCAGCACCACGGCAGGGTTCTTGCCGCCCATCTCCAGCGTAACTTCCTTTAGGTTCGACTCTGCCGCATAGTGCAGAAACCGCCGTCCGGTGTCTGTCGAGCCGGTAAAGGAAATCATGTCGACGTCCATGTGGCGGCCCAGGGGTTCGCCCACCTCTGGCCCGGTGCCGGGCAGCACGTTGAAGACCCCGGCCGGCACGCCTGCCTCAACTGCCAGTTCGGCCACGCGCAGGGCGGTCAGCGAGGTTTCCTCGGCCGGTTTCACAATGACCGAACATCCCGACGCCAGCGCCGGGCCGATCTTCCAGGCCAGCATCAACAGCGGAAAATTCCACGGCAGCACCAGACCGACAACGCCCACCGGCTCTCGCACGATCATCGCAATATGGTTGTCGGAGGCGGGCGAGACCTGATCATAGATCTTGTCGATCAGTT
Source organism: Paracoccaceae bacterium (assembly GCA_049291415.1). Lineage (GTDB taxonomy): Bacteria > Pseudomonadota > Alphaproteobacteria > Rhodobacterales > Rhodobacteraceae > Pseudogemmobacter. The sequence goes on along the minus strand of JBATPI010000221.1, from coordinate 8,340 downwards.
CTGCATGCCAGGTCAGGCAGTTGATCGCATCGGGAATGTCGACGGTTTCACAATCATAGATCGTCTTGCCCGAGTCCAGACTTTCCATCACGGCCAATTCGCGCGCGTTGCGCCTCATCAGCTTGGCCAGCCGGATCAGCACCGCCTTGCGCTCGGCGGGATGCAGCCGCGACCAGCGGCCATCTTCAAAGGCGTCGCGGGCCTTTGTGACGGCGAAATCCACGTCCTCGGCACTGCAGGCGGCAACCTTGGCCAACACCTTGCCGGTGGCAGGATTGACCGTGTCAAAGGTCGCGCCGGCGGCGGCGGGCCGGAAGGTGCCGTTGACAAAGGCCTGCGACGGCAGGTCCAGCCCAGCGGCGATGGATTTGTATTCTTCGGTTGTCAGAAGATCGCTCATGCCGCAGCCCCCGCATCAATATCCGCAATCGTCTGTTTCAGCACCCGGACCACCTGTTCCAGCTGTCGCTTGTCGTCCTTGTTCAGCGCTTTCAACGGCGGGCGAGGTGGTCCGGCGTGAAAGCCGTTCATCTCGCAGCCATGCTTGATGCATTGAACGAACTTGCCGCCCTGTTCCAGCACCCGCATCAAGGGCAGCATGGCTGACATGATGCGGCGGCCCTTGTCGAAATCGCCCTGAAGGGCGCAGGCGCGGTAGAGGGCCAGATGCTCATGCGGCAAGAAGTTCGAGCCGCCGCAGACCCAGCTGCGCGCACCCCAGGCAAAGAATTCCAACGCCTGATCGTCCATCCCACAAGACATCTGCACATGAGGATAGTCGCGCGCCAGCAGGTGCACGCGGTTGATATCGCCCGAACTTTCCTTGATGGCACAGAAATTCCGTGACCGGCCGACGCGGTCAAGAAATTCTTCGCCCATATTGATGCCCATGCGGCCGGGATAGTTGTAGAGCATGATCGGAAGATCAGCCGCGCGGTCGATGGCCAGCGCGTTCAGCGCATTCTCCCGCTCGGTCGGCACCGCATAGGGGGGAGAGCCGACAAGGATCGCGTCGGCCCCGATCTCGGCGGCAACCTCGGCCATGCGGATCGAATCGGGCAGGCGGATCGCCACGGTGCCGACGATCAGCGGCACCCGCTTGCCGACGATCTCTTTGGCCAGCCGGGCCATATCGACCCGCTCGTCCATCGACTGGGCATAGTATTCGCCGGTAGAGCCGCCATTGATCAACCCGTGAACACCCGCACCGATCAGATGCTCGATCAGCGCGGCAAAGCCGTCGCGGTTGATCGAACCGTCCTCGAAATGCGGGGTGATGACGGGGGTGTAGATACCCTCGAACTTCATGTGGCCTCTTTCCTGACGGGGGCGCCGGGCGCACGGCCAAGCGGGATGTCTATTCCGGTGGGGGTGACAAAACTTTCGATCTCGGCCCGCGACAATTCCCAATGCGCCACGGCCAGTTCGGCCGCGCCATCGGCGTCATGCGCCTCGATCAGGGCGATAAGCTGGTCATGCTGGTCGGCCGCCACGGCGCGCTGTTCAGCCATGCCGGGGTTGCGTGGGCTGTAGAATGTCATGCCGATGCGGGTGTGGTCGATCAGCAGGCGCCGCAGGCTGGGCGTCAGGAATTCATTGTCGGCCATCTCGCCGATCACGGCGTGGAAGCGTTCGTTCAGCAGCGCGCGTTCCGCCGTATCGCCGTCGCGAATCGCGCCGCGAAACAGCAGCTGGGTGTCTTTCAGCCGCATGATCTGCGCCGTCGTCGCGTGCTGCGCAGCCAACCGGGAAACGGCAGCATAGATCATCGGGGCCGCCAGAAAGAAGTTGCGCAACGTCTTGTGTGACATCGGCGCGACCTGGGCGCCACGGTTTTCCTGCAAGACAACATAGCCTTCGCCGGCCAATTGGCGCAGCACTTCGCGCAGCGGCGGACGCGAGATGTCATAGGCCTCGGAGATGGCGGTTTCGTCCAGATAGCTGCCCGGCTCCAGCGCCTGGGTCAGGATCCGGCGCTTCAGATCCTCAAGGCAGATAGCCTTTTTGGTCCTGCTTTCGTCACTCACATGCCCGCTCCTGATTGCCCCGCGCTTCGACGGCCCGGTCAGCGGCCATGTAAACGCTGGTTTAATATAGGCAAAGAAAATACATATTGTCTACAGTAAAGAACTGTGCTTTTCTACGGCAGCAGGAGAGGTGCATGACCCAGCCAGACAAAGAGACCGTCATCTCATGTGAGGGGATCTGGAAGATCTTCGGCGACCGCTCGCGTCAGGCGATGGAGGCGGTACGCAACGAAGGCCTGTCCAAGTCCGAGATCCATGACCGCTTCAACTGCGTGGTGGGCGTGCGCGATGCCAGCTTCAGCGTGGCGCGGGGCGAGATCTTTTGCATCATGGGGCTGTCAGGGTCTGGCAAGTCGACCCTGATCCGCCACATCAACCGCCTGATCGAACCCACGGCGGGCACCGTTTTCATCGAAGGCCAGAACGTCAGTGCCATGTCGCAACGTGATCTCCGCGCGCTGCGGGCCGAAAAGATCGGCATGGTGTTTCAGAACATGGCGCTGATGCCGCACCGTTCGGTGCGCGACAACGTGGTCTTTTCGCTGGAGGTGCGCGGTATCGCCGAAAAGAAGCGTATCGAAGTTGCCGCCAAGGCGATTGATGCCGTGGATCTGACGGGGTGGGAGATGAAATATCCTGATGAGCTGTCTGGCGGCATGCAGCAGCGCGTCGGCCTAGCCCGCGCCATTGCCGCCGATCCGACGATCCTGTTGATGGATGAGCCCTTTTCGGCGCTGGACCCGCTGATCCGCCGTCAGTTGCAGACAACCTTCATGGCATTGTCGGCGGAACTGCAGAAAACCACCATTTTCATCACCCATGATCTGGACGAGGCGATCCGCATTGGCGACCGCATCGCCATCATGAAGGACGGCGTACTGGTGCAGACAGGCACACCAGAGCAGATCGTGACCGAACCGGCCGACGATTATGTAGCTGATTTCGTTGCCGGAATATCCAAGCTGGATCTGGTGACAGCTGCGCGGATAATGCAGCCCCTTGGCCAGTACTTTCAGAAAAATGGCCAGGCGGACACCATGCATTGGCCAGTTGCCCGCCCCGAGGACAAGCTGAACGCGCTGGTCGATCTGGCCATCGGCACCGATCATCCGATTCTGGTGCAGGCCGATGGTGCGAATATCGGCGTCGTGACCAAACGCGCGTTGCTGCGCGGCATTCAGGGCCGCGACGAAGCCGCGCCCGCAATGAACGGAGGGGTGTGATGGCCGACGAACCCGGTTTCAGCCTGCTGAACCCCTTTGCCTCGGTCGATCTCAACATCGACGGATATGCCGATGGTATCAAGCAATGGTCCATCAGCCACCGCTCGGCGATACAGCCGATCAAGAACTTTTTCGATGGCATGATCAGCGGGATCGAATCCGCGCTGCAAGCGATGCCGCCCCTCGTGATGTTGGTGTTGGTGGTGCTGATCGCTTGGCAGGCCGCCGGGCGTCGCGTGGCCATTCTGGTCGCCGCATGCCTGCTGGCCTTGGGTTTTCTGGACCCGATCGCCTGGCCCCTGGCGATGACGACGCTGGCCATTGTCATCTCGGCTGTCATCCTGTGCGTGGTCATCGGCCTACCGCTTGGCATCATCGCGGGCAAAAGCGACCGGTTCGAAGCGGCAATCCGCCCGTTTCTGGACACGATGCAGACCATTCCGGCCTTTGTCTATCTGGTGCCGGTGGTGATGCTGGTCGGCATCGGCAACGTCTCGGGGGTGATTGTTACCATCATCTTTGCGCTGCCGCCGCTGGTGCGGCTGACCTCGCTGGGCATCCGCGGCGTCAACCCCAGCGTGGTCGAGGCCGCCCGCGCCTTTGGGGCCACGCCCAATCAGATCATGTTCAAGGTCGAGCTGCCACTGGCGACGCCCACCATTCTGGCCGGGCTGAACCAGACCATCATGCTGTCGCTGTCGATGGTGGTCATCGCCTCGATGATCTCGGTCAAGGGGCTGGGAAATGAGGTTTTGCGCGCCATGGGCCGCCTGGATGCTGGCAAAGCCATCGTCGGCGGTCTGGGCATCGTGCTTTTGGCCATCGTTCTTGACCGCATCACCCAAGGTCTGGGCCGGTCGGGGCGTGAGCGTGGACATCGTCATTGGTGGCAGGCAGGCCCGGTCGGGCTGGTTCTGCGCCTTTTCAAAGGGCCCACGAAAAGCCCGGCACAACCCACCCTGGAGGAGACACAATGAAACATCTCAGCTTGACGACCGCCCTTGCGCTATCGCTTTGCGCAACCCCGCTTTTGGCCAATGACCGGCCCGGTGAAGGCGTAACCGCGCGCCCGGTGATTCAGCCCGCGTTGGAGGAAATGTTCCAGGCCCGCATCCTGTTCCGCGCGCTGGAAGATCTGGGCTACACCGTTGCCGAGCCGCAAGAGGTTCTAGCCCAGACTGCGCATATTGCGGTGGGTGCCGGCGATGTCGATTTCTTCACCGACAGCTGGAACACGCTGCATGACCCCTTCTATCAAGAAGCGGGCGGCGATGCGGTGATGTCCAAGGTTGGCACTTTGGTTGAAGGCGCCCTGCAGGGCTATCTGGTCGACAAGGCTAGCTATGATTCCGGCATCACCGATCTATCGATGCTAAAAGACCCCGCCGTTGCCGCTCGGTTTGATTCCGATGGCGATGGCAAGGCCGATCTGGCCGGTTGCGTGCCCGGCTGGGGCTGCGAGCGGGTGATCGAGCATGAGCTGACGGAATACGGCCTGCGCGACACCGTCAACCACAACCAGGGCGAATACAACGCCATCATCGCAGACTCGATCGCCCGTTTCGCGAACGGTGAGCCGATCCTGTATTACACTTGGACGCCCTATTGGGTTTCGGGTGCGCTGGTCCCCGGCCGTGATGTGGAATGGCTGTCGGTCCCCTATACCTCGTTGCCCGATGGTGCCACGGGTGAAACCACGTTCAAGGGCAAGAACCTGGGCTTTGCCGTCGACAACCTGCGCGTCGTCGCCCGCAATGATTTCCTTGCGGCCAACCCGGCAGCCAAGGCCCTGTTCGAAATCGCAAAGATCGACATCAACGACATCTCTGCCGAGAACAAGCAGATCGCAGAAGGCGAAGACACGTCTGCCGCGATTGATGGCCATGTCGATGCCTGGATAAAGGCGCATCAGGCCGAATATGACGGCTGGCTGGCCACCGCCCGCGCTGCCGCAAACTGATCCGCAATGCAACGGAAGGGGGCGCTCTCGGGCGCCCCGATCCCCATGACCCAGCCCGCCCATTTCGTCTTTCTGCTGATCGAGAATTTCTCGCATCTGGCGTTTTCCTGCGCGCTGGAACCGTTGCGAATTGCCAACCTGGTCTCGGGTCGCCCACTTTACCGCTGGTCGCTGGCCTCACCCGATGGCATTTCGGCGACCTGTTCGAACCGGGCCGTCACTCTGGTGAATCAGGGGCTGGAGCCGCTGGCGCGTGCCGACCGGCTGTTCCTCATTTCGGGCATTCATGTCCAGAACCACACCACGCCAGATATTCTGTCCTATCTGCGCCGTGAACGGAGCCGGGGAACGCCGATCGGTGCAATCTGCTCGGGCGCTTACGTGTTGGCCAAAGCGGGGTTTCTTGACGGTGTAGAGACCGCCATCCACTGGGAGTTCCACGATCTTTTCGCAGAGCAATTCCCCGAGGTGCGGCTGGTTCGCAATGTCTTTGTTGCCAACCAGAAAGCGGTGACAGCTTCGGGCGGCACCGCGGCGGCCGATCTGATGCTGCATCTGATTGCCGCCGATCATGGTAATGATCTGGCCATCGCAGTGGCAGATCAGATGGTTTACAACGCCGTTCGCGAAGGGTCTGCTGCGCAGCGGGTTTCGTTGCAATCACGTTATGGCATGCGCAGCCCGCATCTGACGCGGGCGATTGCGATCATGGAAGACAATATTGAAACCCCGGTCTCACCCTGCGGAATTGCCACGCATCTGGGCATCTCGACCCGGCAGTTGGAGCGGCTGTTCGGCAAATACCTGAACACCTCACCGAAACGCTATATGGTGGAATTGCGCCTGCACCGGGCGCGCAATCTGATCGTGCAGACCGAACAGCCCATTGCACAAATCGCCATGGCCTGTGGCTTCAATTCAACGTCGCATTTCTCAAAGGTGTTTCGCAACCATTTCGGCAGTTCGCCCTTGGCCCGCCGCACCACGCTGGCCTGAACTTCAAGGCTATTTGCCGGGATGTTCGCGCGTCACCAGCCAATCTCGCAGCAAAAGCGCGCGCGTGGATGCGGTCCGGCTGGTGCGGATATGCACGTCATGCGGTGCGGCAATGCTGTCAGGCAGCACCACGTTCAAGGTACGTGACCGCACGAAATGGCCCGACAGCACCTCCCACCCCAGAACCGCGCCCATGCCATCCTGCGATGCCTGCAAGGCAATCGCGTAATTGTTGACCCAGTGCCCGGCCCCCAGCTTGCCATCGTTGCCAAGTGCTGCAAACCAGCTTTGCCATGTGGTCCAGCGATTGTCCTCGGCGTTCAGATGGATCAGCGCTGCCTGCGCAAGATCCGCAAGGCACTGGATGCCTTTGGGTACCAGCGTGCCCGACACGATCCACCCGCCGGACTCCCTTCGGGCAACATGATCGACCGTGACGTCGCTGCACGGAGCCCACAGCTTCTTGGTTTTCATACCTATCCCCCTGATCTGTCACTTCATAGGATAGTTACGCCACACACTTTGAGGCAGAGCCCCTTTCCGACAAAACCGTCAAAGGGTTCCACGATGCCAGACTTTCTGAAAGGAGTCTGTGATGTCCGAAAGCAGTCGAGTGTATCTCTTTATGATGAAGCAGACCGTTGTGGCGTTGGACGTCGCAGAGACCATCGCGGATTTTGACCAGGGGGATCAAGATATTGGCTTCTCCGGTGTTCGACGCCATGCATAGCGGGGATGTCGACGGTTTGAGAATCGATTCAGCGTTTATCGACGCGTGCAGTGATTTGGGCGGACTTGAACCGGCCACGACGTCGCGTATCGCGAAAATCATGCGTTTTGGTGGCTGTGCAGCTAACCATCACGATCAAATCTGGCGATAGTTGGATCTTCCTTTTACATCCGAGGATTTTCTTCCGCTGTTGGAAGAAGTACGGCAGACCACGTAGGCTGGTCTAACCAACGGGGCCGCAACCGGCGCGAAAGACGGTGCGAGACAGCTCTCAAAAAGGAAAAATGACCGGGATCATCAAGATACTTGCTATGCCAACGATGAGATTCATTGGCGCCCCGATCTTCATGAAATCGCTGAACTTGTAGTTGCCTGCGCCATAGACCAGCGTATTGGTCTGATAGCCGATCGGCGTGGCGAAACTGGCACTGGCGCCGAACATCACGGCCACCACCATCGGACGCGCATCGACGCCGATGCTGTCGGCAAGGCTGATCGCTAGTGGGGTGATCACGATGGCCACGGCGTTGTTGCTGACAATTTCCGTCATCACCGATGTCAGGACATAGATCGCCGCCAACATGACGATGGGCGGCAAGCCTTGGAGCGATGGCGAGATCAAGTCCGCGATCAATGCAACCGCCCCGGTTTTTTGCAGCCCCATGCCGATGATCAACATTGAGAAGATCAGGACAAGGATGCCGCCGTCCAGAAACCCCCCGTGCCTCATCGCTGTCAAGGCAGCGCGTCACAAGCAAGACAGCAACGGCCACAAGCGACAGAACGGCTATATCGGCTATCCCAAGTGCCGCCAGAACCACCACAGCAAGCAGCACGAGAATTGCAAGCGGCGCATGCCCCCGGCGGTAAGAGCGCACAAGTGGAAGACCTAGTGGGACAAGTTCGGACGATCGGTTCAACCGCTCAAACGCTTCCTTGGTGCCTTCCAACAACAGGACATCTGCCGGGCGCAGTTTCGCAGATTGCAGATCAGGGCCGAACCTGTGACCTGGGCGATAGGCGGCCAAAACGCGCAAACCGTAGCCCTGCATCAACGCCAAAGACCCGATCTTTTCTTCCGCCCCACGCCGTGATGGTTTTATCATCGCTTGTGCGACGATCTTTTCAGATTCATCACCCCCTGCCGATCGCGTGTGTTGCGCGCCCACCATGATGCCGCGCATGTCTTTCAGCGTCAGCAGCTCTGCCATGTCAGTGCGCGCGATCAACGTGCTGCCTATGGCAATTTCGTGCTCGGCCAGCGCATCCCGCCGCAACTGGCCGAGGCTGTGTGGAAACTCCGCGGCGCGGCAGGTTGTTGTGCAATTTTGGTGTGGTAGTCGGCTATGTCGCCAGTTCGACACGACACTGTCTATGATCGAGGCTAAGGGGCAATAAAGGCTA
>JBATPI010000220.1:0-15311 GCA_049291415.1 Paracoccaceae bacterium | reverse complement strand
TGGCGTCGGTGGGCAGGCGCAGCCAGCTGCGGATCCGGGGCCCATGCCTGTTCCACCCCGAGGCCGCCTGATCCCACTGGGCGCGCACCTTTTGATTGAAGGCGATGGCGTCAGTCTTGGTCGGGTGGGTCATCTTTCCAGCCCCTTCACTTCTGGCCTGCGAAGATTGCGAATTCTGTGTGTGGGTCAGACGCGGGTCGCTTGGCTTTCCGGGGCCGCCGCAAAGCACGTTCCATGGCTCGTCCAAAATCAAACTCTCGGTCGCAGCGTGTTTGACGTCACACTTTCGCCGCTCGCGACATCCAGAGCGCGGGCTATGATGTCAAAATTTCGGCCCGGCAGATCGAAGCCCGTATTGAAGCTGCCACCCGGATCCGTTGCGGCGACAAGGCTGCCTTGTGCAAAGTGCCCCACTCCGTCAGAGCCGACAGTCGAATATTCATAGTCTACGTTGGCCGTCGCGTTGCCCGCAAAGCCTGCCCCCAGGATTTCAATATCCGAGACGTCATCGCGCAGGGTCAGGCTGAGGGTTGACGACGGGTTGAGGCGGAAGGGCAGCCCGATGGTGCGATCCGACACGACATGCGCAAAAGCGGCCCCGCTTTGCGTGGTGACAACCAACAGGCCTGCCGCCGTCAACACGAATCGGTCCTGCGGATTGAAGGCCGCCCGCGACCCTTCGATCTTGAAAGGATCCCCGACACGGTGCCCCGTCACCTGATTGCCGAAGACATCGCCGCGATCGGTTATGATGATCAGCGTGTTGCCAAGGGCGACAACGAACCTGTCTTGCGGGTTGAATGCGGCTTTTGAGCCTTCGAGCCTAAACGGCGCGCCGATCCGACGCCCCGAGACGTCGTGGCCGAACACTTCGCCGCTGTCCGTGATGACGATCAGCATGTCGCCGACCGTGACCACAAAGCGGTCTTGCGGGTTGAACGCGGCTTTTGAGCCTTCAAACCTGAACGGTTCGCCGATCAGACGCCCCGAGACGTCATGGCCGAAAACGTCGCCAGTCTTGGTCAGGATCATAAGCCTGTCCCCCATCGAGACCACAAACCGGTCCTGTGGGTTGAACGCGGCTTTCGATCCCGCGAACTGGAACGCCTCGCCGCTCTTGTTTTGCACGATGTCGTGGCCAAAGACGTCGCCGTTCTGCGTCGTGACAACGATCTGGGCATGAAGGCCGAGAACAAACCTGTCCTGCGGGTTGAAGGCGATTTTGGTGGTCATGGCTGACTCCTCTTGGAGTGGTTGCCCCGCGCGCGCATGCGGACCGAGTGGGTCTTTTCAGGATGGAAAAGATTACGCGGCACCCGGACGGTTGCTCGCCGTCCGGCCCGAAAGCGGTGCTGGTCTGGTGGGTTGGGCGCGACGTGCTCTGCGCTCGTTTTGCCTACTCTCAAGTATACGCTTGTCGGACTGCACCGCACAGCCGCAAGGTTGCAGAACGGGGCCGTAGATTTGCGGGGGGCTGGCGATGTTCGACTGGAACGATCTGAAGTTCTTTCTGGCTGTGGCCCGCGAAGGCAGCACATTGGCGGCGGCGCGGGCGCTGGGGGTCAACCAGTCGACCGTGCAGCGCAGATTGGCCGATCTTGAAGCGCAGCTGGGCCAGAAACTGGTCGAGCGGCTGCCGGCCGGCTACCACCTGACAGACCTTGGTGCCGCCCTGCTGCCCAAGGCAGAAGCGGTCGCCGCATCGGCCGAGGCATTCGCGCAGGCCACGCGTGATCTGGGTCGCGCACAGACTGGCATCATCCGCCTGACCTGCCCTGAACCCATCGCGTTTCGCCTGACGCAATCAGGCATCCTTGACCGGTTTCACGCGGCCCACCCCGATCTGACGGTCGAATTCGTGCTGAGCGACCACTACGTCGATCTGACCAAGGGCGAGGCGGACATCGCGCTGCGCTCGGGCGATACCGATGACAGCGTTCTGGTCGGGCGCAAGATCGCCGACAGCCTCTGGGCGATCTACGCCAGTCGCCGGTATGTGGACCGACACGGCGCCCCGGCCAGCATCGCGGATCTGGCGCAGCACCCGCTTGTCGCGTTTGAGGAAAGCATGGCCAAGCACCGCCTCATGACATGGCTGCGGGAAGTGGCACCTGACGCCACCTATGCCGCGCGCAACACCAGCGTGCTGGGTCTGATCTATGCCGCAAAGGCCGGGGTCGGAGTTGCGCCCTTGCCGATGGCGCTTGGCGATGCAGAGTCGGATCTGGTCCGCGTCTTCGGCCCTGTCGCGGAACTGACCCGCGCCTGGCGCATCCTGACCCACCCCGACCAGCGACATTCGGCGCGAGTTTCGGCCTTCTTCGATTTCATTGCGAAAGAAACCGAAGCCTTGCGGCCAATCCTGACCGGGTAACGAACAGGGACAACACCCTTCGCAACAGGGGCGGCGGCATCGACGTATTCGGCCCTCTGCTGCCACTAGGCTAAGCCAAGGCTGCACACCGAAAGCGGTCGTTCCTGCGAGGCGCGGCATCGGCAGGTGTCAGGAGGGCAGATGCACATAGCTGCAATTAAGCGCTGAGGCGACTGCCAAATAAGGGATCACCGGATATTTCGGTATGGGCCGGGCTAGCCTAGTTGCCCGGGATCGAGCCGCCCAGTCCGTCCCGCAGCCGGCGGGCCAGATCGAAGAGTGTTGCCGCGTCCGTCCCGAGGGCGTCGCGGATGCGGTCATCCACGGCGGCCCATGCCTCACCGATCCCGGCCAGCAAGGTCCGCCCCTTGTCCGTCAATTCCAGGGCGTTCTGGCGTCGAGATGCCGGATCAACCGCGCGAGTGATATATCCGGCGGCCAGAAGCCGGTCTGTCATCGTGCTCATGCTGGCAGAGGTAATTCCGAACGCTGTGGCGAGATCTGATTGAGAAACAGGTCCCATCCGGCCCATTGCTTCAAGGACACGGGCCTGACGGGGTTGGATCCCCAGCGGTGCCAACCTTCGGCGCAGTTCCGCCTCGATGAGGTCGGCGCTGTGAAGCAGGCCATGGAAATTGTGCTGATTAGTTTTCATACTAACAGTTAGTATATTAAATGTTTATCAAGCGCAAGACTATTGTAGCTAAACTTACGCATTTGGAGGAGCTCACATGCTCAACGCCACACCGAAGATTTCCCTTTCGCCCTTGCTTGCAGTGGCCCTGATGGCCGCCACCCCTGTATTGGCACATTCGCCCGAGGACGACGTCGCTGCCATCGCCAGCTTCTTTGCTGTCGCTGACGTTGTTGCGGGCCCCGATCTGGTCGATTGCATCTTGTCGGGCGGCACCGAAACCACCTGCTTTTCCATCACATTCCGACCAAACCCGCTAACCTATACGCCCGGTCCGTGGTGTCCCACCAATATCGCTGACGGCGCGGACAAAGGCGGGATCTGGTTCCTTGATGGAAGGACCGTCGATGTCGATGGTACGTTTATCGCCAATCTTGCCCAGACCTACGGCGACACGGACTGGCAGTTGTTCGACAAAGGCACCGGCGCCATCCGCTTCACCGGCACGCTAGAGGCCTGCCAGGCTGCCGCGCGCCCCGATGTGGACCCGGCCTATCAAAATTACTGCGTGCAATGCTTGCCCGAATATATGCCCGAGGATGCCACGATCACCTATGTCATCCCGCTGGAGCCCGCGCCCGTCTGGTGGGCCGCAGCCACCAACCAGACCGGATCAGGCATTGCCTTCAACGGCGTGCGTCTTGACGGGCCGGCCCCGGTCGATGCCATCTTGGGCGCTCATACCATAGCGCCATTTGACGATTGCGGCGGCCATGTGAATCCGCATGTCGGCTATCATTACCACGCCGTCACGACCTGCCTGTCCGGCACGACAACCACGGTGGACGGGGCGGATGCCGCAACCGTGGCTGCAATCGGTGGTCAGATCGGCATCGCCATGGACGGTTATGCAATCTTTGCCAACCTCTTGGCCGATGGGCAGTCCCCCGAAGGGCTGGATCGGTGCAACGGCCATGACGCCGAAGGGTTGACCTATCACTACCACGCGGGCGAAGCCGGTTCGAACCAGATTCTGGGATGCCTTGCGGCGGAAACTGGTTGCACACTCGTAGAAGGGCAGACGGTCTGTGACGCAAGCAACCCTCCACCGCGCCCCTGACCCACCCCGCGGCCCGCCGCAAGCAATAGACGGCGGCTGATTTAGAAAGGCCCCGCGTAAAGCGCGGGGCGTGATTGACCAATGACTCCTGCTGCCCAAACCGAACCGCCCCAAGCCACCTTGCCAGACGCCATTGCGCCTTGGCAGATGGGCCGTGCCATCTTGATCGTGGCCGCGCTTTGGTTGGTTTCCAGCCAGGCGTATTACGCGCTGGTCACAGCCCTGGGGCTGGAAGGCGGGTATGACGCCGCGCCGGTGCTGTTCGCGGGTTACTATATGGCCTGGGCCGCGGTTGCCATTTGGATCTTCCGTCCCCTGATCGCCGATAATCTGGGCCACACTACGCTTGCGCGTGAAGCGCTGGTGATGCTTCCGGTGCTGGCAGGCTTTGCGATTTTTGTTGTCTACGCCCTACCGCTACTACCAAAGGTATCCGCCCTGCGCGCGCCGTCAGAACCGCCCGAGTTCATGTTCGCATCGGCCTGATACTACCTGCCTAAATCCGCCGATATCCTGTTTCAACAAGTGTTGGCGGCGGGTCTTATCCTCACGGCGGCGCGGGCGGGGTATCGCCTTTTGCCCATCGCACTGGGCATGGCGGCGGCCTTTGGTGGCTTCCATCTGCTCTTGGCATTCGATGGCTTACACTAACCTATGTGACCCGTTTCACCCTGTCTGCGACCGCGTTCGGCGCGCTGCTTCCCTATCTTTACCTGCGCCTGAGCAGCGGCTTTCGCTGGGCATATTCCCTGCATTGGGGGTTCTACGCGGCCGATGCGACGCTGACACATTTCATTCTTGCGGCACCGCCTTGGGCATGACCGTCCACCGCGCCGCAATCACGCTAAACTTTTCCATGGATGCTGACGTCAGACATGTCACGACGAAGCAGAGACGCTGCGCAGGCTGGCCACCATGCACCAGCAATCAAACTGGACCACCCAGTTTAGGCCACTACAGCAGGACGATAAGCCCAGATTTCCAAGCGCAATTCGCCGTTGAGCGCGCAAGCCCTATTCACGGTAACTAGAGTCGCAATTTCTTGAGGCAAACGCCATCTGGCAAACCGACAGGACACCGACGATGAACGTTGATCAACCCACCCTTGGCAAGAAAGGCACGCTTTTTCTCTTGATTGCACTCGGGGCATTCCCACCGCTCACGATGGACCTTTACCTGCCCGCATTGCCGCAAATGACCGAGACGTTTTCGACCAGTCGTGGCATGATCAACCTTACCCTTGGCGCCTATATGATCGCCTTTGCCATCGGCATGCTGTTCTGGGGACCGCTCAGTGAACGAACTGGCCGCAAGCCGATCCTGTTTGCCGCCTTGGCGCTTTACATCGCCGCAAGTCTGCTCTGCGCGGCGTCCTTCAGTGTCGACGCATTCAACGCGGCCTGCGCGATGATTGGCCCCGCACTCTACCTGCGGCTTTCACGTATGATCCCGGTTCAAAGCGTCATTCTGGGCTGCTTTGGGGCCCTGGTTCTTGGCGGTTTGGCAATGCTGTCCATCGGGGATCTATCACCATTTATTTTCGCCGCTATCGCCGCGACAACGACAGTTGCGGTCATTATTGTGCGCGTTCCGGGGGCTAACCTGCTCCTTGATCAACAACTGCGGGACACCGGATCTACCGCCGCCCTCATCCAGTTCAGCGTAACGCTCATGGGCGCCGCCGGTATCCAGATCGTGACGTTCAATTCGCACGATCTCATTCAAAACTATTGTATTCTATTGGTCGTGATCGGTGCGACCTGCGCGATCTTGTGGCTGTTTGTCAGACATCGCTCTTTCGTCGCAGGTAAAGTTACCCATCTGACGAGCCCCCATCATACATAACACCAAAAAATGACCGCTTTGGGAGGGGCGTCCAGGCGTGTCGGCGATGGTCACGGCGGCGGAAAGGTAACGCCCGCACCATCGACAGCAACCGCCATCCCCGGCCTTTGAGGATTGCCAAGGACTGCTTTCCAAGCCGTCACCCGACGTGACGCAAATTCAAATCAGGACCGCCTATAAAGCGGCAAAGTCGCAGTGGTCCGCAATCCACCTTCCGCGCGGTTTTCAAGTGCAACCTGGCCGCCATGCGCGATGATGATCGTGCGGGCGATGGAAAGGCCCAGCCCGGCACCGCCGGTCTCAAGACTGCGGCTATCGTCACCCCGGGTGAATGGCTGGAACATGGCATCCAGACGGTCGGGCAGAATACCGGGCCCGTTGTCGTCGATGGTGATGATGGCATGTCGCTTGTCCTGCGCCAGCGTGACGGTCGCATTACCGCCATACCGTTTGGCGTTGTCGATAAGGTTGCCGATGGCGCGACGAAGGCCGACACGGCGACCCGTCACCCGGATGTCCAACGTGGCATTGCACGTCGCCCCGCGATCTTCGCACAGTTGTCTGACGAGCGGCCTGAGATCGAGCGGTTCCATCTTCTCGGAATCCTGCCCTTCCTTCGCATAGCTGACAAGGCCATCGGCCATAATGGTCATCTCGTCGAGTGTGCGGACCATGGCCTCACGCTGCTCTTGGTCATCGACCATTTCGACACGGATGCGCAGACTGGTCATCGGCGTGCGCAGATCATGCCCCACGGCGGCAAGCATCCGCATGCGTTCCGCGTCGAACTGTAAGATTTCAGCCTGCATTGCATTGAAGGCCTGCGCCGCCTTGCGCATTTCGCGCGCGCCCACCTCGGGAATCCGCACAGTGCGATCACCACGACCCGCAGCTTGGGCCGCTTGAGAAAGTTGTCCAAGTGGTTTCGCCATGCGACCGGCCAGAGCGATGGCGACGCCAAGAACGCAAAGCAATGAAAGCGCGAGGACGGTGAAAAAGGGCATTGCGTCGAACCGACTGTGGCGCGGCGACACTCGACTGGTCACCACGTTGAGCCATTCTGCCTTCCCGTCTCTTGCAGTTAAAGGCATCGTGATTGCAAAAACACGATCCGTTCTAAGGCCGTCCGGACGTTCTGGCGCGTCGGGCGGGATCGGACGGTCTACAATTGCGACATGCACATCGTCGCGGCCCAGGGTCTCCATCAACCCTTGCGCAATGTATCTGGACCGGCTGTCGGCGGCAGTTGCGGTGAGCAGCGGAGTGTCTTCCACAGTCACTTGCGCGAAACGGGTGGATGCGTCGCGTGCGATCACTTGCCGGACCTGCGCATCGACGGCCTCCATCGTCGGCACAAGTCCCGCAATCCTTTCGATCTCGCGGTCTTCGCTGGCCTGCAGGTCAAACCGCTGTTGCTGGAAGTTGAGAACGGCCAGCGCAATGAGATTGGCGACAAGAATGCTGATAGCAAGCAGAAGAACGATGCGGCCAGCCAAGCCATCCGGAAACAGGTGTTTGAGGCGACGCATCATCGGGTCTCCGCCACATCTGCCACCAGCCTGTAGCCGCCGCCCCATTCGGTCACCAGGATCTGCGGGCTTTTCGGATCAGCTTCGATCTTGCGGCGCAAACGGCTGATCTGATTGTCGATGGCGCGGTCATAGGCCTTTGCTTCACGCCCGGCGGTCAGGTCAAGCAGGGTCGAACGGCTCAGAACCGTGCGTGGGTGGTCTAGGAAAATGCCCAGAAGGCGGTACTCGGCCGTGGTAAGATCAACGGTCCGGTCCCCCTCGCCACGTAGCTTCAATCCGTCTGGATCGTGCGTCCAGGCCGCGAAAGACCGCTTTCCGCTTGGCCTTGGCGCGAGATCGGGCGGTGCGCGGCGCAAGATCGCACGGATCCGCGCCAGCAACTCGCGCGGGTTGAAGGGCTTGATCAGGTAGTCATCGGCGCCCAGCTCCAGCCCCACGATGCGGTCAGTCTCATCCGTCATGGCAGTCAGAAGCAGCACAGGCGGGCCGTCATGTGCAACAAGCCATCGGCACAGGCTCAACCCGTCTTCGCCGGGCATCATGATGTCTAGAACGACAAGATGAATGGCCGCCTCTGCCAAGATCTCTCGCGCCTCGGCGGCATGTGCAGCAAGTCGTGTCCGGAACCCTTGCTTGCGCAGATACTGGCCAAGCGGCTCGCGGATGTCGTGGGCATCGTCGACGATAAGGATCTGGGGCGCGATCGGGACTGACGTGGTGACTCTCCTCGGATGCGCGCTCTGCCTCCGCTATCCCCAATTGCGCCCTTTTCCCGCAGGAAATCAACCAACTGACGGGCTTCCTCGACCCTGAATTGTCGCAAGATGTATCACGCCGCAACCTTGCGACAAATGGCGACAAAGCGGGCTTGGCGCTGACAAACCTTTTGACGCAATACCCCCTAGATGAGGTTCACCGAGGCGATGATTGCCTCAGCAGAACCCCGAAAGGATACGACATGAAAACCTCTCAAATCCTTCCCGGCAGCTTTATCGCCGTGGCCGCCCTTCTGTCGGGTCTGGCAATCGCCACCGCGCAGACGGAAACCGAAACCGCGCCTGTTCAGGCAGCGACGGCGGTGCAGGCGTTCGGCGCCAAACTCGTCGATTTCCGCAAGGGATATGGAGAGCGCGAGGGGCGCGGCATGTTTGGCCAGCTCATGGAAAAGGTCGACGCCAACGGAGATGGCGCCATCACGCAGGCCGAAATCGACACCTTTCGCGTCGGGCTGGTGACCGGAGCCGATACCTCGGGGGAAGGGAGTATCTCTCTGGATGAGTTCGAGACGATCTACCTCGACCTGACCCGCGACCGCATGGTTGACGCTTTCCAAGACCTTGATGCGGATGGCGACGGTGTGGTGACGCAAGCCGAAATGGATACTCGCTTCGGCGGCATCGTCGACCAGATGGACCGCAATGACGATGGCAAGCTGGACCGCGAAGATCACGGCGGCCGCGGCAAGGACGGACCGGGACGTGACGGCCACCGCAAAGGCGAGCACCGCGGCTGACCAGGATGTGGCGGGGGCGGATCAGCCCCCGCCGCGACCATTTGGAACGGACGATAATCCGCGACAAAAGCGCATTTCAACTTGGCCCCTGCAGGACGGAAGAGACGACAAATGGAACATGTGTCAGACACGGCAGCCCTGCGCGACGGCCCCAAGACCTTCGGTCTGGTCTCGCGCCTCAATCATTGGGTGATCGCGGTGGCGATGATCGGCATGCTGATCTCTGGGTTGGTCATGGCTTACGGCCCGTTTGACCGCGAGATTGTGGGGGCCATCAGGGATTGGCACAAACCGGTTGGCGGTCTGGTGCTTGGCTATGGTCTGTGGCAGATCGGCTAGCGCGTTGCACAAGGGTTTCCCAAGTCGGCGTCGGTTATGCCGCGCTGGCGCAGGCCGTCACCTCCAAGCTGACCCACTGGGCCTTGCTTGGCACAGTTCTGGTCATCCCGATTTCCGGGATTTTGATGTCGATATATAACGGTCGCGACGTCAGCGCCTTCGGGTTGATCATACCCGCGCAAGACAAGGTCGAATGGATCGCCAATTCCGCGGGCTCCACTCACCATTTCGCGGCCTTCGCCCTGATAGGGCTGCTGATCCTGCATGCCGGGGCAGCACTTAAGCACCATCTGATCGACCGCGACGCCACCCTGCGCCGGGTGATTGGTTGAACGGCTTATCGGACCCCGGCAGGCCGACAGGCCAAGCCGAACATGCACAGAGGTTTCTTGGATGCGCAAGCTTGTCACATTGGCCGTCTCAACAGTTATCCTCGCCGGATCCTATTTCATAGCCTTTGGCGTTCCGGCATCCTTTGGGAACCTTTCCGAGACGGAAACTGCCATCAGCGGTGAAGTAGACCAAGGCTCCGGTGGACGGCAAGGGGGCGGTCGGCCCGGCATGTCAAAGGGCGGCAATGCCACGACGGTCGTTCTGAGCCCGTTGGAAATGCGCCCCTATGAAAACATCCAGCGCTCTATTGGAAGTGCGTCAGCGTGGCGCAGCGTGGATGTCACAGCGAATGTCTCTGGCGAAGTGACAGAGATCAACCTGGCCGCCAATCAACAGGTTATAACCGGAGATGTCCTGGTACAGCTCGATGCGCGGACAGAGGTGTTCAGCCTTGAGATTGCGCAGACCAACCTTGATCAGGCCCGTGACATCGTTCAACGGTATGAGCGGCTTCGGGGCTCGGGAAATTCCACAATCACGGATGTCACCTTGTCGGATGCCATGGTGGCGCAACGTCTGGCCGAGGCGGATCTGGGGTTGGCCCAAGCCGCGCTGGACGACCGCACGATCCGCGCGCCAATCGCCGGAAAACTGGGGCTGAGTGAGGTGGAGATCGGCGATGAGCTGTCTGCCAACACCATTGTCGTGACCATCGACGATTCCGAGGCGCTGCTTGTGGAATTTGAGCTGCCCGAACGCTCGATCGGTATGCTGGCAACGCAACAAACGGTTCTTGCCAACACCCCGACATTCGAAGGGCGCACATTCGAAGGCGAGATCGTCGCCTTCGACAGCCGGATTGACAGCGTCACCCGTAGCGTAACCGTCAAAGCGCGCGTTGATAACCCCGAGGGGTTGCTTTGGCCGGGCATGACCTTTGCCGTCCGCCTGATCCATGAAAGTGATCCACTGCCGGTCTTGCCATCCACTGCGATCACCTGGTCGCGCAGCGGATCAAGTGTCTGGATAGAAACCGATGGTGTCGCCCAACCGATCCCGGTGACAATCCTGTTTCGGCGCGATGACTTGGTATGGATTGATGCCGATCTTGCAACGGGTGCAATGGTTGTCACGGAAGGCGCGCATAAACTGCGCGCCGGATCGCGCGTCACCTCTGAGGTCGATCAAGCCGATGCCACCCAAATGACCAAGACCGAGGATCCGAAATGAGCGCACCGCCCCCACAGGCCGCCAAGTTCGGCATCGCCAATCTATTTGTCGCCCGCCCGCTGTTCGGCATAGTCATCAACCTGCTGATCCTGATCGCAGGTCTGGCTGCGCTGACTTATGTCGACGTGCGCGAAATGCCGGATGTGGATCAGCCGGTGCTGTCGATCCGCACCAGTTACGATGGCGCCGTCCCGGCGACTGTTGATGAACAGGTCACGCAAGTTCTGGAAGATGCGTTAAGTGCGCTTGAAGGGGTTTCCTATATCGAGTCGAGTTCCTCGACCGGTTCCAGCCGTATCACCATCGACCTCTCCGAAGGAACCGATGTTGATATCGCCGCGAATGAGGCACGCGAAATCGTATCGGCAACACTGCGCGAGTTGCCCGATGATATCGATGACCCGACCGTCACCAAAAGCGACAGTAACGCCGATGCCATCATCCGGCTGGCCATTCTGGGCGATGCCACATTTGACGAGATGACCACGCTGGCCGAAGGCGTCATTTATGATCGCCTGTCCCTGATCGACGGAATTGCCGAAGTGACGGTGCGCGGCAATCGGGCGAATGAGTTTCGGGTAACGCTTAATATGCCATCGCTGCTCAGCCGGGGGCTGACGGTGTTTGATGTCTCTGACGCATTGACCGCCCTGCGCGATGACACCCCCCTTGGCGCGCTTGAAACCACGTCACAAAGCCTTGCGCTGCGTGTTGGCAATGCCGATGTCACCGTGGACAGCGTGGGGCAGACCCCGATCAACGACACGACCCGCGTGTCCGACGTGGCCTTTGTCAAGCTGGTCCCCGAAGACAGCGACGTCTTTGCCCGCGTTAACGGCCAGCCAGCCATCGGGTTGGACATCAGCCGCCAATCGGTTGGCAACACGCTTGATATTTCGAAAGAGGTGCGGGTTGCCGTGGAAGAGCTGCGCGCTGACCTGCCCGAAGGGGTGGATATCATCATCACCTCGGATGATGGGGTATTTATCGAAAGCTCGATAGACGAAGTGGTCACATCCATCGGCTTGGCCACGGTGATCGTGGTTGCGGTGATCTTTGCCTTTCTCCGCTCGGCCCGTGCGACACTGATCCCTGCCGTCACCATCCCGGTGGCACTGGTTGGCACCGTTGCCGCGATCTGGCTCGCGGGGTTTTCAATCAACACCATCAGCCTTCTGGCCTTGGTGCTAGCCACAGGGATGGTTGTGGATGACGCCATCGTCGTGATTGAGAACATCGTGCGCAAACGCAAACAGGGCATGGGGGCCTTTGCCGCAGCCGCTGCGGGCACCAATGAGGTGTTCTTTGCCGTCATCTCGACCACCGCCACCCTCGCGGCTGTGTTCATCCCGATCTCTTTCCTGCCGGGGCAGGCGGGGGGCGTCTTCAGCGAGTTTGGCTTTGTTCTGGCTTTCGCCGTTACATTGTCATCGGTTACGGCACTGACGCTGGCGCCAGTGCTTGCCGCTTTCCTTGATCCCGGCAAACCCAACGCAAATATCCCGGCAGCACCCGTCAAGCCGGGAGTCTTTTCGCGCGGCTTCGATTTCATCATGGACCGCGCCATCCGTGCGCCGATCATCGTGATTGCCATAGCCATCGGATTTGCGCTGATCGCAGTTGGGGCGGCAAGCACGCTATCGTCCAGCATCACCCCGGACGAGGATCGGGGATTTCTCCTGATCCAGGCGCGTGGCGCCTCTGACACAACCGTCGAATATCTTGAGACGCAAATCACGCAAGTCGAAGACATCCTGACACCCTACCGGACGCGTGGCGACATCGACGCCGTTCAAAGCATCATCGGCGTGGGCGGTGGAACCAGCGCCTTTATCATCGTGCGTCTGCCCGATTGGGCCGAACGCGACCACAGCCAGCAAGAGATTATCGCAGAGATCATCCAGCAGCTATCCAACGTCCCCGGCGTTCAGGTCAACGCCCGGTCGACCAATAGCCTGAACATCCGCGGCGCAGGCGGCGGCTTGCAATTTGCAGTCACCGGCACCGATGTTGCGGATATGACCGAGGCTGCTGACCTTCTGGTGGCTGCCATGTCCGACAATAGCACGTTTATCAACCCGCAGCTTTCCAACGACAGCGTGCAGGCGCAGTATGAGTTGCGCGTGGACACTGACATGGCCCATGCCTTTGGCCTGACCGAAGCCGAAATCGTCCAGACCGTCAGCGCTATGGTGCAGGGGAATGTCGCCGTCACCGTCTTTCAGGATGACACCGAAACCGATGTGAACGTGGTGCCGGGCGGCCCCCTGATCAATGATCCGTCCGACCTTGAGACCATCTTTCTGCGCTTGCCGCCTGCTGCAGCAACGCTGGAATCCGCCGTCAGCCAGCCCGAGATCGAACGGCAGGGTAGAAGCCTTGCGGACTCGGTGCAGGCCAACCTTGGTCAGGGGGTAGATATTGGCACCGCAATGGTGCAACTGACCGCGATTGCCGCAGCAACCTTGCCAGACGGTATGGGGATCACCTTCACCGGCGAAGCGGCAACTTTGACCGACGGCCAGAGCAGCATGTATATGGTGTTCGGGGTGGCGCTGATCGTTGTTTTTCTGGGCTGGCCGCGCAGTTTGAAAGCATTGCCAGCGCGGTTGTCATCATGCTGACGGTGCCCTTTGGCCTTGCCGCCGCACTTCTGGCAATTACCCGTTCAGGCGGATCGTTGAACTACTACAGCCAGATCGGTCTGGTGACGCTGATCGGCGTTATGGCAAAAAACGGCATCCTGATCGTTGAATTTGCCAACCATTTGCGCGAAGCTGGTCAAGATATCGATAGCGCCATCCGCGACGCCCTGCGCCTGCGCATCCGGCCTGTGATGATGACGATGGTGTCGACCGTGTTTGGCGGCTTGCCCCTTATCCTGACGTCGGGGGCAGGCGCAGAAGCCCGCATCGCAGTGGGATGGGTGATCGTCGGCGGGCTTGGCTTTGCCACCGTATTCACCCTGTTCCTGACGCCGGTGTCTTACCGCTGGATCGCTGTTTGGGGCTCCGATCCCGGTATGGCCGCCAAGCGATTGACGAATGAAAACGCCACAGCCCTGTCTTTGTCCGCAAAGCCGATCTGACAGACCCAACTCTCTAAGAAAGGAAGTTCTCAATGATTACGAAGGTCATACTCGCAACGGCGCTGTCCCTGACAGCCGCATCCCTTGCTCAGGCACAGGACGCCAATATGAGCTTTTTCATCACCAGCGTGAACCCTGGCCACGGCGCCGATCTGGGCGGGTTGAAAGGCGCCGATGCCTATTGCGGCACTCTTGCCGAGGCTGCGGGGATACCCGGCAAGACCTGGGCCGCCTACCTGTCTTCCAGCACTGAAAACGCCCGCGACCGGATCGGATCCGGCCCATGGATGAACGCCCACGGTGTCGTCGTGGCGCAAAGTGTTGAGGATCTGCACAGTGACGCCAACAACCTGACCAAGGAAACGGCCCTTTCCGAGACAGGCGAAATCATCAATGGCCGGGGCGACACGCCGAACCGGCATGACATCCTTACGGGCTCGAATCTGGATGGAATGCTGGAAGGCAATGCTTGCGATGACTGGACCACAAGCGGAGAAGGCTCTGCCATGGTCGGCCACCATGACCGCCAGGGCGGCGGCGATCATCCAACCGCATGGAACGCTGCACACGCCTCGCGCGGTTGCGGAATGGAGGCGCTGCAGGGCACGGGAGGTGACGGTCTCTTTTACTGCTTTGCGACGAACTAAAAAGCACGTCCAGGCGACGGCACGGGCGCGCGAAGCGTGCCCGTTGCCCCGCACGACGAGTTGGACAGCCATGCGCCGCGCGCTTCTGAAAGGCCCGTTTCTGATTCTCCTCATCAATCCGGAAATCCGACATCATATCCCGATCAATTCCCGCCGTCGCCATGCTGGCCTTGGCATTCCCCCTTATCCTGCCGACCCCCGCCATCGCACATCCCGACACGGATCTCTTCGCGCAGACAGCCTTCATCGATGCGCCAGAGGTCGTCGACTGCATATTGGACGACGGAACCGAAACGCACTGCAACCAGATCACAGTTGGCTATAAGCCAGACGGCCTTGAGATAGGGCCCTTCTGTCCGGCCACGCTGGACGACAAAGGCGGGATCTGGGAATGGGATGGCGAGAACGCCGGCCTGTATCGGGTCGATCGCGCATTTCTGATGATGCTGGACGGAATTGGCTACCGGTTCTTCGATGACGATGGCACCGTTCATGTTGTTGACAACGCAACCGAACGCCCCACCGTCGATCACGCCTGCATCAACGTCTCGGCGGACGAAAGCGTCAGGATGACGATGCTCCTGCCCGTCACCCCTGTGATGGCCACGACGCCGACAAATCTTGGAACGGTCGCGAAAATCGGTGTGGCGCTGGAC
>JBATPI010000219.1:0-10417 GCA_049291415.1 Paracoccaceae bacterium | reverse complement strand
GACCCCGAACAGGCCCCCACCACGCCCAGCGTGAACGACACCACCAGCATCACCCCGCCCCAATCGGTGAACCCGCCCATGCCATAACCGGTCGATGACATGATTGAGGTCAGGTTGAAGATGCTTTCACGAAACGCAGGCTCTATCGCCATGCCATGCGACCAGGATTGCCAGCCTGCCAGCAATATGGCCGCCGAAAACAACCATAAGAGAAAGCTGCGCACCTGCACGTCGCGCCACAACGGGCCAGCCTGCCCCCCCATCAGCTGCACATAGCGGATATAAGGCAGCGACGCGATGATGATGAACAGCGTGGCGGCATAGTGGATGGCCAGGGAATAGTCGGCGAATGAGCTGTCACGGGTGGAAAAGCCCCCTGTCGCTATCGTGGTCATGCCATGCACCACCGCGTCGATGGCCGACATGCCAAGGGCGGCATAGACAGCCATGAAAACAACGGTCGTGCCGCAATAGAAGAACAGCAACTGCCGCGCGATATCGGTGGCGCGGGGCAGCGCCTTGCCAAAGGTGTCAAAGCCTTCGGTGCGGAAAAACTGCATCCCGCCCACCCGCATGATCGGCAGAAAGATCATGGCGATGAAGGCGATCCCCAAGCCCCCCAGCCAGTTCAACATGCCGCGCCACAGGTGCATGCCCAGGGGCAGATCCTCCAGCCCGGTGATGACGGATGCCCCGGTGGTGGTGATGCCCGAGACGCCCTCGAAATAGGCATAGATCAGCGGCAGGCCGGGCGCGCCCAGCCAGAACGGCAGCGCGCCAAAGGCCGGAACCAGCGCCCAGACGGCCACGGTCAAGAGATAGGCCTGCCTCACGTCCAAGGATTGGCCCAACCCGTTCACCGTGGCCATTGACAGTGCCATGCCGACCACGCCGGTCAGGATGGCCGATTGGGCAAAGGCCGCCGCATTGGGATCACCGCCGCGCCAGTCAATGATCGCGGGCGCCACCATCAGGATGGCCAGGACGATAAGGATTCGTCCGATCACATAGGCGACGGGGCGCAGGTCGATCATGGCGGCAGGGATAGGCCTTTGCCGCCTGCCCGTCAAACACGGATCACCGGGCGATCGCTTAGCCCTGCAAGGCCCGCAGCCGCGCCAGAACCTCGGGGCCAAGGCGGTAGTGGCCGGTCAGGGGAAATTCGAACAGACGGTCCTCAACCCGCGCACCGGCACCGATGTTATGCACCACCATCAAGGCCCCGTCAGCGCCGGGTTGATCGGTTACGATCATCAGATGCGGCAGGTTGCCCGGCAGCATTGACGTGACCACATCACCGGGCTGAAACGCAGACGGGTCACTGGTCAGCGCCACTTCGGCCCCCATCCGGGCCAAAAGGCGCTGCAGGTTCGGCACCCGGCGGTGGTCGATGTTGCGGTCGGTCGTGGTCAGACCCCAATTCGCCGGATACTGCGCGAAATGCGCCCGCATGTCGGCATTCAAGGCCGCCTGCAAATCCACCCCGTGCGCCAACCGCAAGGCGCGGATCAGCACATCGGTGCAGACCCCGCGCTGGGGCGGCACATCGCCGCCGGGAAACTCCAGCCGGACATAGGCCGGATCGTAGATCGTGGTGACACCCACCTGCCCCTCGGCCGCGCGGATCAGCGCCGCTGCCGCCTGCGGTGTGTCGGCCATGGCCGCCGCGCCCAAAGTGGCACAGACGAGGATCGCCGTCAGATGTTTGAACCGCATATGCCCCCCTGACCCTGTGGGCAGGCTATCTGATCGCAGGCGGGCGACACCAGCGCCCGGCCCGGCCATCGGCAAGGCTCAGCCGACGTGGAACAGGCTCTGGAACAGCCGCGGGTCCAGGCTTTGCGCGGCAAAGCTGGGGCCTTCGGTCAGGACACTGACCGCATCATGGCTGTGCAGGCTTTCCTGATGGCTGGCCAGAACGCGGAAATCGCCCACCCGCGGATCGGCCTGCAGCACGGCGGCAAAGCTGCGCGCCGCATCTTCGACAAAGATCGGGTTGGCGGCGTTCAACTCGGCAAAGGCCTGCTCATCCTCACGCTTGACCATCACCTGAGTCTCGGTCGGCACACCGATCCGCGCCATCTCGATCAGGTCCTCGAACCACATCGGATCGTCGCCCACCAGTTCCACCGACAGCCGCGCGACCGAGCGTTGAGAGTGCGGCGTAGCCAGCTGACCACGGGTCATGCGGGCGTGTTCGGACAATTCCAGACTGCATGGGCAGGTTGAGGAATAGACGTAATCCAGATGGATGAAGCGCTGCCGCACGCCGCCCACGTCGACCAGTTCCAGCGCGATGTCGTAATATTGCCAGCCCGACAGGCCCGAGCGCAGGCTGGTCACCCGCATCGGAAAGGACAGCCGCATCTGGATGCGCGCATCGAACGACCCCAGATCGCGGATGTAGTCCTGCAGGGCCTGCTCAATCACCGCAAAGGAAAACTCTTTTTCCGAATGGGCATAGAACGACCGCATGATGCGGCTCATGTTGATGCCCTTCTTGTCGGCCTCCAGGCTGACGGTGCCGGTGACGGATGTTTCCAGCAGCACCTCACCCGCATCGCGGGTCTGGTAGCGGATCGGCAAGCGAAAGTTGGAAATGCCGACATGCTGGATCACCGCATGCGCGCCGCGGATCAGACTGGACGGGCCGTTCTGCAGATCGGGCATCGACGCCTTATAGGCGGCATCGGGGCGGAAATCGGCCGGATAGCTGCGGCTGAACACCGGATAGCCCTGGCCCGGAACCAAAGCCCCCACAGACGGGTCCAGCCGTCCGATTTCATCATCCGACGCCTTGCCCGCCCATTGGCGCAACAGGGCCAGCGCGGCGGCGGCCTCTTCTTGCGACGGCTTACGGTCAATTTCGGGGGTATGGATGTTCATGGGTGGATCCTTTCGGTTCGGGCCAGCCTTTCGGCATGCCCTCAATTTCCGGAGAGTTTACGTGGCAGCCCCGCAACCGGATCACCCTGGTCCGTCGCAAGTTCCCTATGAAATAGTCATTCTCACCCGATACACAAGCATGGTTTGCGACATTTATATAGCGTTTAACGCCTGCATCAGGTCGGCGATCAGATCGCCGACATCCTCCAGCCCCACCGAATAGCGGATCAGGCCCGGCGTTATGCCCAAACTGTCTTTCTGCGCCTGCGGCAGGCGTTGATGCGTGGTGGTGGCGGGATGAGTCACAATGGTCTTGGCATCGCCCAGATTGTTCGAGATCAGCGCGATCTGCAACGCATCCATCATCGCGAACGCGCCGTCTTTGCCACCTTGAACCTCAAACGATACCATGGTGCCACCTGACCCCATCTGCGCCATCGCCAGATCATGTTGCGGATGGCTGGGCAGACCCGGATAGATCACGCGAGCAATTTTCTCATGCCCCTCCAGTGCCGCAGCGATCTTTAGCGCGGACTCGGCCATTGCCCGGCACCGCAGATCCAGCGTCGCCATACCGTTCAACATGATCCATGAGGTAAACGGGCTCATAGCACCACCGGTGTGTTTCATATAGGGCTCGGCCACCTTGCGGACAAAGTCCTTGGTGCCGCAGATCACACCGCCCAGCGCGCGGCCCTGGCCGTCAATATGCTTGGTGGTGGAATAGACCACCACATCCGCTCCCTGATCGACAGCGCGCGAAAAGATCGGCGTGGCAAAGACATTATCGACGATCACGATCGCCCCTGCGGCATGGGCAATGTCACAAACGGCGCGGATATCGACCAGCTCCAGCGTCGGATTCGACATCGCCTCAAAAAACACCGCCTTGGTCGCGGGCGTGATCGCCGCGCGCCATTGGTCCAGATCGGCACCATCGACGAAACTGACCTGAACGCCAAAGCGCTGCAATATCTCTTCCAGGATATACAGGCATGACCCGAACAGCGCGCGCGCGCTGACCACATGATCGCCGGCACGCAGGCCCGAGATCAGCGCCCCGCTGACCGCTGCCATACCTGACGCGGTGGCAAAGGCATCTTCGGTGCCCTCCAGCGCCGCGATGCGCTCTTCGAACATCCGCGTGGTGGGGTTGCCGTAGCGGGCATAGATAAATTCGTCCGTTCCAGCCTGGATAAAGCGTGCTTCGGCGGCCTCGGCGGTGGGGTAGACAAAGCCCTGGGTCAGGAAAATCGCCTCGGCCATCTCACCATATTGGCTGCGGCGGCTGCCCTCATGTACCAGCGTGGTGCGGGTTTTCCAGTCTTTCGTCATCATCATGCCCCCCCGGGCCAAAGAAAAACCCCGGCAAACCAGAGGTGCCGGGGCCAATGCCCGAACCTCTTTAGCGGCTTATTTAACGTGGCCCGCAATCGGGTAACAAAGCGCCACACGGCGGGTCATACGCCCATGGTCGGGCCGGGTCAACGGGCCACCACGGCGCGGGACAGCGCCCGCCCGCGACAGGTCCGGATCAGGTGCCGCACTCAGTGATAGGCGGGATCATCATCCTCGCTGTGCATCAGCGTCAGGATCAGCGCAGAGACGATCACATGCGCCAGCACCGGCAGGACGGCCCAAAACAGCAGCCAATGCGACGGGTCAACCACCCGGATCATGGTCTCATTCAGCAGCAGAAAGCCCAGATTGTGCAGCACCATGATCCGCGTCATCGCCGGCAGGTGCGGCTCCATCTCGGGCCAGGGCCAGAACCGGGCCGCCATGTCATTGCGCTTTGACAGCATGTCAGAGACGAACATCGACCCAAGGATGATGTAATACGCACTTTGCGAGCGTTGGCACCACAAGGGATCCGCGACCGAGGCCAGCAGAAACAACGGCACCATGGCGACCAGCACCGCCGTCACCGCGGTTTCGCGCCGGCCAAAGGTCTCTTTCAGCTTCAACACCATGGTTTCAAAGCGCACCGCGATCCGCACGGCCAACGCCAGCAGAAAGGCGGTGATAAAGGCCTGGCCACTTTCGCCGGGCCCCAACAGCACGGCCAGCAGGGGATAGGCAACGATCAGCACCACACCGGGCAAAAAGGTCTTGCGCGGCATGGGGGGCACGTCCCGGAACAATTCCAGAAACAAACGCAACGATTCCATCGAATGGCGGAGCATGGCAGGCATCCTTTTGGCAGCTTTCGCCGGGATGCGCTGTAAATCAGGCAGTGGTATGGCGGGAACGCGCCGCTGCCGGGGCATTCGCGTTAAAGGGGTATGCCGCTCAGCCGTTGGATGAGTCGGATTTGGGCGGGTCGGACCGGCTGGCGGCCGCCTCGGCCTCGGGGTCGATCACATAGCGGTTCAGCACTGTGATCTGCGCCATCAAAAAGATGAACAGCGCCCCGGGCATGGCGAATGTTTCCAGAATGACCCACAGCTTTTCGGTCTGGGTGCGCCAGATCACCTCATTGGCGACGGCCAGCGCCGCGAACATGCCGGTCAGGCGACGGGTCAGGATCATCCAGCCCTCTGGTTGCATCTGCAGCGCCTCACCCAGCACGTATTGCAGATAGCTTTTCCCGCGCCACAGGCCAAATCCCAGGATCCCGGCAAAGCTGCCATAGACCAGCGTCGTCTTCATCTTGAAGAAGGATGCATTGTTGAACCAGGCGGTCAGCCCGCCAAAGAAGATCACCGTAATGGCGACAAAGATCTGCATCCGGCTAAGCTGTCCGGTCAGAAACCACAGCGCCGCGATTGAGGCCAGAAGGATGGGAATGAACACCACCGCCGCCACGATAAATCCGGAATAATCAGTGCCGCCAATGGCATAGGTCTGATCCTTGATCTTCATGTAGATCAGGAAAAAGACCAGCGTTGGCCCCAGCTCCAGCGTCTGCTTCAGAAATCCGTTGATCTTCTTTTCGGCCATTTGCCCTGTTCCCTTGCCCCGCGGGGGCGCGTTCTGGTCCGGCGGCGGACCTAATCTGTCCAGCTTATATCAAAGGTGGTGCCCTGAAACAGCGGGGCCGCATCGGCCATCGTCCGCGGCATCCCGGTCAGCGCATAGACCGCCAGCCGCGCCGGGCCAAAGCCCGAAGGGGCGCTGAAATCCAGTTGCAGCGTGCCGCGGGCGGTCGGCAGTTCTCTGACCAGATTGGCCAGCGCCGCCTTAGCGGCCGCGTCGAAACTGGGTGCAGGCAAGGCCGGGATAACGCCCAGCAGCGTTTTGCGCAACTCATGGGCGGCCCCCGGCATGGCGCCCTTTTCCGGCAGCAGTGCCTGCTGCAAGGCCATTTGCAGGCTGGAATCGAACAGCCCCTTATTGGTGACCTCCAGCTGCAGGTCGGTCAGGGCAAATCCGGTCGCGGTCATCTGCAGGCCCGCCTTTGAGGCCAGATCCACATGCGCCACCGCGGCCGTCAAGGTCAGCGCATTGTCACCGGGCAGGTCCAGAAAAAGCCGCGATACCTGCAGCACGTGGCTCTGGGGGGTCCAATCCAGAACGATCTCGGCCCGGGAATATGGCGCCTGTGCCAGTTGTGACAACAGACTGCCGAATCGCGGATCATTGGCTTTCATCACCGGGCGCAGGCCGCTGATCGTCATGGACAGGCTGACGGTCGCCCCGCCCGAGGGCAGTTCGGTTCCGAACATCACCACGCCCAGCCCATCGCCCCTCAGACGCAACTCATCGGCCAGCAGATCCGGGTCAGACCCGCCCAGCGCCAGATGCAGATTGGTAAACAGACAGCCATCAATGTCGTGCCCGACATATTGGCCGGTCAGCCGCCGGGCAGCGGGGCCCGAGGTCACAAAGTCCCACAGCGCCCGACATTGCTGATCCTGCTGCGGATCGGCTTTTTGGGCCAGCACGGGTGCCGCCATCAGCATCAGCGCCAGCAGGGCAGGTCGCAACATTTGCAGCCTCACGTCCCGATACCGACCAAGGCGCGGGCAAAATCTTCGGGGTCAAAGGGGGACAGATCGTCGATCTGCTCGCCCACGCCAATCGCATGGATCGGCAGGCCGAACCGGTCGGCCAGCGCGACCAGAACGCCGCCCTTGGCGGTGCCGTCCAGCTTGGTCATCACCAGACCCGAGACATCGGCGATCTTGCGGAAAATTTCTACCTGAGTCAGCGCGTTCTGGCCCGTTGTGGCGTCCAGCACCAACAGCGTGTTGTGTGGGGCTGTCGGGTCAAGTTTGCGGATCACGCGGATGATCTTGGCCAGCTCTTCCATCAGATCGGCGCGGTTCTGCAGCCGGCCCGCGGTGTCGATCATCAGAAGATCAGCCCCATCGGCCCGCGCCTTGGTCAAGGCGTCAAAGGCAAGGCTGGCGGGATCGCTGCCCTCGGGCGCGGTCAGGACCGGCACGCCCGCGCGGGTGCCCCAGATCTGCAACTGCTCCACCGCCGCCGCGCGGAAGGTGTCGCCCGCCGCAATCACCACTGACTTGCCCGCCGCCTTGAACTGGCTGGCCAGCTTGCCGATCGTGGTGGTCTTGCCTGAGCCGTTGACCCCCACCACCAGCACCACCTGCGGCTTTTGCGGATAAATCGGCAAGGGCCGCGCCACGGGCGTCATGATCCGCGCGACTTCGGCCGCCAAGGCCTCTTTCAGCTCGCGCGTCGAGATCTTTTTGCCAAACCGCCCTTCGGCGATATTGGCGGTGACGCGGATGGCGGTCTCTGGCCCCAGATCGGCCTGGATCAGCACTTCTTCCAGGCTTTCCAGCATGGCGTCATCCAGCACGCGGCGCGGCTCATCCGCCGGGGCGCGACCGAACAGGCGGCCCAGAAGGCCGGGCCGCTGCGGGGCGGGATCAGCCGCTGTCGCCAGCGCTGCCGCGACGGGAAGGGCTACGGGAGTGGGCGATGCCGGCAGAGGGGCAACGGCAGGCACCTGGGGTTCCACCTCGGCAAATTCGGTGTCGGCGGTGACGGCGGGCGACGGCTCATCAATTTCGGGCGGCTGGACGGCGGCCTCTTCGGCGGCTTCTTGCAGCGCCTCTTCCTGTGCGGCCAGGGCTACGTCAAAGACGTCAGGGGCCAGCGCCTGATCTTCGGCCTCAGCCGCAGCCCCTTCGGCGACCAGGGCATCCAGCCCATCGCTGATCTTGTCCGATGATCGGAACATCCGATCCTTGAGTTTCTTGAAGAAAGACATGTCCCGGGCCTCTTGGATGCGTTCTAGTCACCTAATGCCTTATGGCTGGCAATGAAAGGGTGTCGGCCCGATGCGGCCGCGCCGGTGTGTCAAACCGCCCGGCCCTGATCTTGGCGCGCCAGACCGGCTGCGACGGATGATCCACTTTTCGCCAGCGCCGTTTCATGCTTTGCTGCCGTCCGCAATGACCCAGATACCCCGCAACCCCCTGCCCTTGCCCGCCTTTGCGCTGGCCGCGCTGACGCCAGTGCCGCTGTTTGCCTGTGGGTTGTGGCTGGGTGGCGGTTTTGTCTGGGCGGGTTTTTTGTATATGGCCTGTCTGGCCGCCGTGCTGGACCGGCTGATCCCGCATGTCGCGGGCGACGCGGTTGAGGGGCAGGAATTTCCCGGATCAGACACGCTGTTGGCTGCCGTGGGCCTGTCGGCACTGGCGCTGCTGCCGCTGGTGATCTGGGCGGTGGCAGGGGCATCAGCGCTGACCACACCCGAAAGGGTGGCGCTGTTCATTGGCTGCGGCTTTTGGCTGGGCCAGGTCGCGCACCCGGCGGCACATGAGCTGATCCACCGGCCAAACCGCTGGCTGTTCCGGCTGGGCGTGGCGTTTTATGCGGCCATCCTGTTCGGCCAGCACGCCAGCGCCCACCGCCTGGTGCATCACCGCCATGTCGCCACCAACCTTGACCCCAATTCCGCACCCGAAGGGATGGGCTTTTACCGCTTTGCCCCCCGCGCCTGGTGGGGCAGCTTTCGCCAGGGCTGGCTGGCCGAAGATGCGCTGCGCGCCCGGGCCAAGGGGCCGCGCGGGCTGCACCCTTATGCGGTCTATATGACAGGCAGTGTGCTTGCGCTGGCGCTGGCCTGGGCCATTGCCGGGGCGGCGGGTCTGCTGATCTGGGCTGGTCTGGGGCTGCATGTGCAGGCGCAGATCCTGGTGTCGGACTATGTGCAGCACTATGGCCTGCGCCGCCGCATTGACGCCGATGGCCGGCCTCAGCCGGTGGGCGTGGCGCATAGCTGGAATTCCGGCCCGTGGTTTTCCTCGGCCTTGATGCTGAACGCGCCGCGCCATTCGGACCACCACGCCCATCCGACGCGGCCCTACCCCGCGCTGCGCCTGCCCAGCCCCGATCAGGCCCCGCGCCTGCCATGGCCGCTGCCGGTGGCCTGCACCATCGCCTTTTTTCCCCGGCTGTGGAAACGCGCGATCCGGCGTCGGCTGCAGCCCTGGACCGCGGATGACAAGGTCACGGAAGGCTGACTGGTGTTTCAAAGCGGCCTCTGGCAGCATGGCCCCCAGTCTGACCGGAGCCCTTTATGCGTGTGCCTTTCCTGATCTTGTTGCTGGCTGCCAGCCCGGCCCCGGCCGATGACAGCCTGACCCGAACCCAAACCCCGATGAACGCGGCCGAGTTTGACGCCTATGTCACCGGCAAGACGCTGACCTATTCGCAATATGACTATACCTTCGGAGTCGAGGAATACCTGCCCGGCCGCTATGTCGCCTGGCGCCCGACCGGTGAGGATTGCCAATATGGCAAATGGTATGAAAAGGCCGGTCTGATCTGTTTTACCTATGATTACAGCAGTGCCGAGCATTGCTGGACCTTTTGGCAAGAGGGCGGCGGGTTGAAGGCCTTGGCGATCGAAGATCCGCCCGATGCCGCACTGTCAGAGGTCGCGCAGACTGCCGACGGGCTGCATTGCCCTGCCCCGGATGTGGGGGTTTAAGGGATGCGTCTCCACCCCCCCTTGGCCGCAATTCTGTTGGCCGCCTGCCTGCCGCTATCCGCCGCCTGGGCCGACACCTCTGTGCTGCCGCTGCCCGATCCGCCGCTGGCGAATGACCCGCCCCTGACGGCCGACGAATTTGACGCCATGACGCTGGGCAAGACCATGGACACCCATTCCAGTGGCGGCAGCTACGGGGTTGAGAAATTCCTGCCCGGCAAGCGGTCAATCTGGGAAGACGCCCGCGGCTGCATGTATGGCACATGGGAGCAGGTCGGGAACCAGATCTGCTTTACCTATGAAGATGACCCCGCCAACCCCGATTGCTGGACCTATCACGCCCGCGGCGACGCGCTGAAGGCGTGGTATTTTGGCGACCGGTCGAATGAGCCGATCATGCTGTACCCCAGCGATCTGCCGATGACCTGCAATGAATATCTGGGCACCTGAGCGGGTCGTCTAGAACAGACTGCCCTGCCCGCTGCCGCTGTCGCCCGCCTTAGGCTTGCGCGCCGGGGTCGTCGGGGCGGCGGGTGCTGCGCCACCGATCGCCAACCGCCCATCATGGAACTCCAGCTCCAGCGCCTGCGCCCCGGCGGCGGCGGCGCGGCTGGTCAGAAC
>JBATPI010000218.1:0-18534 GCA_049291415.1 Paracoccaceae bacterium | reverse complement strand
AAGGAAACCCTGGTTTCCCGCCTGATCGACCGCCCTTGCCGCCCCTTGTTCGTTGAAGGCTTCAAGCACGAAGTGCTGGTTATGGCGACCGTGCTGTCGTGCGATCTGGTCAACGACCCCGATGTCGTCGCGATGATCGCCGCCTCGGCTGCGCTGACCATTTCGGGCGTGCCTTTCATGGGCCCGATCGCCGCTGCTCGTGTGGGTTTTGAAGGGGGCAACTACGTTCTGAACCCCGCGATGGACGACATGACGCAACTGCGCATGAAGCCCGATCAGCGTCTGGATCTGGTCGTCGCCGGCACCAAAGACGCCGTGATGATGGTGGAATCCGAAGCCTATGAGCTGACCGAAGAGGAAATGCTGGGCGCCGTGGTCTTTGGCCATGAGCAGATGCAGCCGGTCCTTGACCTGATCATCGACTTTGCCGAGATCGCCGCGAAAGAGCCCTTCGACTTCTCGCCGCCCGACATCTCGGCCATCTATGCCAAGGTGAAGAAAGCTGGCGAAAAGCAGATGCGCGCCGCCTTTGCCATCCGTGACAAGCAAGAGCGCACCGGTGCGATCTCTGCCGCCGTTGATGCGATCAAAGCTGCCCTGTCGGACGAAGACAAGGCCGATGCCAACCTGGGCCCGGCGATCAAGAAGCTGGAATCCAGCATCCTGCGCGGCGACGTGGTGAAAACCGGTGTTCGCATCGACGGTCGTGACACCAAGACCGTCCGCCCGATCATCTGTGAAAACGGCATCCTGCCGCGCGCTCACGGCTCGGCGCTGTTCACCCGCGGTGAGACTCAAGGCGTGGTTGTGACCACCCTCGGCACTGGCGAGGATGAGCAGATCATCGACGCGCTGAACGGCAACTACCGCTCAAACTTCATGCTGCACTACAACTTCCCTCCCTATTCGGTTGGCGAAGTTGGCCGCGTCGGTGGCCCCGGCCGCCGCGAAATCGGCCACGGCAAGCTGGCATGGCGCGCCCTTCAGGCCGTTCTGCCTGCGCCGACCGATTTCCCGTACACCGTGCGCGTGGTGTCGGAAATCACCGAATCGAACGGCTCGTCCTCAATGGCTTCGGTCTGCGGTGGATCGCTGTCGATGATGGATGCGGGCGTTCCGTTGAAAGCTCCGGTGGCAGGCGTTGCCATGGGTCTTATCCTGGAAGATGATGGCAAGTTCGCCATCCTGACCGACATCCTGGGCGATGAAGATCACCTCGGCGACATGGACTTCAAAGTGGCTGGCACCGAAGCCGGCATCACATCCCTGCAGATGGATATCAAGATCGCCGGCATCACGCCCGAGATCATGAAGCAGGCTTTGGCGCAGGCCAAAGACGGCCGTCACCATATTCTGGCCGAGATGAACAAGGCGCTGTCGGCCCCACAGGGCTTCAGCGAATACGCCCCGAAGATCGAGACAATGTCGATCCCGACCGACAAGATCCGTGAAGTGATCGGCTCGGGCGGCAAGGTCATCCGTGAAATCGTCGAATTGTCGGGCGCCAAGGTCGACATCAACGACGATGGCATGATCAAGATCGCATCGAACGACGCCGCCGCGATCAAGCGGGCGCATGACATGATCTGGTCGATCGTGGCAGAACCCGAAGAAGGCCAAGTCTACACCGGCAAAGTGGTGAAACTGGTCGATTTCGGCGCGTTCGTGAACTTCTTTGGCAAGCGCGACGGTTTGGTCCACGTGTCCCAGATCGCCAACAAGCGTCTGAGCCACCCCAATGAGCTGCTGAAAGAAGGCCAGGAAGTCAAAGTCAAACTTCTGGGCTTTGATGAGCGCGGCAAGGTTCGTCTGGGCATGAAGATGGTCGATCAGGCAACCGGGCTTGAGATGTCTGCCGAACAGCAGAAAGAAGAAGCCGAGGGCTGATCGCCCCCTAACCGTTGCACGAAGGCCCCGGCATGTCCGGGGCCTTTGGCATTTCACCGATCCTGTTCTGGTCAAATCCCAGCCCCGCCTGCTACGTTTGCCTAAAACAAAAGGCCAAGGATGAGCGACGATTTCAGCGAAGAGGCCGATGCGCCAGACGATGACAGCGATGCCGCCGTCTCATCAGACGCCTTCGCCGCCCAACGCCAGCGCGCCGCCGACATGGGCGGCTTCATGCTGGAACTGGATCACCACGTCCTGACCTGGCTGCCCGGTCGCGGTGAACGGCTGGTGGTCAGCTTTGACAACCTCGCCGCCGTGCGCGAGACCGCAGACCGCCAGATCTGGGGCCAGGGCTTTTTGCTGGCCCAAGGGTTTGACCTGCTGGGCCTGCAGATCAAACGCCGCGACTGGTATCGCGACGCACAAACCATCCGCGCGCTGGAAGACCTGCGCGACGACGGCTTTTTCCGCCGCTTCCCCGCCGTGTCGATGTACGGCTCTTCGATGGGCGGGTTCGGCGCGCTGGCCTTTGCCCCCCTGGCCCCCGGCTGCACCGTCATGGCGCTGGCCCCGCAACGCAGCCTGGACCAAACCCTGTGCCCGTATGAATCGCGCTATCGCCACGGCCGTCTGACCACCGACTGGTCCCTGCCCTTCGGCGATGCGGCGCAGGGCGTGCGCGCCGCCTCCCGCGCCTATATCGGCTTTGACCCGACGCTGACCGAAGACCGCCTGCATGCCGAAAGCATGGCTGGCCCCAATGTCACCTTCCT
Organism: Paracoccaceae bacterium; assembly: GCA_049291415.1. Lineage (GTDB taxonomy): Bacteria > Pseudomonadota > Alphaproteobacteria > Rhodobacterales > Rhodobacteraceae > Pseudogemmobacter. Next base: position 15,871 of record JBATPI010000218.1, on the reverse strand, counting down.
GCCGATGCGCGCCATGGGCCACAAACTGCCGCCCGCCCTGCTGAAGATGGGCCTGCTAAAGCCGCTGTCCCTCGCCGCCTTCACCGCCCAACTAGAGCTGCCTGCCTTCGCCCGGATGATGCGTGCCCGCCGCGACTCCATGCCGTGGCGGGCCGAATTCCTGGCCCGATGCCGCGCCCATGGCCATTTGCGCCTGGGGTTGGACCTGGCCGAAAAGATGATGGCGGACCGTCCGCACTGGAAGATCCGCCATCAGAAGAAAGAGCTGACAGCCGCCTTGGCAGCCGCCAAAGCCGCTTAGACGGGTCGCTTTGCATACCGCAGATAGGGCAGCTTGATGTCCAGCGCGCCGAACTTCTCGGTCGCCTGCGCGTCGTTCAGGCTGTTCGCCACGATCACGTCCTGCCCCGGAACCCAGTTGGCGGGCGTTGCCACCGGCGCGCCATCGGTCGCCTGCACCGCATCCAGAGCCCGCAGGATCTCGGCAAAGTTGCGCCCCACCGACATCGGATAGGTCATCGTCAGCCGCACCTTCTTGTCCGGTCCGATGATATAGACTGACCGCACCGTCGCCGAATTCGCCGGCGTGCGCCCAGCCTCGGGCAGATAGAACTCGGCCGGCAGCATGTCATAGGCCTTTGACACCGTCAGGCTGGTATCGTCGATGATCGGGAAATCGGCAGGCACGCCGGCAACCGCCTCGATATCGCGCTTCCACTTCTGGTGGTCATCCACCGAATCGACCGACACGCCAATCACCTTGGTCTTGCGCTTGGCCCATTCCGCGGCCAGTTGCGCCACCGCGCCGAATTCCGTGGTGCAAACCGGCGTAAAATCGCGCGGATGGCTGAAGATGATGGCATAGCCACCGCCCAACCAATCATGAAAATGGATGGTCCCCGCCGTCGACTCGGCTGTGAAATCGGGGGCTATATCGTTGATGCGAACGGCCATGCTGGCTCTCCTGGTAGTTTCTGCACCCGAAATAGGCCATTCGGAACAGAATTTCACCCCCTGACCCGCACCCCGCGACAAAAGAGAACAGCCTTCCACAGCACCCATCCCCACCAGAACACCCGTTCTCACCCAACGCCCATCGCAGATCACGTCTTGAACCCCCGGCTTGTCGGGCGCATATTTGATCAAATTCCCAATCCAGTTGAGGCCCCAATGCAAACCAAGCGCGATTTCTACATCAATGGCCAATGGGTCGCCCCCGCCAAGGCCCGCGATGTCCATGTCATCAACCCCTCGAATGAGGAACCCTGCGCCATCATCAGCCTTGGCGATCAGGCTGATACTGACGCCGCCGTCGCTGCCGCGAAGGCCGCGTTCCCCGCCTGGGCCGCCACGCCGCCCGCGGAACGCGCCCGCCTGATCCGCGGCATCCTGGATCAATACAACGCCCGCCTGCAGGAATTCGCCTCAGCCATCAGCATGGAAATGGGCGCGCCCATCGACTTTGCCCTGGGCTCTCAGGCCCCCTGCCTGCCCTGGCACACCAATAATTTCCTGCGCGCGTTCGACGCCATCGAATGGGTCCGCCCGCTGGGGCCGCACGCGCCCGACACCGCCATCGCGCTGGAACCCATCGGCGTTGTCGGCCTGATCACGCCGTGGAACTGGCCGGTCAACCAGATCGCGCTGAAGGCCATTCCCGCCATGCTGGCCGGTTGCACCTGCGTCTTGAAACCGTCCGAGGAATCGCCGCTGAACGCCATGCTTTTCGCCGAATTCTGCCATGACGCAGGCATCCCTCCCGGCGTGTTCAACCTGGTCAATGGCGACGGCGCGGGCGTCGGCAGTCAGCTTTCCACCCACCCCGATGTCGAGATGATCTCCTTCACCGGTTCTACCCGTGCGGGCCGCGCCATTTCCATCGCGGCAGCCCAGACGCTGAAACGTGTCACGCTGGAACTGGGCGGCAAGGGGGCCAACCTCCTCTTCGCCGATGCTGACGAAAAGGCCGTCGAACCGTCGGTCCGCCACATGATGGGCAATTCGGGACAGTCCTGCAACGCGCCCTCGCGCCTCTTGGTCGAACGCTCGGTCTATGATGCCACTGTCGCCAAAGCGGCTGAAATCGCCGCCTCGATCAAGGTCGGCCCCGCGTCCGACCCCGGCCCCCACATCGGCCCCGTCGTCAACAAACGCCAATGGGACCAAATTCAGGGCTATATCCAGAAGGGCATTGACGAAGGCGCCCGTCTGGTCGCCGGTGGCCCCGGCCTGCCCGAGGGGTTCAACCGCGGCTTTTACGTCAAACCCACCGTCTTTGCCGACGTCACCCCCGGCATGACGATTGAGCGTGAGGAAATCTTTGGCCCAGTGTTGTCGATCATCCCGTTTGAGACCGAGGCTGACGCCGTCCTCATCGCCAATGACACGCCCTATGGCCTGACCAACTATGTGCAGTCCACCGACCCCGCGCGCAGCAACCGTCTGGCCCACGCCCTGCGCGCAGGCATGGTTGAGATGAACGGCAAATCCCGCGGCGCAGGCGCCCCCTTTGGTGGCATCAAACAGTCCGGCCGCGCCCGCGAAGGCGGCATCTGGGGGCTGGAAGAGTTTCTGGAGCCCAAGGCGATCTCGGGCTACGACTTCACGCGGAAATCCGCCGCCGAATAATCTTTCCTGCATTTCCGCACCAAGGCACGCCAACGCGCTGCCTTGGTGCGCTGATCTGTGGAAGACGCATGGAAGACGCTGACAAGACGCAAAGAAGACCGTGAAGCGACGCTTTCCGACAATCCTTTGCGCCCCCCGCCGCGCTAGCCTGACCGCGACCCGGAGGCACCATGACCGCACACCGCCATCTTACCTCGCCCCTGCAATTGCGCGGCCAGACCTTACGCAACCGCATCGTGTTCGGGGCCCATACCAACAACATGTCCGACCAGGGTATCCCCGGCCCCAGACAGGGAAAATACCTTTTGGAACGGGCACTTGGCGGGGCGGCGATGGTGGTCTGCGAACCCGTCCCGGCGCATCGCACCGGCGTTTTGACCCGCGGCAATATCGCCCATGAATCCGACGGCATCATCCCCCATTTCCGCACCATCACGGATGAGGTGAAAAACGCGGGCAGCGTCATCATCCAGCAAATCTACCACATCGGCGCGCATGGCGATTCCGACCTGTCGTTCCAACCGCATTGGAGCCCGTCAGGCGGCCCCAGCTACCATGATTCTGACGGCTCTCACCAGATGACCGTCAATGAAATCAATGAGGTGCTGGATGCCCACGTCGCAGCAGCCCGTCGCGCCCAAGCCTGCGGATTTCAAGGCGTAGAGGTCTGGGCCGCATACCATTCCCTCCTCGACCAGTTCTGGACCCCATGGTCCAACACCCGCGACGACGACTGGGGTGGATCCTTGGAAAACCGCACCCGTTTCTCGCGCAGACTGATCGACCGCATTCGCCGCGACTGTGGCGAGGACTTCATCGTTGGCCTGGCCATCAGCCACGCCACAGGCTTTCCCGGCGCCACGCTAAGCACCGAAAATCTATGTGAAATCGTCGACCTTCATGACCGCACGGGGCATATCGACTATGTCACCGTGGGCTATGGCGGCTATCTGGAATTCGAAGGAATCATCCCTGCCTTTACCATGGGCGAAAAGCTGACGACGCCCCTGACCTCGCAACTTAAATCAATTGTTAAGCACGCCAGGATAACATCCGAGGCCGGCATCAGAACGCCGGAAAACGCCGAAACCATCCTGTCCGCGGGCGAAGCCGATCTGGTCTCGATCGTCCGTGGCCAGATCGCCGATCCGCATCTGGCAAACAAGGTGATGCAAGGCCGCGCCGACGATATCCGCGGCTGCATTTCCTGCAACCAGATGTGTTGGGGTCGCCGCAGTCGTGACTACTGGATTTCCTGCCTGATCAACCCCAGTGCGGGACGGGAATTCGAATGGGGCGGCGACCGGTTCACCCCCGCCATCGCTCGGCGCAACGTTCTGGTCGTCGGTGCCGGCCCCGCTGGATTGGAGGCCGCGCGCGCCGCCGCAGAGCGCGGTCATAACGTTGAAATCGTTGAGGCTTTGCCGCAGATCGGGGGTCAATTCCGGCTTGCGGGGCAACAGCCACGGCGGGCGCAGATTCTGGATCTACTTGATTGGTATGAACGCCAATTTACCAAGCTAGGTGTCACCCTGCGGCTGAACACTTTTCTTGATGAATACGACATCACCGCCCACCCGGCCGATACGATCATCCTGGCGACCGGCTCTTTGCCTGATGAGAACGCCTTTCAGCGCTGGTTGCCGCATGAACCGCGCCTGCCGGGCCTTGACAACGGCCATGTCCACAGCCCCGAAGCCATCCTGCGCCGCGAAGCGCGTGCGGGGCATGAGGTCATTCTCTATGACGAAGGCTCAAACTGGCGAGGGGTCGGCACCGCGTGGTGGTTGGCGGAACAGGGCCACAGCGTCACCATCGTCACCCCCGAAGCCTTTGTTGGCAAAGAGATTTCCCGCACTGGCGCCGATGGGGCCGCACGCCGCGCGCTGGCCGCAAAGGGCGCGCGTTTTGTCACGGAAAGCCTGATCACGCGCTGGCATGGCAATGGTGCCACCATCCGCAGCATGCTGACAGGCGAAGAAACCCAGATTGCCGCCAGCGCCCTGGTCATGGCCACAACGAACCGCAGCTTTGATCCCTTCCCCGAGAGTTTTGCGGGTAAGAAAACCCACCGCATAGGCGACTGCACCGCCCCCAGACTGGCGGCCTATGCCTTTCACGAAGGCCGCAAACTGGCCTTGTCGCTTTAGCCAAACCGCGCGAAGCTATCGGCGCTCGCGCTGGCCCAGGCCGCGCCGAACCTCGCCGATGAGCCAGGGTCGGCCAGCAACTGGCCCGGTGCAAGCTGCTCATATTGCTCGGCAAAGGAGATCACCTTATCCGAGGACGCGCGGCGCAGGAAATGGTGCGGCTGCAACTCGGAGGGGTGGGTCAGACCGGCCGCCGCGACCAACTCGGCCAAAGCATGCAGGGTGTTGCGGTGAAAACTCTCAACCCGCGCCGCCTTGTCCGGCACCACGATGCCGCGCTGGCGCAGTGGATCCTGGGTCGCCACGCCAGTCGGGCATTCACCGGTATGGCAGGACTGCGCCTGAATGCAGCCCACCGCAAACATGAAGCCACGCGCCGCGTTGCACCAATCAGCCCCCAGCGCCAGAACCTTGGCCATGTCAAAGGCCGAGGTGATCTTGCCTGACGCCCCGATCCGCACCCTGTCGCGCAGGCCAACCCCAACCAAAGCGCTGTGAACAAAGGTCAATCCGTCGCGCAGTGGCATGCCGACGTAATCCATGAATTCCAGCGGCGCGGCGCCTGTGCCGCCCTCTTTGCCATCGACCACGATGAAGTCCGGGGTGATCCCAGTCTGCAGCATCGCCTTGCAAATCGCCATGAATTCCCACGGATGGCCGATACACAGCTTGAACCCGGCGGGTTTGCCACCTGACAGATCGCGCATCTTCGCGACGAACTCCAACAGCCCGACCGGCGTGGAAAAGCACGAATGATGCGCCGGAGAATTGCAATCCTGTCCCATCGGCACGCCGCGGATCAGGCTGATCTCTTCGGTCACCTTGGCGCCCGGCAAGACACCGCCATGTCCGGGCTTCGCCCCCTGGCTCAACTTCAGTTCAACCATTTTGACCTGCGGATCCGCCGCCGCTGCTGCAAAACGGGCGGGATCAAAAGTTCCATCCGGCGCCCGCGCCCCAAAATAGCCCGAGCCCAGTTCCCAGACCAGATCGCCACCATTCTCGCGGTGATAGGACGATACACCACCTTCGCCGGTATCGTGAAAGAACCCGCCCATCCGGGCCCCTTTGTTCAACGCACGGATGGCATTGGCGGAAAGTGAGCCATAGCTCATGGCAGAGATGTTCAGCAAAGACGCCGAATAGGGCTGCGCCGTGCCCTGCCCGACTGTCACGCGCAAGCGGTCATGCGGGGCGGGTGGCGTCGGTGCGATTGAATGGTGCAGCCATTCATACTGTTCCTGATAGACGTCGAACTGGGTGCCAAAGGGCCGTTTATCCAGCTCTTTCTTCGCGCGCTGATAGACGATGGCACGTTTGTCGCGCGGAAAGGGCGCGCCGTCCTTGTCGCGCTCAAAGAAATACTGCCGCATCTCAGGCCGGATGGATTCCAAAAAGAACCGCAGATGCGCTGCCACCGGATAGTTGCGCAAAACCGCATGGCGGGTCTGGCGTATGTCATGAATGCCCAGCAAAACCAGCCCCAGGCACAAAAGCGCCAAGGGCAACATCCACCAGACCTGGCCATGCCAGGCCAGCATATGGCCCGCCAGGACAAGGCCCAGGATCACAGGCCCGGTAATCAATGCGTAACGGATATTGAACACGGCGGGCACGGGAAACCTCCGGATGGAACACGGCCACACTTAACCACGAAAGTTGTTACCGCGTTAACAGCTTTCAGAAAGGACAGGGTGAGGTGAACTCAACCCATTGCCCGGTGCCGGGGTGATGCAGCGCCAGAGAGTGTGCGTGCAGCATCAGGCGGGGATAGGTGGCGACCGTTTCAGGCGCATAGATCTGATCGCCCAGGATTGGGTGCCCAACCGCCAACATATGCACCCGCAACTGGTGGCTGCGGCCAGTGCGGGGGGACAGCAGCACCCGCGTCTCACCGGGCGCGCGCGCGGTCACCTGCCAATCGGTCTGTGCGGCGCGGCCATTGACAGGATCCACCTTCTGGCGCGGGCGATACTCCCAATCTGATCCGACAGGCAGGTCGATATGCCCGTGATCCTCGGCCAGATCTCCGATCACCCGAGCGACATAGGCCTTTTTCGCGCGGCGATGCTCAAACTCTTGCCCCAGATGGGCCTGAGCCTGCTTGGTGCGGGCAAAGATCATCACGCCCGAGGTGTCACAATCCAGCCGATGCACCACCAGCGCATCCCAGCGGGCAGCTTGCAGGCGGGTGATCAGACAATCGCTGCGCCCCTCCAGCTTGCCGGGCACCGACAAGAGACCGGCGGGCTTGTCCAGGACCAGAATATGCGAATCCTCAAACAGGATCTGCAGCGGCACATCGGGCGGATCATAGGTGAAATCGGGGATCATGTGATCTGGTGGCCTGCATCCAGCAGCCGTTGGTGGAGATGACGGATGTGGGCGGGCCCAACTTCACAGCAGCCGCCCACGATCGTGGCCCCCAGTTCCACCCAGCGCAGCGCGAAATCGGCGTATTTCTCGGGTGTCAGGTCGTGGCGATGCGTCAGTTCTTTCACCGTTGGCGCATTCAGCAGAAAATTGCCCGAGATATGGGTGAAGCCGTTGGCATAGGCACCAAAGGGCAGGCCCAATGGCTGCAGTGCGACCATCGCCGCCTCCATTGCCTCGGGGACCGAGCAGTTGGCCAGCAGCGCATCCACCCGATGCGCGGCCAGAATCCGTGCCAGCCCCGCGACCGGCTCGCCCGAGCGCAGCTGGCTGCCGTCATGATCATCGACCGAGACTGACAGCCAGACCGGCCGCCCCGCCTCGGCCGCGCCGATCACCGCCCCCTCGGCCAGATCCAGCGAGGACATCGTCTCGATCAGGATCAGGTCGACATGGGGGGCCATCAGCCGCGCAATCTCGGCGTATTTTGCGGCGGCTTCGTCGATGGGCGGCGTCAGATCGGGGCGATAGCTGGCCACCAGCGGACCGAAAGAGCCCGCGATGCGGCCTTGGCCACCCGTCATGGCGCGGGCTTCATGCGCCTCGGCCAGGGCGCGCAGATGCAATGCGTGGAACCACGGGTCCAACCCGAACCCCTCCAGCCGGTCATGGTGAATGGCATAGGTGTTGGTGGTGGCAATGCTGGCCCCGGCGGCAAAGTAATCGGCGTGGATATCGCGCACCAGACCGGGATGATCGATCATCACCCGCGTCGCCCACAAAGGCGTCGGATCATCGCCGGACCTGGCCAGCAATTCCTGCCCCATACCGCCGTCCAGAAGGGTAATCTGTGCCATGTGCGCCTCCATTGTCTGGGCCGCAGGTAGCGCTGCCGGGGGGCCAAGATCAAGGGGGGTGCGATATGGCCGACTACCCGACCGCCGGTCCTGGGCCGTCGCGACTGCCGTCACACACCATCACAACACCATGGCAAAGACCGCGCCACATCACACCGCGTCGCGAAACACAGCCGCCAACAGCGGCACCAGCCAAGCCTCATCCGCTGCGGTAAAGGCGGCGGGGGTATTGCTGTCCAGATCCAGCACGCCCAAAAGCCGCCCCGCGCCGTTCCAGACCGGCAGGACCAGCTCTGACCGGGTGGACGACGCACAGGCTATATGGCCGGGAAAGGCATCAACATCAGGCACATTCTGCACTTGCCCCGTGCGCGCGCAGGCCCCGCACACCCCGCGCGAAAACGGAATGACCAGACAGCCATGCCCGCCCTGATAGGGCCCGATCTTCAAAAGATCGGGGGCCACGACCCGGTAAAACCCGGTCCAGTCCGACAAGGGGTGGCAGGCGTGAATCTCACAGGCCAGCGTGGCCATCAGGGCGACGCTGTCGGTCTCATCATGGGTCAGGGCCAAAATCGCCTGCGTCGCCGCGTCGTAATCCATTCAATACCCCAATGCACAGCCATCCTTGCGCGGATCTGACCCGCCGGTCAGCACCCCGTCTTCGCCAATCAGAATGGCCTGAGCGCCGCCCAACGGCGTTGCGGGAATCGACACCGCATGGCCCATCTGCGCCAGTGCGGCGCGCACCTCGGGGGAATAGCCCCGCTCAACCTGCAGGCCATCGGGTGCGGCAAAGCTGCGCGGGGCGTCGATGGCCGCCTGCACCTCCATCCCGAAATCCGTCAGATTTGAGACAAATCGCGCGTGACCGGCGGGCTGATAGCCGCCCCCCATGACGCCAGAGGGCATGATCACACGGCCCGCGCGGCGGATCATGCCGGGGATGATGGTATGCATCGGGCGCTTGCCGCCAGCGGCCTCATTCGGGTGACCATCTACCAGACTGAACCCCGCGCCCCGGTTCTGAAAGGTGATACCAAAGCGGTCAGAGGCCAGGCCTGCGCCAAACCCCCAAAAGATCGAATAGATCAGCGACACCGCCATGCGGTCGCGGTCCACCACGGTCAGATAGACAGTGTCGCGGTGAATGCTTTCTGTCAGCGAGGCCGGGTCGGGCATGGCGCGGGTGGGGTCGATCAACGCGGCCAGACGGTCGGCGGTATCCTGACACAGCAGGTGGTCCAGCCGGGGAGTGGGGTCGGCGATGAACCGGTTGCGGGCATCATAGGCCAGCTTTGCGGCCTCAGCCTCAAGATGTGCGCGTTGGGTGCCAAAGGGTGGCAGCGATTGCAGGTCAAACTGCCGCAGGATGTTCAGCATCAGGATCGCCGTCGCGCCCTGCCCGTTCGGCGGATGCTCAACCAATTGCAGGTCGCCATAGGTCCCGCAGATCGGGGTGGTATAGCCGCAGGCAGTGGCCGCCAGATCATCCAGCGTATGACAACCACCCAGCGCGCGCAGCGTTTCGATCATGTCTTCAGCCACCTCACCGTCATAAAACCCCGCGCGGCCATGACGGGCAATCAGGCGCAAGGTCCGGGCCTGATCTGGGGCGCGGAACACTTCGCCCGTTTTGGGCGGCCGCCCGCTCAGCGCATGAATTTCACGCGCGCGGCCTTGCAGCACCGGGAAATCCTCGGCCCAGTCCCGGGCCACGCGGGCGGCCACTGGCACGCCCTCTTCGGCGCAGGTGATGGCGGGGGCCAGGATGCGGTCCAAATCCATCCGGCCATGATCGGCGTGCAGGCGGCAAAAGGCGTCAACCGCCCCGGGCAGGGTGACGGAATGCACCCCGCGCAGCGGCATTTTCGCGTGCCCCTCAGCGCGCAATCGGACTGCCGACAGCGCCGCGGGGGCCCGGCCCGAGCCGTTCAGCGCCAGAATATCGTCCGACCCCGCCGGTTTCAGAAGCACAAAGCAATCCCCACCAATCCCGGTCATCTGCGGCTCGGCCAACCCCAGCACGAAGGCAGCGGCCAGGGCGGCATCCACCGCATTGCCGCCCGCTTTCAGAGTGTCGATGGCGGTCAGACTGGCCAGCGGATGCGACGTAGCGGCCATACCGTTCAGGGCATGAACGGCAGAGCGGCCAGGAAGATGAAAATCGCGCATGACCCCTCCGCTTTGGTCCCAACCTAAATCGGTTCATGGCTGAGAGATAGGCCGCAGCGAAACGCCAAGTGACGACTGGCTGCAGGGGTCAGATATAGCGTCATGCACGCTTCATCAACGATCAGCGGATTGCGATTTTTCGGGGGGGCTTTGTAGAAGGACCTCGGCACCGGGACTGGGTGGGGGCTGTTGATCCCGGTGCCGAGGTGAAGCTTTATGCAGCTACAAGGACATCTATGATGGGTAGACGGGGCGCTATTAGGGGGAAATAATGGCCATATCTCGTCAATTCGGAAAAAGTCGAAACAATGGCCCGTCAACCGCAGGATTGTTCCACTGGCAGCGTGAAATACAGCCGGTTTGTCCGACCATCACGTTCATAGCCCAGGTCCAGGCTGAGGCTGCGAATCAAATGCCAACCGAATCCCCCCTCTGGCAGGTCCACCGGGTCTGGCGGGTGACCGGCAGGCGGAGTAGCGCCCGGCATCGGGGCGCCTTCATCCTCTATCCTGCAGATCAATCGCGCATCGCCCAATGACAGGCAAAGCCGGATCGGCCCAGTCTCTGCCGCATAGGCATGCTCGACTATATTGTTCAGCACTTCGGCCAGCACTATTTCGGCAGTGCCGCGATCGGCGGCCGACAGCAGCGCCAAGGGAGGATGCTGCAGGGCCATATGCAATCCATCCCGCACTGCGACGGGATCAGAGGTCATGGAATACTGCGCTGGGTCCGACATTAATGGCAGGCCCGTCTCTTCAGCCAACATTCCGCAGGCCTTCAGCCAGCACCGGGTGAATGGTAAAGATGCTGTCCATACGGGTCAGGCGAAACACCTTTTCCACCGTCGGCGTCAGCCCCGACAATTCCAGCTTTCGTTCTGGCGCCAGCAGCTTCATCACCGCAACAACCGCCCCCAGACCCGACGAATCCAGAAAATGCACCGGGCTGAGGTCCAGAATCACCCGATCACAGGGCGTCTGGATCAGATCGCGCATCCGTTCCTTGAACTGAATCGCGCCGGCTGCGTCGATCCGGTCCTCCGCAACGCGGATGACAAGTGTGGTTCCATTCATGGCGGCTTTCAGTTGCATAACCCATATCCTTGTTACGGTATTGCACCGACCCTAGGACCGAAGAGTTATCAACCGGTAAGCGACGCCCGAAAAATCGGCGTCAATTCAGCTGGAATTGCAAAGGATACCGGCCATCTTCGAAATCACCGAACAGATCGCCCAGATCGGGGTGATCGACCGGCTCTCCGGTTTCATCCGGGACCAGATTCTGCTCGGACACATATGCGACGTAATAGCTTTGGTCGTTTTCCGCCAAGAGGTGGTAGAACGGCTGATCCTTGGGCGGGCGCGCCTCTTCGGGGATGTTCTCATACCATTCGTCGGTATTGGAAAACATTGCATCCACGTCAAACACCACCCCGCGAAAGGGGTGCTTGCGGTGCCGCAGCACCTGCCCGATGTGATATTTGGCCAGCGTTTTCAGCATCGCATTGCGTCCCCCAGCTATGGTTAGTAATCCCTTGCGGGCTGGTTTGTCCATGCGGCAGGCCGACCAGAAGGGAAACAGTCTGTGAACCTGATCCTTACAGTATTGCAGATTGTCGCCCCGGTGGCGATTCTGGGAATGGTCGGCTTTGCCTGGGTCCGGCTGGGGCATGAGTATCGGCTGGAGTTCGTGACCCGGCTGACCATGACCCTGTCGGTGCCCGCGCTGATCTTTACCGCATTGATGAAAACCCAGATCGACCCGACCGCGCTACGCGATCTGACGCTGGCCTCAATACTGGGCTATGGCCTTCTGACAATTGCTTTTTTCGGCATCACGCGAGCGCTGGATCTGGACCGCCGAACCTGGCTGGCCCCGATGATTTTCGGCAATACCGGCAATGTCGGGCTGCCGCTTGCGCTGTTTGCCTTTGGGCAAGAGGGGCTGGAATACGCCGTCGTGGTCTTTGCGGTGATGGCGGTGTGGTCGTTCACCTTCGGGCTGTGGCTGGTGGCCGGGGGCAACCCCCTGCGCGCGGTGAAAGAGCCGATCGTGGGGGCCACCCTCTTGGGCGCGCTGTTCCTGTGGCAGGGCTGGCAGACACCGGAATGGATCACCCGGTCGCTGGATCTCTTGGGTCAGATCGCTATTCCCGTGATGCTGATCACGCTGGGCGTGGCGGTGGCGCGGTTGTCGGCGGGGCATCTGGGACGGGCCTTTGCGCTGTCGGCGCTGCGCGTGGTCGTCTGTACCGTGCTGGCCGCCGGGGCCGGGCTGGCGATGGGCCTGCCGCCGGTGGCTTTGGGGGTGCTGGTGGTGCAATTGTCCACACCGGTGGCGGTGACATCCTACATGATGGCGGCGAAATACGGTGCCGATGCCGATGCGGTGGCGGGCATGGTCATCGCGTCAACCATCATCTCGGTTGTGACCCTGCCGATTGCTCTCGGATTTCTGATCTGACCGACGAGTTTCTAAGGTTTTCCTTGATCTTGCGATGGGCTACACTACCCGCAAAAGAATAAAGGCACGAGGGGCAGATGAGCAGGTTTCTCCGTGCGACGGTTCTGTTGGTGCTGCTCGCCGCCTGTGGCGGGGGCAGCCGACAATATGCGCCGCCGCGCGAATTGGACAATGCTTGCGCGATTATCCGCGAGCGTCCGCATTATCTGAAGGCCATGCAGGCATCCCAGCGCAAATGGGGGGTGCCCGTCTGGGTGCAGATGGCTGTGATCCATCAGGAATCGAAATTCATCGGCAATGCGCAGACTCCACATCGCTGGGCGCTGGGCGTGATTCCGATGGGCCGCCAAAGCACCGCCTATGGCTATAGTCAGGCGCTGAACGGCACTTGGGAGGAATACCAGAACACCAGCGGTGGCCGCGGGGCCAAGCGCGATGATATCCGCGATGCGACCGATTTCATGGGCTGGTATTTCACTGAAACCCGGCGCGGTCTGGGCATTCCCCTGGACGATGCCGAAGCGCAGTACCTTGCCTATCACGAAGGCCGCACCGGCTATGCCAAGCAGACCTATCTGGGCAAGCCCTGGCTGGTCGAAGTGGCGGCGAAGGTCGGGGCGCGGTCTGAACTCTATCGCGGTCAGCTCAGCACCTGCATGCGCTGACGATTGGTGCGGGCGCTACAGCCCGCGCTTGCCCATCTCGGCGGTGATGGAAAAAATCCGCTCACCCAGATTGGTGCCCTTTTTCATCTCGCCCAGGATCACCGTTGTCTGCTGGCCCAGATCATCGGTGATGATCCATTGCCGCAATTCCACCGGATCGGCAGAGAAAACCAGCTCAATGGTGCCATATTCGGGATGTTCAGGGTCTTGCGCCTTGACCCGCGTGGTCGTCTTGTCGGCCTTGTGCCCCACCACCATCTTGGCTTTGCCCAGGTTGATGTTCGCGGCCAGGATCAGGTTCAAGGGCGTGCGTTTCAGCGGATACTGCTCAGGCGGAACGTTTGACTTGTCATCAAAGATCGCCACTTGCTGACCGCTGGCCAGAACCAAGGATTTGTTCGGCGGCTGATATTCAAACCGCACCCGACCGGGGCGTTTGATGAACAGCTTGCCGGTTGAGACGGTGCCGTCAGAATTCACCTGGGTGAAATCCGATTCCACCGTGGTCAGCCCGTTCAGATAGGCCGACAATGTTTTCAACGACAGCTTTTCAGCCAGCGCAGGGGTTGCAGCCAGGGCCAGGGCAAAAGGGGCAATCAGCAGGGTGCGTCTGTTCATAACGTCAATATAAGCGATTGGTCGCGCCTGATAAATCCCTGTTGCAACGCCCTCGCGGTTTCGTGCCAGAGCCGTGATTTACACCTCTGGAACCAGAATTTCACGCTTGCCCACATGATTGGCAGGGGTGACCACGCCCTGGTCCTCCATCTGCTCAACCAGCTTTGCGGCCTTGTTGTAGCCGATGCCCAACTTGCGCTGAATGTAAGAGGTGCTGCATTTGCGGTCTTTCGCCACGATATGCACGGCCTGATCATACAGCGCATCTTCGCTGCCGTCGCCGCCAAGGCCAAGGACCATGTCAATGTCGGAAGCCGAGTCTTCATCCGGCCCCTCCAGCACGCCCGACATATAGGCCGGCGGACCAAAGCTCTTCAGATGGTTGACGATTTCCTCAACCTCTTCATCCGACACGAACGGCCCATGAATACGGGTGATGCGCTGGCCGTTGCCCATATACAGCATGTCGCCCTGACCCAGCAGTTGTTCGGCCCCCTGCTCGCCCAGAATGGTGCGGCTGTCGATCTTGCTGGTCACCTGGAACGAGATCCGGGTCGGGAAGTTGGCCTTGATGGTGCCGGTGATCACGTCGACCGAGGGCCGTTGCGTGGCCATGATCAGATGGATGCCGCTTGCCCGCGCCATCTGTGCCAGACGCTGGATACAGGCCTCAATCTCTTTGCCCGCCACCATCATCAGGTCGGCCATCTCGTCGACGACGACCACGATATAGGGGAACGCAACGGGGGCGTATTCCTCGGTCTCGAATACCGGATCGCCGGTTTCTTCGTCAAACCCGGTCTGGATGGTTCGGCGGAACATCTCATTCTTGGCCAGCGCCTCGCGCACGCGGCCGTTATAGCCTTCGATATTCCGCACGCCCATCTTGGACATGCGGCGATAGCGCTCTTCCATCTCGCCCACGACCCATTTCAGGGCGACAACGGCCTTTTTCGGGTCGGTCACCACCGGCGACAGCAGATGCGGGATGCCATCGTAAACCGACAGTTCCAGCATCTTCGGGTCGATCATGATCAGGCGGCATTCCTCGGGCGTCAGCTTGTACAAGAGGCTCAGGATCATCGTGTTGATGGCGACCGATTTGCCCGAACCGGTGGTACCCGCGATCAGCAGGTGGGGCATCTTGGATAGGTTGGCCACGATCGGATCGCCGCCGATATCCTTGCCCAAGGCCAGCGGCAGCCGCATGTTGCTGTCGCCAAAGTCGCGGGCGGCGATGATTTCCTTCAGCACCACCTTTTCGCGGGTGGCGTTGGGCAACTCGATCCCGATGACGGTGCGTCCCGGCACGGTTGAGACACGCGCCGACAGCGCCGACATGCTGCGCGCAATATCATCGGCCAGACCGATCACGCGGGATGCTTTCAGGCCGGGTGCGGGCTCCAGCTCATACATGGTGACAACGGGGCCGGGGCGGACCGAGACGATCTCACCCTTTACCCCGTAATCATCCAGCACCGATTCCAGCATCCGGGCGTTCTCTTCCAGCGCCTCATCCGACAACTGGCCGCGCTCAATCTTTACGGCATCCGACAACAGCGACAGGGGCGGCAGTTCATAGGCCGGGGCCGGGTCGTCAAACCGCAGGCGCGGCTGCGCCTCGGCCATGGCACGGGATGAGGGCTGAACCAGCTTGCGCGGCGGGGCCTGCACCACGGCACGGCGATCAGTGGCCGGCCCGACCACGCGCGGCGGAGCCTGCATCATCACCGGCGCGGGGTCATAGTCCGGCTCATACCCCGCGTCAGCCCGCCAGTCTTCGCCCGCGGCATAATCGGGGGAGTAGTCGGGTTCGGCGTCCCAGTCGGCCTTCCCGTCCGCCGCGGCATAGTCGTGAACCGCCGTCTCTGCCGGGGTGGCGGACAGCGGCGGGCGGGTTTCCGGACGGGTATCGGCCAACAGCGGCACCGGCCCGCGC
>JBATPI010000217.1:0-2889 GCA_049291415.1 Paracoccaceae bacterium | reverse complement strand
CATCACAGCACCGCAAACCCGTATTGAAGGAATTCCCGCATGAGCCGCCTGTCCCATTCCGAAATACATATGGTGCACCGCATCGGCTGGTTGCGCGCGGCGGTGCTCGGCGCGAATGATGGCCTTGTCTCAACCTCCAGCCTCGTCGTGGGCGTCGCCGCAGCCGGCACAGGGCGGACGGAGGTACTGATCGCGGCCCTCGCCGGGCTGGTCGCTGGAGCCATGTCGATGGCGGCGGGCGAATACGTCTCGGTCAGTTCGCAGACCGATGCCGAGCAGGCCGATCTGGCGCGCGAGCGCAAGGAACTGGCTGAAACGCCTGATGCCGAACTCGAGGAACTGACCCGAATCTACGAGGCGCGCGGGCTGACCCGCGATTTGGCCGAACAGGTTGCCGTCCAGCTCACCGACCGCGACGCCCTTGGCAGCCACGCCCGCGACGAATTGGGCATATCCGAGACGGTGACCGCCCATCCCATCCAGGCGGCCCTCGTGTCAGCCATGACCTTTGCCGTGGGTGCCGTGGTCCCGCTTCTGGTGGCCATGCTTGCGCCACCTTTGCAGATCGTCCCCTTCGTGGCTATCGCGACGCTTCTGTCTCTCGCCATCCTGGGCGGTCTTGGCGCAACCGCTGGCGGCGCCGGTATTCTGCGAGGCGCAGTGCGGGTGACGTTCTGGGGCGCCCTTGCCATGGCCGCGACCGCGCTGGTCGGATCGATCTTCGGGGTTGCCGTTGGGTAAGAAATGCCGCCTGGAGTGATGACACTACAGGCGGCGCCAGGTCGCAGCGCTGCGTTCCTCGGATCGGCATCGCCGATCACGCGGCCAAAGGTAGGCCTGGCGGCGCACCTGCACCGTCCCCGGGCCCTTGGGAAGTGAGGCCGAAGCCTCACCCAAAGGGATCGTGCTCTCCCACGATCACGACCTCGTCGCCGTCGATTTCATCGGCGGGGACAGCGCCGAAGGTTCCATCCCCTGCCTGGAAGACGACGATCGAGACCATGAGCGTGGCGGCGAGGGAGGCTGCGAAGGCGTGTGCATCTTTGCGAGACATCTGTTTGGCTCCTGTCTGGGAGGCGGGGGACCACCCCCCGCGCGACAGGACCCCGCAGGCCCGAAGACTGGCTGACATCACCGGGTGCGTTCGGCTCGCCCGAATCCACCCGGCGGCACGGGCTCGCCCGTAGTCCGACCCCATGCGGGTTGATCTCGAAGACGGGATTCGGGGCAAGGAAGGGAATGGCGAGCGGGGGATGGTGCCCCAACGTCAGGAGCCGGTTGTCGCGCTGATGCTTGTAACGCCGCCAGCCTCCCGGCCGGGCTCTTGGTTGAAGACCTCCGTCTTGGGGGATGGATCCTTTGGTGCCCCGCGAGATCGCGGGACGGGGTTGTGGTCGGTGAGAGGCCCGCCTGTGGGCTGGCCCCTCACGCCTTAGCAGCGCTCAGGCGGCCAGCTACGCGCCCCCTGCCCTATCGCCGTCCTCGGCACCGACGATTTCAAGTCGCGCGTTGCGGTATCCTTCCTTGGCGATCCAGAACTTGGCAGCCGTTAGACTGCGTCGAACAAACGTGGAAACAGGACATCGTGAGTTTTGCTGGGAAAACGCAGCATCAAGGCACTACGCGGAGTCTCGGACCCGACCACTCCATCGTCTAAAAGGGATTTCATTGTGGCCCGTGCAGTTCGCGGGGCCACGCCCAGCAGGGCCGCCACGTCACCACGGTCGACCTCACCTCGCAGGAGGATGATGCGCAGCAAGTCCCCTGCCCTGTCGCCCAGACCCGAGAGCGCAGCGTAACGGGCCAGCCGCTCACCCAATCGATCAAAGTCGAACATGCCCGCCATGAAGCTGACCTGATCCTCGCAAACCGCCAGGAACCATTTGGTAAAGCTGACCAGCGCTGCCAAGGAGAGGTTCCCGCGTCCGTCGCGGTCGCCTTGGCGGACGCGGTCGGCAAGTTGCATCATCTCACGATATTCATCGCGACCCGGTAGGCCATCCTGAAGACCCCGCGCCAAGCCGCGCGAGACTGACCAAAGTCCCCCTGCCCCGATACCGGCATGATGCGCCATTGCGTGCGACATCAGACGACTGACGCGGCCATTCCCATCGTAGAACGGGTGAATGAAGTTGAAGCGATGGTGTGCAGTCGCCAAGGCGAGTGTGCGCGTGACCTGACCATGCAGCCAATCCAGCCGAAACCGGGCGTGGAAATGCGCCGTGAACGAGGGAACGGCCTCAAACGGAGGCGGGACATGGGCGCCAACCTCCACGTCACCCTGCCGCCATTCCCCGGGAACGATCCGGACCACTTGGCCCCCATGGCGCAGCGTCAGCATCTCTTCAGTGGCACCTTCATAGAAGGCTTCGTGAAGCCATTTGATGAACGACGGATCACTCGGATCTGCGAGCGTGCCCTCGACCGCCCGGCGGTCGATTTCTTCTTGCAGGTGGACATGGGCCGCATGTTCTTGCTGCAGCGCCCGACGCCCTGGATCGGCGTCAAAGTCACCAGCGAGCGCCCGTTCAATGTCGCGCGGGCGGGTGTTGTTGCCTTCGATACGGTTGGAGTAGTAGCTGTTCATCATCCGCACCATCGCGGCCAAATCGGCCAGGGTACGGGCAGGCAAGTTCCGGCCCAAACCGCGCGACGACTGAATCAGCCGGTTTGCCGTCTCGACCAGGTCAAGCGGGATGTCATCTTCGAGCCGGGCTGGCTCGATCCGCGATGGGGACACGATGTACGTCAAGCGGACTCCAGAATGCCACTACGTGTGACTCGCAACATATTATTTAGCTTAGGAAAACGCTAGGATAAAGCGGACATCTGCCACTATCACATGCCACTAAGCCGTGCCACACCCAGCTTTGGGGTGTGGGTCAGGAC
>JBATPI010000216.1:0-1867 GCA_049291415.1 Paracoccaceae bacterium | reverse complement strand
CACGGGCGGGGGCGTCAGCCAAGGCGGGCAGAGCCACGCAAAGCATTGGGAACGCGGTGTTAAGCACCAGGGACAAGACGCGAAAGTTTGTCTTTCCGACGTCTTGCGAACGTCTTCCACACGTCTTTCCGCGTTGGGCGGGGCCAGCCTTATTAACCATGTTCATCCCCTTTGCCTGTTCGAAAGAGGCCGGGCGCGGTGGCGCCCGGCCCAGCACATCAGAATTTGGCCTGAATGCCCAGATAGACCGACCGGCCCGCGGCGGCATAGCCGTTCACCTGTTGGTAGTCTTCGTCCAACAGGTTATCGAGCTTGAGATAGGCCTCGGTCGTGTCGTTCAGGTCATAGGACACCCGGGCTGCAAGGACGGTGTAATCGGGCATCGCCACGGGCAAAAAAGTATTGGCATCATTGTCCATGCGGCCTGCCACATGGGTCAGCGCCAGCCCCGCTGACAGGCGGTCCGACACTGCGGCATCCAGGGTCAGCGACAGTTCATGATAGGGCACCCGCACCAGCCGCGCCCCGGCGGAATCGCGCCCGTCGGTGTAGGTGTAGGCCAGCCCCAGCGACACCGCCTCACTGACCGGCAGCGCGGCCGCGATCTCTACCCCCTTGCGGGTGGAAACGCCCGGAACGTTGACGACGGTGGAGGGCGCGCCGAACTGGTAGAGGATCAGGTTTTCGATATCGAGCTGGAACAGCGTCGCCGACAGCGTGGCACCGCCGCCAAAGGCCTGCTCGACCCCCAATTCATAGCTGAGGCTTTCTTCGGGTTGCACCGAGGGGTTGCCGACAAAGGGGAAGGCGCCGGGATAGTTGCCAAAGCGTTCGTCGATCGACGGCGCGCGAAATCCGGTGGCGACGGCGGCGCGCAGCGTGGTGCCGTCAGCCGGCCGCCATGACAGCGCCAGCCGCCCGGTGGTAAAGCTGCCGAAGCCCGAGTTGTGGTCAGCCCGCAGCGCTGCCGACAGATCGAAATTGTCCGACGCCGCCCAGAGCATCTCGGCAAAAGCACCGTAGATTTCGGTCGACGCGGTGCCGCCGGGCAAGTTGGTGTAATCCGCCGTCTCGCGCGACCAGTCGGCCCCATAGATCAGGTCAACGGCGGGCGACAGGCCGGTCTTGCCCTGCCAGCCAAAGGTCAACCGCTTGCCGCCATAGGTGTCGATGCTGCCGGCCTGATCATAGCTGCGGGTGACGTCCAGCGCGGTCAGATCAAAGATGTGTTCGGTCTGGCCCAGCGACAGTTCGGCAAAAACCCGGGCACCCGCCTCACGCCGGGTCTGGCTGTAGCCGATCAGATCGCCCAAGGTAAAGGCGGTGTAGCCGTCATAATCCTGGGTGGTTTCCTGCCAGAAGGCCGAGCCGCCCAGCGCCAGTGTGTCGCTGAGCTGATAGCGGGTCGAGAGCGACAGCCGGGTGGCATCGGCGCCGTCCCTTTCGGTGCCACCGTCAAAGGCGGAATAGCCGTCGGTGTGCAGGCGGGTGGCTGTAAAGGCCAATTCCATCCGGTCGTCCTTTTGGGTCAACCCGTAGGACAGCTTGCCCGTGCCGTAGCTGCCACCTTCGGCTGTGACAGACTGGTGCAGACCGTCTTCGATGCCAGCGCGGGTGGTGATGTTGATCACGCCCCCCACGGCAGATCCGCCCCAAAGGGCCGATTGCGAGCCGCGCAGCACCTCGACCCGAGCGATGTCTGCGGTCATCAGGCTGCCCCAGTCAAAGCTGACCGATGTACCAGAGGGGTCTGACAGCTTGATGCCATCGACAAAGACCGCAAGGTATTTGCCATCCGCGCCACGCACCCGCAGCGTAGAGGTTGAGCCTATTGGGCCGGACTGGGTGACAGACACGCCCGGCAGGC
>JBATPI010000215.1:0-1607 GCA_049291415.1 Paracoccaceae bacterium | reverse complement strand
ACAGCGCGCCAGCCACAGCGCGCCAGCCACGGGGCGCCAGCCACGGGGCGCCAGCCACGGGGCGATCACATCGCCATGTCGCGGTCCACGGCTTCCAGGCTGCCCATCCGGGCCGAGCCATCCGCAGCGGCCGGCAGCTCCATCGTGGCGCAAGTGCCGACGGGGACCAGCTTGAAGGCATTGCCCTGATAGTCGACCTTTGAGGTGCCTGCGCAGGTGGTGCCTTCACCGGCCTTGCAATCGTTCTGCCCGGCCAGCGCCACGCCAAAGCAATGCTCCATCTCTTCGGCCATGGCAGCGCCACCCACCGAGAATGTCATCGCACAGGCCAGCGCACTGGCAACGGCAAGGGTTTTGGTCTGAATGGTCATGGGGTCTCTCCTGTTGGGATCAGCATCGCAGGTTCGCGATACAGCTGTCCCTACGCGGCCCCCGGCGCAGACGTTACGCCACCACAGCGTGACCCCAAGTTTTCGTGATCCTGTAACGCAAACCATTCCAACCCGGAACGCAAAAGCCGCCCCAAAGGTGCGGGGCGGCTTTGCTTTCAGATCAGGCGTTTGAGACTAGACCAGATCCGGCGGCAGCGCCGCGCGGGACAGTTCTGCCACCACATCGGCCAGCGTCATGGTGGTGGTTTGTGTTTCACCCAGGCGGCGCACTGAAACAGTCCGCTCTTCCACTTCCTTCATGCCGATCGCCAGAATGACCGGAACCTTGCCCACCGAATGCTCTCGCACCTTGTAGTTGATCTTTTCATTGCGGGTATCAGCCTCAACCCGCACGCCCGCCAGGGTCAGCGCCGCGACCACCTCTTCCACAAAGGGATCGGCGTCCGAAACGATGGATGCCACCACCACCTGACGCGGCGCCAGCCAGAACGGCAGCTTGCCGGCAAAGTTCTCGATCAGAATACCGATAAAGCGTTCAAACGATCCCAGGCAGGCGCGGTGCAGCATGTAGGGCGTGTGCTTGGCCCCGTCCTCGCCGACATAGGCCGCGCCCAGACGCTCGGGGATGTTCGGGTCCAACTGCAAGGTGCCGCATTGCCAATCGCGGCCGATGGCGTCGGTCAGCACGAATTCCAGCTTGGGCGCATAGAACGCGCCTTCACCCGGAAACAGCTCATAAGGGCAGCCCGCCGCCGTGCAGGCATTGGCCAGCGCTTCTTCCATCAGATCCCAACTGGCATCCGTCCCCACCCGCTTGTCTGGCCGCGTCGACAGTTTCACCCGCCATTTGTCAAAGCCCAGATCGGCATAGACGCGAGCAAGAAATTCGATGAATTTCTTCGATTCCGCCTCGATCTGATCTTCACGACAGAAGATATGCGCGTCATCCTGCGTGAACCCACGCACCCGCATGATGCCATGCAGCGCGCCTGACGGCTCATAGCGGTTGCACGACCCGAATTCGGCCATCCGCAGCGGCAGATCACGATAAGACTTCAGCCCGACGTTGAAGATCTGCACATGGCAGGGGCAGTTCATCGGCTTCAGCGCGTTGATCGTTTTCTCACGCGCATGTTCCTCGTCCACCTCAACGATGAACATGTTCTCCTGATAGCTTTCCCAGTGGCCCGAGGCTTCCCACAGCTTGCGCGACAC
>JBATPI010000214.1:0-13206 GCA_049291415.1 Paracoccaceae bacterium | reverse complement strand
ATCTTGGCTGAAATACTCCCGCCGGAGGTATCCGGGTGTGCCACCTTGTACGATGATGGGGGTTTTCCTTTGCGGTGCCGCGCGGCATCCTCTGGGCAAAAAGGGGGGGCCATGGTTGCCATAGTGACAGCGGGCGACTCAGCCATCGGTCGGCATCTGGTGCTGGCTTTGGCGGGGGCGGGGCATGCGGTAGGGTTTACCCATCTGGGCCAGCCGGATGCGGCGCAGGCGTTGGAGGCGGAGGTGGCCGCGCTGGGTCAGCGTGCGCGCGGCTGGGACAGTGATGCGGGCGATGAGGCGGCGGTTGTGGCGCTGCATGCCGAGGTGGGGGCTTGGGCCGGGGCGGCCCCGGATGTGCTGGTCAACAATGCGGGCATTCAGACCTGGGCCAGCCTGCTGGACCTGCGCGCCGATCAGTGGGATGCCGTGATGCGCACCAATCTGCGTGGCACATTTCTGAATACACAGGCCTTTGCCCGTGCCTGCATTGCTGCCGGGACGGGTGGGGCGATCGTCAATCTGGGCTCTGGCTGCAACAAATTGGCCTTCCCGCGGCTGGTGGATTACACCGCCTCAAAAGGTGGGGTAGAGCAGTTCACCAAGGCGTCGGCGGTGGAACTGGGGCCCTATGGCATCCGCGTCAACTGTGTTGCTCCGGGCGCCGTCGCAACCGAGCGCACGGCGGCTGAGGCGGGGGACTATGCCGCCATCTGGGCACGGCTCACGCCCCTGCGCCGGGTTGGCGTGCCGCAGGACATCTGCGGACCTTTGCTGTTCCTGGTTTCGGACGCGGCCAGCTTTGTCACCGGACAGACGTTGTGGGTGGATGGCGGCGCGTTTTCGCAGGCCAATTGGCCCTATGAGGTGACCCCATGAGAGATACGGCGACCCGAACCCTGCTGTGCTACGGCGATTCCAACACGCATGGCACGCTGCCTTTGCCCGATCTGCAGACCAAGGCGCGGATGGCGCGTGAGGACCGTTGGGTCACACATCTGGCACACGCCTTGCCGGATTGGGAGGTGATTGCCGAGGGTCTGCCGGGCCGCACGGTCCTGCATGACGATCCGATCGAGGGCGCGCACCGCAACGGGCTGACCCTGCTGTCGGCTATTCTGGAAAGCCATGCGCCGATAGATCTGGTTCTGGTGATGCTGGGCACGAATGACCTGAAGCCGCGGTTTGGCATGCAGGCGGCCGAGATTGCCCAATCGCTGGAGCGGATGACGCGGGCGATCCTGTCCAGTGGCTGCGGGCCGGGGGGCGGGGCGCCCCAGGTCTTGTTGGTGGCGCCACCGCCGATTGCTGAAACCGGCTGTCTGGCGGGCATGTTCGCCGGGGGGGCGACGAAATCCCGGGCGCTGGCACCGGCACTTGCCCAGGTGGCAACGCGGCTGGGGGTGGGGTTTGTGGATGCGGCCCCTTTGGTGCAGGTCTCAGCGGTGGACGGCATCCATTATGAGGTGGCCGCAATGCCTGCGCTGGCCAAAGGGCTGGTCGCGGCGGTGCAATCGGCCATGCCACAAAACAGCACTGATTAGGCCTGGCCTAAGCCGCGCTGCATGATTCAGTCCTTTTGCCAAAGTTGAATCCCGGCGATGAGTTTTCCAAACCCCGCCCTTTGCATACGGAGGCTGCCAGATGACCGCCCATGATCCCGCCCTGAAGGAACTGCGCGCCAATGTCGCCCAGCCGTTTGAGCAGGCGCATGCCATGCCGAAATCGGTCTATACCTCGGCCGAGTTCGCCGAGTTGGAGCAGACGCACATCTTCGGCAAAGACTGGCTCTGCGCCGGCCGGGCCGAGGGGTTGCCGAACCCCGGCGACTATCTGACGATGAAGATCGCGGGTGAGCCGATCATCATCCTGCGTGATCGGGACGGCAACCTGCGCGGGCTGTCGAACGTCTGCCGTCACAGGATGTCGACCCTGCTGGAGGGGCGCGGCAACACCCGCGCCATCGTTTGCCCCTATCACGCCTGGACCTATAATCTGGACGGATCCTTGCGCGGAGCGCCTGCGATGGGCAAGAACGAGGCGTTTTGCAAGGATGATGTGCGGTTGCCGCAGATCAGGGTGGAAATCTGGCGCGGCTGGATCATGGTGTCGCTGAACTCCGACGCCGCCCCGCCGTCCGAGCTGCTGGCCGAGGTGGACCAATTGGTTGGTCATCTGCCGATGGAGACCTATACTGAAGTCTTCCGTGAGGAATTCGAATGGGACACCAACTGGAAGGTGCTGGCCGAGAATTTCATGGAAAGCTATCACCTGCCGGTCTGCCATGCCGGCACCATCGGCGGGGCGTCTGACCTGAACAAGATGGAATGCCCCGAGGGCAAGGCGGCCTTCAACTATCACTGGATTCTCAAGAATGACTCGGTGCCGCTGGCGCTGGCGCATCCGTCCAACACCACTCTGAAAGGTGATGATCGCAACATCACCTGGCTTTTGGCGATCTATCCCAGCCTGCTGATCACCCTGACGCCGGGATACTTCTGGTATCTCAGCCTGACGCCGAACGGGCCGGGCAAGGTGCAGGTGCTGTTCGGCGGCGGGATGAGTGCGGAATGGATGGCCGACCCTGACTCGGGCACGCACCTGAAGGCAATGAAGGCCCTGTTGGATGATGTCCAAGTCGAGGACAAGGGCTGCACCGAAAAGGTGTTCCGCGGTCTTTGTGCCAGCATGTCCGGCCCCGGCGCGCTAAGCCATCTGGAACGCCCAAACTATGACTTCGCCCGCTGGATCGCCAGCCGCATGCCCTGAGCCGGCGCGCAAACCCTTTCTCATTCTTCCAAAAGGACGCTTTCCACCATGGCCCACACCCGCCACCGCAAGTTCAACACCAAAGAGACCTACCCCGAACAAAAGCTGGACAATGACCTGTGTCAGGCTGTGGTCGCGCGCGGCAGAACCATCTTTCTGCGCGGCCAATGCCCGCAGGATCTGGACACAGCGCAGAATATCAACAGCCATGATCCGGTTGAGCAGACCCATAAGGTGATGCAGAACATCCGCCAACTGATTGAGGAATGCGGTGGCAAGATGGAGCATCTGTGCAAGGTCGTGGTTTACCTCACCGACGTGCGCCACCGTGAGGCGGTCTACCGGACCATGGGCGAATATATCAAGGGTGTGCATCCGGTCTCGACCGGGGTTGTGGTGACGGCCCTTGCCCGCCCTGACTGGCTGGTAGAAATCGACGGCACGGCGGTGATCCCGGACTGACCCCGCAGCCGGGGTTTCACACCTCAATGCCCTTGGTTTGTGGAGCCAAGGGCGAAAGTAAACACAACCCCCCCCCAGGAGTCTCTGGGCCAAAATGAAACTCAGACATTCATCTTGGTTCAAATATCCTCTGGGGGTCCGGGGGGCGACGCGCCCCCGGCGGCCAGCCAAAGGAATTGCCCGATGACATTCTCGCTTCTCGCCCGCTGCCCGCAGACCGGGCAATTCGGTATGGTGATCGCATCCTCTTCACCCGCGGTTGCGGCGCGCTGCGCGCATGCGCGGGCAGGCGTTGGGGTGGCGGCGACGCAGAATATAACTGATCCGGCGCTGGGGTCGCGGCTCTTGGATCTGATGCAGGCTGGGGCCAGTGCCCCGCAGGCGATGGCGCAGGTGGTGGCTGAGGCACCGCATGTCGACTATCGCCAGCTGATGTGCGTTGACCGCAACGGCGAGGTGGCCAGCCATTCGGGCAGTCGGACGCTGGGGATCTGGGCGCTGGCGCCGGGTGACGGCATGATTGCGGGGGGCAATCTTCTGGCCCATGACGGCGTGCCGGCGGCGATGATTGCGGGGTATCAGGCGGCAAAGGGCAATCTCGGCGGCCGTCTGATTGCGGGTTTGCAGGCCGCAGCAGACGCCGGGGGGGAGGCCGGGCCGGTGCATTCGGCGGGGCTGTTGATTGTGGACCGCGACACTTGGCCCTGTGCGTCATTGCGCGCCGATTGGTCCGAAGGGGCCACCCCGATTGCAGAGGTTGCCCGCGCCTGGGCGGTTTATCAGCCGCAGATGGCGGCCTATGTCCAGCGCGCCCGCGACCCACGTGAGGCACCCTCATATGGTGTGCCGGGCGACGAATAGGCTTTCACCACCGCGCGCGGGCGGCTAAATCAGGGCCATGGCGCTGCGGTTCACTCTGAGACAGCTGGAATATCTGGTCGCCGTGGGCGAGACCGGCTCAATCGCCGCTGCGGCCGAGCGGGTGAATGTCTCATCCCCCTCGATTTCTGCTGCCATTGCCCAGTTGGAACAGGAATTCGGCCTGCAGATGTTCATCCGCCGCCATGCCCAAGGGCTGTCGCTGACCCAAGGCGGGCGACAGTTCGTCGATGAAGCGCGGGCGGTTCTGGCCGCGGCGGGGACGCTGAACGATTTGGCCAATGCGATCACCGGCCAGGTGCGCGGGCCTTTGTCGGTGGGCTGTCTGGTGACTTTTGCCCAGGTCGTCCTGCCCGGTCTGCGGCGCAGTTTCACCGACCGTTTCCCCGAAGTTGATTTTCATCAGTATGAGCGGCATCAGGCTGAAATCCTCGAGGGCCTGCGCCAGGCGCGGCTGGATGTGGCGCTGACCTATGATCTGGATATTCCCAAGGATATTGAGTTTCTGCCCCTGCTCAGCCTGAAACCCTATGCGCTGTTTGACCCCGAGCATCCTTTGGCCGGGCGCGCAGAGGTGTCGCCGCAGGATCTGGTCGATCATCCGATGGTTCTGTTGGATCTGCCATTCTCGACCGATTATTTTCTGGAAATCTTTCGCCCCTATGGCCTGCGTCCGCACGTGGTCGAGAGGACGCGCGACATGGGGGTGATGCGGGCGATGGTGGCCAATTGCTTTGGCTATGCCATCGCCAATATCCGGCCGCAGTCGGATCTGGCGCCCGATGGGCGGCGGCTGGTGCATGTGCCCCTGACCGGGGCTGATCCGTTGCGGCTGGGGCTGGTGCTGGCCGAGGGGGCCAAGGCCGCGCTGACCATCCGCGCCTTTATCGGCCATTGTCAGGGCGCTGCGGCGGATCACAGTCTGATCGGGGGGGCGGTATGAGACGGGCGTTGATTGTGGCACATGGTCAGCCGTCTGACCCTGCCGTGGCGGCGGGTGAGCTGGATGATCTGGAGGCGCGGGTGGCGGCGCATCTGCCAGGCTGGCAGCTGGGCGCGGCGACGCTGGCTCAGCCGGGGCGGCTGGCGGCCGAGGCTGCAGGCGCGCCGGGCGTGGTTTTCCCGCTGTTCATGGCCGGGGGCTGGTTCACGCGGACCCATATCCCCCAGCGGCTGCTGGACGCCGGTGCCAATGGCTGGCAGATGCTGGAGCCGTTTGGCTGTCTGCCCGCTGTGCATGATCTGACAGTTCAGATCGCGCGGGAAGCGGGGGCGGGGCGGGTGTTGCTGGCGGCACACGGCTCGTTCAAATCACCAGTGCCGTCGGCGATTGCGGCCCATGTATCGGGGCGCATTGCGGCCGAGGTCGGGGTGCCCACGGCGGCGGCCTTCATCGACCAGACCCCGCAGTTGGAAACCGCGACTGGCTATGGCGCGGATGCGGTCTGCCTGCCGTTCTTTGCCATGGCGGGCGGGCATGTGACGGCGGATATTCCCGTGGCCTTGGCCAAGGCGGGCTTTGCGGGCCGGATCTTGCCGCCCGTGGGGCTGGACCCACGGGTGCCTGCGCTGATCGCTGCGGCCATTCTGGCGGGCCAGCAGATCTGTTCCGGGGCCTGCCGCTGGTCGCCGTAGGATGCGCGATTCGCGCATCGCCCCTTAGACGGTGTGCAGGTAGAGGTCGAAATCCACCTCTGAGACCGTGCGCATCACCCGCGCGTATTCCGCCGCTTTGATGGCGGTAAAAGTGCGGTGCATGTCGGTCCCCAGCGCGTCTTTCAGAAAGGCTGAGGCCTTGGCCAGTTCGATCGCTGATTTCCAGTCGGTGGGGATCTTGATCTCACCGCTGTCTTCATAGCCGTTGCCGGTGGTTTCCGGGCCGGGG
Source organism: Paracoccaceae bacterium (assembly GCA_049291415.1). GTDB lineage: Bacteria > Pseudomonadota > Alphaproteobacteria > Rhodobacterales > Rhodobacteraceae > Pseudogemmobacter. Next base: position 7,214 of record JBATPI010000214.1, on the reverse strand, counting down.
TCGATGCGGTTTGCCATGCCGTGGCGGATGCCGGCCAGCACTGTGGCGCCAACCAGATAGGGGTTGGAGTCAACGCCTGCAGGGCGATGCTCGATCCTTCGCGCCTTGATGTCGCCTGCCGGGATGCGCAGCGCGACCGAGCGGTTGTTGACGCCCCATGTCGGGCTGACCGGCGCGTAGGACTGGCTGGCAAAGCGCCGCCAGGAATTCGCGTGCGGCGCAAAGACCAGCATCGAGTCCGCCATCGTCTCTTTCAGCCCACCAAGCGCGTGCAGGATGGTGGGGTTAAAGTCGCCCTCTTTGGCCTCGACAAACACATTCGCGCCCGCGTCGTCCAGCATGGACACATGGAAATGCATGCCCGACCCGGCGTAATTCTCATTTGGTTTGGCCATGAAACACGCCGTCACGCCATGGGCGCGGGCCTGCGCGCGGACGATCCGCTTCAGCCGGATCAGGTCGTCGGCGGCCTGCATCACGTCCTGGCGGTAGTTCAACGTCAGCTCATACTGGCCGGGCGCATATTCGGAAATCAGCGTCTCGGCGGTGATACCGGCGGCCTTGGCACCGGCGTAGATGTCGCTGAACAGGGGCAGCATACCGTGCAGGTGATCAACCGAATAGACCTCGGTCTTGTTGCTTTTGCGGCCATCCAGCACGTCGCGGGCGGGCTGCATCTTGCCGTTCGCGTCGCGCTCGGGGTCCAGCAGGAAGAATTCCAGCTCAAACGCGCCCGCGGGGTGCAGGCCTTGTGCGGCCAGCGCATCCACCTGACGCTGCATCGCGTGGCGCGGGTCTGAGGTCATGGCCGCGCCGTCAAGGGTATACATCGACATGAACACCTCGCCACGCGGTGGCTGGGTTTTGTGCAAGGGCACCAGCGTGCCGGGAATGGGCCAGGCGCGCAGGTCGCCATCGCCTTGGTCCCAGATCAGGCCGGTCTCATGCACATCCTCGCCACAGATATCCAGACCCAGGATTGAGATCGGCAGGTGGCGGCCGGATTTGTAGAACGACAGCAACTCATGTCGACGGATGATCTTGCCGCGGCCGATGCCGTTGGCGTCATGCAGCATGATGTCAAAAGCCTCGATCTCCGGGTGGGCGGCGAGGAAGGCTTCGGCTTCGGTCACGGTCGAGCCCGAGGGGCTGATATCGGTGGTCATGGCGGTCTTTCGGATGGGGTCAGGTGGGAGAGAAGAGGTCGGTCAGGACTTCGTCAAAGCTGGCGATCAGCCGGTCAATCTGGCGTTTTTTGGTGACGGGGCTGATCAGCATCATGTTGTGGAAAGGCGCAATCAGGCTGCCGCGGTTCAAAAGACCGGTATGAAGGGCGGCTTCCAGCGCGGGTTGGTGGGCGAAACCCGCCTGCGTGCCGTTTTCCAACGGGCCGGGGGCGCAGATGAATTCCACCCGCGCGCCGACGCGGACGATGTGCCAAGGGGCGCCGTGGCTGGCCACCACGCGGGTCAGGCCATCAGCCAGACGTTGCGCGCCCTTCAGCATATGGGCGTAGTTCGCCTTGGTCATCACGTCTGACAGAGTGGCGACGAGGCAGGCAAATTGCATCGGGTTGGCCGACAGCGTGGTGCCCATGCCCGAGTGGCCGGGCGGGCGCTGGGCATCGGCGGTGTGATAACGCTGGGCGATCTCTTCGGTCAGGCCCCAGACGGCGGTGGGCATGCCGCCCGCAACGCATTTGCCGACGATGAACATGTCGGGGTGCAGTCCGTGAACCGCCGTATAGCCGCCCAGACCTGAGGAGATGGTATGCGTCTCATCTATCATCAACAGCGCGCCGTAGCGGGTGGCGAGGGCGCGCAAGCCGTCATGGAAACCTTCCTGCGGCAGGACCATACTGCAATTGGTCATCACGGGTTCGGTCAGGATGGCGGCTATCTCACCGGTTTTCAGCGCGGCCTCAACGGCGGCAAGGTCGTTGAACTCGACACAGGTGGCCAGGGTGGAAAGGTCGGTGATCTGGCCCATCAGGCCGGGGCGGGTGATGGTGCGGCCGTTCTGCAGGGTGACCATCGTGTCGTCCACCGCGCCGTGATAGCAGCCGTTGAAAACCAGCACCTTGGGGCGGCCAGTGACGGCGCGGGCGACGCGCAGGGCAAAGCGGTTGGCATCGCTGGCGGTGGTGGCGATCTGCCAGCGGAAGGCGCCGAACCGCTTGGTCAACAGGCGCCCGGCCTCCATCGCAGCCTTTGTCGGGAGCATGTAGGTCAGCCCGTGGCGGGCCTGCGCGCGGATCGCCTTGGCGACGGGTTGTGGGCTGTGGCCGAACATGCTGCCGGTATCGCCCAGACAGAAATCGTCAATGCCGAAGCCGTCGATATCGGTCAGGCGCGCACCTTCCGCATGGGCAACCAGGGGCAGATGCGGCATCGGCCAATCGGCCATCCAATGCATCGGCACGCCGCCCAGCCATGTGCCTTCGCCCGCGGCCAGCGCCTCGGCGGCCTTTGGGCGACCTTTGGCAAAGCGGGCAGCCTCACGCGCGGCAAAGGCGGTCAAGCGGTCATGGCGGACACCGGCGATCAAATCGGCTGACATCTGGATACCTTTGGCATGCGGAAAGGAACGCCGCCGTTATGCGGTATAATTTGATCAAAAGGCAAGAGGTATGGCGATTATGATGGCAGCAGACTGGCCAACAGGTTCGATCTGGCGGATCAGGGCTGGCAGAATCTCTTGGCGAAAGGTGGCCAGTCGGTCGGCATCCAGATCGAACCTGTCGGCCAACTTTTTCATACCCGCAACGGCGCCAGCCTTCGGGCCGGTATCGGTGGGATCTTGGCCAAGGGCGTCCAGAACGGCCGCGGTGGCGGTTTCGACCTTTTCGACCGCAAAGCCCTGCAACAGCCCTTCCAGTTGTTCACGCTGCACGAAGGTGATGGCCAGAAGGGCCGCCGAGAGGATCAAACCGGTCAGCTGGCATAACAGCAGGGCCGGAATGGCCAGCCGGGTCACGCCCAGCGGCCCTCAAAATCATCGGGGACCAAGAGGTTATGGCGGCCGATGTCGGCAATGTCACGCTCGCCGCACAGCGCCATGGTGATGTCCAGTTCCTTGGCGATCACTTCCAGCGCGGCGGTCACGCCTGCCTGCCCCATCGCGCCCAAGCCGTGGATATAGGCGCGGCCGATCATGGTGCCCTTGGCCCCCATGGCCAGCGCTTTCAGCACGTCTTGGCCCGACCGGATACCGGAATCCAGCCAGACGTCGGTCTGGTCGCCTACCGCGCGGACGACCGAGGGCAGCATGCGGATGGACGACAGGGCCCCATCCAACTGTCGCCCGCCGTGGTTTGAGACGATGATCGCATCGGCCCCCACATCAACGGCCATCTGCGCGTCTTCGGCGTCCAACACGCCCTTCAGGATCAACTTGCCGCCCCATTGGTCACGGATGCGGGCGATCTTTTTCCAATCCAGTTTGGGGTCGAACTGCTCATTCGTCCAAGTGGTCAGGTCGGCCAGATCGGTGACACCTTTGACATGGCCCACGATATTGCGGAACTGACGGCGCGGGGTGCGCGCCATGCCAAGAGCCCAGCGCGGTTTTGTGGCGATGTTCAGAAGATTCAGAAGTGTGGGCTTTGGCGGGCTGGTCAGACCGTTTTTCAGATCTTTGTGGCGCTGGCCCAGCACCTGCAGATCCAGCGTCAGGACCAGGGCGCTGCATTTGGCCTTTTTCGCGCGTTCGATGATGGCATCGACAAAATCCTCATCCCGCATGACGTAGAGCTGGAACCAGAACGGGGTCGGGACATGTTCGGCGATGTCTTCGATGGAACAAATGCTCATCGTGGACAAGGTGAAGGGCACGCCGAATTTTGCCGCCGCGCGGGCGGCCAGAATCTCGCCATCGGGGTGCTGCATGCCGGTGCTGCCCACCGGAGCCAGAGCGACCGGCATGGCGACAGGTTGGCCCAGCATATGGCCTGCGATGCTGCGATCCGACAGGTCGCGCGCGACGCGTTGGCGCAGGCGGATCCGGCTGAAATCGGACGTGTTCTCGCGGAATGTCTGTTCGGTATAACTGCCGCTTTCACAGTAGTCCCAGAACATCTTTGGCGTGCGCTTTTGGTGCAGCCGTTTCAGATCTTCGATGCAGGTGATGACGGGCATGGGCAACGCTCCGGGGAATGGCGACAAGTTTAGGGGGCTGCGCTGGGTTCGTCCACTGTCAAAGCCGTAGGGCGTGGCGCAGGACTGACAGCCCGCGCGGCCGGGGTCTGGCCTCAGGCGGAATGTGCGCCTGCAGCCAGTGCCGCCACATTGGCCAGCACCTCGGCCACTGGTTTTCCAGCACCGATGTCCTTTACGATGGCCGAGCCGACGACGCAGCCATCGGCCACCCCGGCAATGCCGCGCGCCTGATCGGGCGTGGTGATGCCAAAGCCCACGATCACTGGCAGATCAGTGGATCGTTTGATCCGCGCAACCTCGGGGGCGACGTCGCCGGGCTGGGCTGCACCCGCCCCGGTGATGCCGGTGATTGAGACGTAATAGACAAAGCCAGAGGTGTTTTGCAGCACCTTTGGCAGGCGTTTGTCATCGGTGGTGGGGGTGGCCAGACGGATGAAGTTCAGCCCCGCCTTTTGCGCGGGAATGCACAGTTCGGCGTCTTCTTCGGGCGGCAGATCGACGACGATCAGCCCGTCAACCCCGGCGGTTTTGGCGTCTTGCAAGAACCGGTCCACCCCGCGCGAATAGATCGGGTTGTAATAGCCCATCAGCACGATCGGCGTGGTCGTGTCGCCCTGACGAAAGGCCGTCACCATCGCCAGCGTCTTTTGCAGCGTCATGCCGCCTTCCAGTGCGCGCTGTCCGGCCAGCTGGATGGTCGGGCCATCGGCCATCGGGTCGGTGAAGGGCATGCCCAGCTCGATGATATCGACCCCTGCGGCGGGCAGGCCCTGCATCACGGCCAGCGAGGTGGGCTGATCGGTATCACCGCCCATGACATAGGCGACAAACGCCTTTTTGCCCTGCGATTTCAGCCGCGCGAAAGTGTCGTCGATCCGTGTCATCCGGGCCCCCTGCAAATCCATCCTTGGTTTGCACGGGGTGGCGGGGAAAATCAATGGCCCGTTACACTTGGCCAACGCTGGGGGGGCCATACATTGCAGGCCGGGGCAGGGGCAAAGGCATGACCGCGCCTGACTGGGGATCATCATCGTGCAGGTTGCACCACAGAACCTTGATCCTTTTCCCGCGCGCCCGTATGAGCAGGCGGTCGCCAATGGAGGGCATCATGGGTTTCAAGATGGGCATCGTCGGATTGCCGAATGTGGGCAAGTCGACCCTATTCAACGCGCTGACCCGCACGGCGGCGGCGCAGGCGGCGAATTTCCCGTTCTGCACGATTGAGCCGAACGTGGGCGAAGTGGCCGTTCCTGACGCGCGGCTGGATGTGCTGGCGGGGATTGCGGGATCAAAGCAGATCATCCCGACGCGGATGACCTTTGTCGATATTGCGGGTCTGGTGCGGGGTGCCAGCAAGGGTGAGGGTCTGGGCAACCAGTTCCTGGCCAATATCCGCGAATGCGACGCCATCGCCCATGTGCTGCGCTGTTTTGAAGACGGCGACATCACCCATGTAGAAGGTCGGATCGACCCGGTTGCCGATGCCGAGACCATCGAGACCGAACTGATGCTGGCCGATCTGGACAGTATCGAGCGGCGCCGCACCAATCTGGCGCGCAAGATCAAGGGCGGCGACAAAGAAGCGGTGGAACAGGACCGGCTGTTGTCACAGGCCGAGGTAGCGCTGGCCGCGGGCCATCCGGCGCGGACGGTCAAGGTTGCCGCCGATGATCTGCGCAACTGGCGGCTGTTGCAGCTCTTGACGTCCAAGCCGGTCTTGTATGTCTGCAACGTCGAAGAGGCGATGGCGGCCAGCGGCAACAGCCAGTCGGCGCGGGTGGCCGAGATGGCGGCGGCGCAGGGCGCGGGTTCGGTCGTGATCAGCGCGCGGATCGAGGAAGAGTTGGCCCAGCTGCCCCTGGAAGATGCGGCAATCTTTCTGGAAGAGATGGGGCTGCAAGAGCCGGGACTGGACCGCCTGATCCGGGCCGGGCATCAGCTGTTGGGCCTGCAGACCTATTTCACGGTTGGCCCCAAAGAGGCGCGGGCCTGGACGATTGAAAAGGGCACGCAGGCACCGCAGGCTGCCGGGGTTATTCACGGCGACTTTGAAAAGGGCTTTATCCGCGCCGAGACCGTGGCCTATGCCGACTATGTCGCCGGCAAGGGCGAGGCCGGGGCCAAAGAGGCCGGCAAGTTCCGGGTGGAAGGCAAGACATATGAGGTCAAGGACGGCGACGTCCTGCACTTTCTGTTCAGCGGCTGATAGCGAGGCGGGATACCGTCTGTCGTCATTGTCAGGCCCCCGGGGTGGGGTGGTTGTCACCGCCCATCGGCCCCTCGTCATCGGTTACACGGTTGCAAACCGCGATCCGACGGCAAGGTGCCGGATCCAGCCCAAACTCTGTGCATTGCCGCGCCTTTCCCCCTTGCCCGCCCGCGTCGGCATTGTTAAATGGTCGGTGTCGGAGGCGTGGCTGAGAGGCCGAAAGCACTCGGTTGCTAACTGAGCGTGGGTGGAAGCCCACCGTGGGTTCGAATCCCACCGCCTCCGCCACTCGCCCTTGAGAAACTGTTCTCTCGTTCCCACTGGGGCCGGATTTTTCCGTTGTTTTCGGGGGTTATGCGGGCAACCCTTTCCACCAGTCGTGCCAGACTGTGACCCCAAAGTGTTCTCTCAGGGCCATTATTCTCCGAGGCTCTGAACTGTGGGCCATATGGTGTAGATCCGTAAGAACCTGTTATCCCTGTATTTTCATGTTTGCGTGATACGACCGTTTCGCAAAACCACCCGCTGACGACACGACACTGGCATCGGAAGAAGCAGCGTTTGAAGTTGTTTCGCGTTGGACCTGGTTCATTGACCAACCGGTTCTGGCACGGCGGCCTTTGCGTGCTTGGTGACGATGTCCTGCACATCAGACGGTTTGAATGCGACGTCCCACGCCCACTGCCCAAATCCGCCAGTTCCGTTGATCGCCTTGACCCATTCACTCAAGGCGTCGCGTTTGGCCTTGTTCTGCGGGCTGTCGGTTCCCTTGATCTCAAGCGCGAGCATCTTGCCGCTGGACAGCCTGACAAGGAAATCTGGGACGTAGCGACGGCGCGAGCCGGCCC
>JBATPI010000213.1:0-1844 GCA_049291415.1 Paracoccaceae bacterium | reverse complement strand
AAGAACTGCCGCTGTGGCGCAAGGCCCTGATCGCGCAGCGCATCGGCCATTTGCGCGCCGATGCACAGAATGGTGGGTTTTTGCGGGCCGAGGTGGCGGGCAACATGGGCGGCCAACGCCTCGTTGTAATTGCCGCACAACCCGTGATCCGACCCGAATACGATCAGCACCCGATTGTTGGCCGCCGGTTCGGGGGCATCCAGCGGGCCGATCTGGCTAAGAAACGCATGCAGGCCATCCAGCACCGTGTCGTGATAGGCTTTGATCGCTTCGGCGGCATGCTCGTAGGGTGCGGAATTGATCACCGACAGCGTTTTCATCGTATGCACGATGCCGCGGATGCTCTGCATGTTGACGGTGCGGCGCGACAGGGCCTCAAGACTTTGCGTCATTTGCGGCCCCCAGACTTTTCCGGGCCGCTTGACTCAGCGCCAGCATCCGGGCGCGGTCATCGTCGCTTAGTGCCTCATTTGCGTCGATGCGCCCCGCCACATCGTCCAGCGCGCCCGGCACGGAGGCACACAAGGCAGCCATCATGGCCTGCACATCGGCCTCGGCCAACCCGTCGAATTGCCCCTCCATCGCGGCGATCAGCACGGTCAGTTGCGCCACCGCCGTCATTGGCGCACGCTCGTCCTGACGCAGGGCCGCGCGCACGGCGGCACCGCGAGTCAGGCGGGCGCGGGTGGCATCATCCAGCCTTGTGCCAAAGCGGGCGAAATCCTCCAGCTCTTCGAATTGCGACAGGGTGACGCGCAGATTTCCCGCCACCGACCGGAACGCCCGACTTTGCGCCTTGCCGCCGACACGGCTGACCGAAATGCCCAGATCCACGGCCGGAAACTGGTTTTTGCGCACCAAACGGGGCGAGAGGTAGATCTGCCCGTCCGTGATCGAAATCAGGTTGGTGGGAATATAGGCCGACAGGTTTTCGGCCTGCGTTTCCACCACTGGCAGCACGGTGATCGACCCGCCGCCTGCCGCCTTGGTGAACTGGCCTGCACGTTCCAGAAGGCGCGCATGGATATAGAAGATATCGCCCGGAAACGCCTCTCGCCCGGGCGGGCGGCGCAGCAGAAGCGACAACTCGCGGTAAGATCGCGCGTGATGGGTCAGATCGTCCAGGATCACCAGAACGTCCTGACTCTGGCCCGAGAAGTATTCGGCCATCGTCAGCGCCGCATAGGGCGCGATATAGGCCAGCCCGGCGGCCTCTTCATCGCCCGCAGACATCACGATGCTGCGGGCCGTCATCCCGCCATCACGGATCGCGCCTATCACCTTGGCCACCGCATCCCCGCGCTGCCCGATGGCGCAATAGATGCAGATCACCTCTGTATGTTTCTGGTTCAGGATCGCGTCCACCGCCAGCGAGGTCTTGCCCGTCTGCCGATCGCCAATGATCAATTGCCGCTGCCCAAGACCGACCGGCACCGCCGCATCAATGGCCTTGATGCCGGTGGCCAGCGGGCGGGCAATGGCCTGTCGGTCCAGGATTTTGGGCGCGTCGGCCTCGACAGGGCGCAGGTTTGACGCGGCAATCGCGCCCCTGTTATCGCGTGGCTCCCCCAGTGCGCTGACCACCCGGCCCAGAAGGCCGGGTCCAACCTTGGTGCTGACCACCTGATGCGACCGGGTGACACTTTCTCCCACCGTCACGCCATCCGATGGGCCCAGCAAGACAACCCCCAGCCTCCCCGGTTCCAGATCCAGCACAAGGCCCTGCACACCGCTGGCAAATTGTAGCAATTCCTCTGACAGCGCGCGTTCCAGCCCGACGACAATGGCGATGCCGTCGGCAATCTCGGCCACTGTCCCGATCTCGCTCAGGGTCGGGCCGGGGG
>JBATPI010000212.1:0-2497 GCA_049291415.1 Paracoccaceae bacterium | reverse complement strand
CCGCTGGACGGCACGCTGCTGGGCCTCCGGTGTGGCGGCCGCGTAATACGCGGTGTCGACGAGTTCGCTGCGGCGGCGCTCCAGGGTGCTGGCGACCGCCGCCCGATTGTCCGCGACAACACTGTCGATCTGGCCCCGCAAGGCGTCGGTGGCTTGCCTTAGCTGGGCCATCTTGTTGCCACGGAAGGCGTTCGGGTCGGCGAGCGCAGCATTGATGGCCTCATCGCTGCCGGAGGGCAGGTAATTGAGGTTGCTGGTGTGGGTGGTGAGGAGAGCTGCGGCGTCGTCGTAGATCGTCCGCTGTGGTCCGTTGACGAAGGACTGGATCGGGTCGATCACATGGTCCTTCGCTTCGAGGAGGTCGTCGCCGAGGTTGAAGTCGTTGAGGTACCAGTCGTCGCTCTTGCCGACCACCTGTTCCAGGAGGCCGATCGGGCCGTCGAGCTGCTGGACGAACGGGTAGCGCGAGACGTTCACGGCAGCTCGCAACTCGTCAAGCTTGCCCTTGAGCTTGTCGGCGCCGTGGCGGGCCAACTCGAGGGGATCCTTCGGAGCGCTGGGCTCATCGAAGAAGTCGATGCAGAACTTGCGGAAGCTTGCGACCTTGCGCTCGTCGAATGTCTTCTGCGGCGCGATGACCTGGTGGCCGTGCTTCTGCGTGTTACGCAGCGCGGTGGCGATTTCGGTCCGCTTGAGGACGTTGCCATCCATCGTCAGCGTGACCTTCGAGGCGCCGACCAAAGAGGCCACGATGACCTCGATCGAGGCGAGGTCCCATCCGTAGGGCTTGGCCTGGAAGGTGTCGACGATCGTCTTCATCGTGACCTGCTCGCCTTGGCCGGTCTTTCGCAGAATCGCCGAGAGGACCTCTTGGGTGGCCTGGTCGATCTTCATCAGTGCTTCTGCATCGAACAGCCCGCTGTCGGGGTTCGCGGCGCCCGCCACCTGCTGCTCGCTGTAGGTGATGCCGCCGAGCAGTTTGAGCTGGGTGTAGGTACGGCTGATGAGCTCCTGGAAGCCCTCGGTCACTCGTCCGATCGCGTCGGTCGAGCTGGCCGGGACGTCGGCGGCGTTGATGATCAGCCCGGCCTTGCCGACAGCGGTCTGGATGCGCTGGGCGAGTTCCTTCTCCCGCTCGCGGTTGAGGGTCGCCTTCGCCTGGAGGATCTGCTCTTCGACCGCGGAGAGTGAGCTGGTGCGCTTGCGCTTGATGTACTTGTCGGTCTTGAGCAGCAGCCGCAGGTCGGAGAGCACACGCTCGTCGGGGTCGAGCACGACCCGCAGTTCGTCCTTTCCGGCACTGTGCATCCGGGTCTCGTCCGCGGTGTACGAGTAGTCCGGCGTGATGAAGTGGACCGAGAGTTCCTTCTGCTGCCCGTGGACCTGGTCGTCGAGCTTGAACCCGAACGGGAAGTCCTGGCCGTTCTTGGCGTAGCGGATCTTGTTGGTCCTGATGACGTCGACCGAGAGCACTTTGAACAGCTGGGAACTGACCTCGGAGGCGTCGACGTCGACGTTCTTAATCTCCTCCTCAATGACCTGCTCTTCGTTGGTGAGGTACTCGTAGACCTGGCCGTTGCGCTGGATGTAGGTCTGCCGCTCCAGCTCGGCGAGCGCTTCCTTAACGTCCTCGGCCAAGGCCGGCAGATCGAGCCCGAAGCGGTCGTAGACGAGCACGGTGAGGTTGCGAGCGGTGGCCTGGAAACTCTCGACGTACTTGACGAGGAAGAGCGCCTTAAGGAGCCGGATGGCCAGCTCGTTGTCCAGGTTGCGCTCCGCGACGAGGATCTGCTGCTGGGCCTGTGCCTTCAGTGAGGCACGGATGCCCTCGAACATGCGGTCAAAGGTGGCCAGCGTTCCGAGCTCGCCGGTCCCGACGACCTTGGCGACGTCCTGGACGACGCCAAGCATGGACCGCTCACCAACGGAACTGTTGCGGCCTTCGAATGCGTTGTGGTCCGAGATCCCGATAATCGCGGCCTGGAAGAGCGGGAACTGGTAGCTGACGAGGGGGTAGGTGCCGACGAAGTGCTCCTCGTCGGTGTAGTTGCGGTAGTTCTTCGCGCCGTCGACGAAATCGAACAGCGTCTTGAAGTTGGCCGACTCGGTGGCGTAGATCGCTCGGAGCGCAACGGCCCCCTCGTCGTTCTTCTCGAGCAGCCGCTTGCGGATGACCTCCTCGACGTCGGCGCTGGTCAGGTGGACGCGGGTCTTGAACCGGGCCTGGATCTTGGAGAAGTCGTTGCCCTGCTGCTTGGTGCGGTCACCGACGACCTTGTCCATGTACTCCTGGGAGGTCACGAAGACCCAGGCCCGGCCGCCGCACTTGGTGTTGAGGCTTTCGGCGATGGTCTGGAGGTTGAGCATCAGGTGGGTGTTGGACCCGATGAACTGGCCGACCTCGTCGACGTAGAAGTTGAGGCGGAAGCCGTCGGGCTGCTTGTCGAGCCATGCCTTGACCTCGTCGGCGAAATCCTCGATCGAGACCGCGTACGAC
>JBATPI010000211.1:0-1822 GCA_049291415.1 Paracoccaceae bacterium | reverse complement strand
TGATTCGAGATGATGACCACTGCAACTCCGGCAATCAGTGTCACGTAGGGCCGCCAGCCCGCCTTGCGCACCGACAGGTCGGGGTTGCCGCCGATTTTCAGATCCTCCAGCATCTTGGCCGGGAATTGGCCTTTGTCTGTCACATAGTGGCGATAGGCGAATACCGGCAGGATCAATGCGATGGCGATGATCGCCGAGCGCAACGTGCCTTCGCCCCACACATTGGCGCCCGCCCCCAGTAGGACTGCGTTCACGAAGGCCAGCCCCCCACCGATCCAGAGCATGATCGTCGGTGCTTTCCACGGGCGATGGGCATTGGCGTTGTCGATACGGTGCAGCCAGCCCGAATGCAGGTTGAGGAAGTTGAACACCAGATAGCAACAGTTCGAGACCGCCAGAATGAACAGGTAATCCGACATCATCAGCAGGATCAGGTTGAACCCCAGATCAGTCCACATGGCGTGCGTCGGTGCGCCGTGATGGTTGGCGTGCGACAGGTACTTCGGCAACCAGCCGTCGACCGACCCCTGGAACAATGTGCGTGACGAGCCGGCCATCGACGTCATGATCGCCAGAACCAATGCCAGAAACAACATCACGACCATGATCTTGGTGATGAACGCACCACCACCGACCATGCCGGCCATGACGCTGGCAACTGCGGATCCGTCAACGATGCCGGGCTGAAGCATGCCTTCGACACCCAGAACCCCCTGAAAGCTGAGCGGGACGAGCGTGTAAATCACGACGCAGACAACTCCGGCCGCAAGGATGGCGCGCACCGTGTCGCGCTGGGGGTCGCGGAACTCGCTGGTATAGCAGATCGCGGTCTCAAACGCGTAGGCCGACCAGGCGGCGATGAACAGACCGCCAAGGAACAAGGTCGATCCCTCGATGTTCCATGACCCCGAAATCGGAATGACCGGGGTCAGGTTGCTGGACAGGACATCGCCCGTCAGCAAGGGCACTATCCCCACGATCAGCAGCGGCACCAGAACTGCAAGGCCCATGATGGTCTGGATCCGGGCCGCAGCAGAGATACCCTTATGCTGAATCATAAAGACCACCAGCAGGATTATCGAGCCGACAATAGAGGTGGCGTTGATCCGCAGCGTCAGGCCCTCGTTCAGGAAATCAAGGTTCACCAGGGTGATCTGCCAGACGCTGACCGTCGACTCCGCCCCGAAGAATGAGGTCAGCAGATAGCCCGCCGCCAGACCGCCGCCGATCGCCAGGACCGGCGTCCAGGCCAGCCAGTTGCACCAGACCGACAGCGGCGCGATGATTTTGGAGTAACGCACCCAGGCTGCCGCGCCATAGACCGATGCGCCGCCGGACTTGCTGGGAAACAACCCGGCGATTTCGGCGTAAACGAACGCCTGGAAAAAGCCGAATGTCACCGACAGCATCCAGATGATCCAGGACGGCGTCCCGATCGTCGCGGCGATTCCACCGATGGAGAAAAGAACAAGCGCCGGAACCCCCGACGCCATCCAGAACGCATCTTTCCAGCCAATGCTGCGATGCAAGCCACCTGGGCTGTCTGCCGCTGGCGCTTTGCCGGTTGTTGAAACCATCTCTTGAACTCCTTGTGGTCTGGTTTGTGACGTGTGATCACGCTTCTTGGCGGCTGTTTCGCCACTCTTTGTCGTTGATTTCGTGCGGTGGGCTTCGAAGGGCCCCAAGTATTGGGTCTTGCCCATCTCACCGTGCCTTCTGTCGGGATTGAGGGGAGGCCTGCATTTTGATCATGCGGCCTCCCTCCTTTGGTTTCAGAAGTGGTTTTGCAGTTCTTCGGCGATCTCGAACATGTCGCCGACGA
>JBATPI010000210.1:0-14459 GCA_049291415.1 Paracoccaceae bacterium | reverse complement strand
TTGACCAGCTCTTTGCCCTTGGCGACCAGCGCGTCGAAGTCGGGGCTGCGGTCAGCCTTGCACGGGGTCATCAGGGCAGGGATGGTGCCTGAAAAGATAGTGGACTCCATTGGAATCTCCTTTGTCTGAGGGTCTGGACAGCCCATGGGAAATGGCGCGTCGATTCTGCTTTCTCACAGTCTAGCACTTTGCATACTATTTGTCGACAAGATTTCGACAGGCAGTGCGCAGCGCTGGTCGAGCTTGATAGACCCGGCATGTTCCCCTATCCCGGTAGCATGGAAAAGGACCTGGGTATGAGCATTCTGGACATGGCGGCCAAACCGGATCGCAAGCGCGGGTCGGGCGTCAAGCATGTCTATGACGTGCTGCGCGACGAGATCATTGATCTGGAGCTGGAGCCAGGCAGCCCGATTGATGAGATCCAACTGGCCGAGCGGTTCGCGATGTCACGCACGCCGATCCGCGAAGCGTTGGTGCGGCTGGCGGGCGACGGTCTGGTAACGACGCTGCCGAACCGGTCAACCGTGGTGTCCAACATCAACCTGCTGACCCTGCCGGGGTTCTTTGATGCGCTGACGCTGATGTATAGGGTGACGACGCGGCTGGCTGCCCAGCACCGGACCCAGCAGGATCTGCAGGTGATCCGGGACCATCAGGTTTTGTTTGCGGCAGCGGTGCAGGGCCAGGACGCGCTGGCGATGATTGCCACCAACCGCGACTTTCACGCCGCCATCGCGGCCGCCGCCCGCAACGTCTATTATGAAGGGCTGTTCCTGCGCCTTCTTGACGAAGGGCGCCGGATCCTGCGGCTGTATTACCGATCCTTTCAGGATCAGTTGCCCCGGCAATACGTGACCGAGCATGAAGAGATCATCGCCGCCATCGCAGCACAGGATCTGGATCTGGCAGATACGCTGGCACGCGGGCATGCCAATCAGATTGTCAGCCAGATCCAGCGGCTGATCTCCAGCGATCGTCGGCAGGACATAACGCTGTAGGCGGGGTTGTGTTCTGCCCCGGCATTCGCTTTCTTGGCATCACAACGACCCGGAGGTCACATGAAAATCCCAGCCTGGCAAGAGTGCGCCGCCCGTCTGATCAATGTGGCCATGGGCCGCGACAGTGCCGATATGGTGATCCGTGGCGGCATCTGGGTGAATGTCTATTCCGGCGAGATCCTGCCCGGCCATGACATCGCCATTGCCGAGGGCCGCATCGCCTTTGTCGGGCGGGATGCGGCACATTGCATCGGGCCGCAGACCGAGGTGATCGAGGCGCGGGGCCGCTATATGCTGCCGGGGCTGTGCGATGGGCATATGCATGTCGAAAGCGGGTTGGTCACGGTGACGGAATTCGCCCGCGCCGTCATTCCGCATGGCACCACCTCGATGTTCATAGACCCGCATGAGATTGCCAATGTGCTGGGTCTGCGTGGCGTGCGACTGATGCATGATGAGGCGGTGGGCCTTCCGATCAACATTCAGGTGCAGGTGCCGTCTTGTGTGCCATCCGCGCCAGGGTTGGAGAATTCGGGGGCCGAGATTTCGGTCGCCGACGTGCAAGAGGCGCTGGGCTGGCCGCAGACTTGCGGCCTGGGTGAGATGATGAACTTCCCCGGTGTCGCCGATACTGACCCCAAGATGTTGGCCGAAATCGCCGCCACCCAGAGCGCTGGCAAAACGGTGGGCGGCCATTTCGCCTCGCCCGATCTGGGGCTGATGTTTCACGGCTATGTCGCCGGTGGCCCCGCTGATGACCACGAAGGCACCACCAAGGCTGATGCGATTGCGCGGGTGCGGCAGGGCATGCGGTCGATGCTGCGGCTGGGCTCGGCCTGGTATGACGTGGCGGCGCAGGTCAAGGCGATTACCGAAGACGGCATCGACCCGCGCAACTTTATCCTGTGCACCGATGACAGCCATTCCGGCACGCTGGTGCGGGATGGCCATATGGACCGGGTGATCCGTCATGCCATCGCACAGGGGCTGAAGCCGATCACAGCGATCCAGATGGCGACGCTGAACACCGCGCAGCATTTCGGGATGGAGCGCGAGATTGGTTCCCTCTCGCCCGGCAGGCGGGGGGATGTGGTCCTGACCTCGGATCTGGTGTCCCTGCCGATCGAGATGGTCATCGCGGCGGGCCGGGTTCTGGCGCAGGACGGCGTTCTGACGGCCGATATTCCGCCGGCGGTCTATCCCGATTTTGCCAAGGGCACGGTGCGTCTGGGCAAGGCATTGGACGCGCAAGATTTCGACATCCGCGCGCCGGAAGGTGCCAATCAGGTTCGCGCGCGGGTCATCGGGGTGATCGAAAATCAGGCACCCACCAAGGCGCTGGAGGCTGATCTGGCGGTGCGCGACGGCATCGTGCAGAGTGATGAGGGTAGCGATGTCTGCCAGATCGCGGTGGTCGAACGGCACCGCGCGACCGGGCAGGTGGTGAACGCCTTTGTCTCGGGCTTTGGCTATGACCGGCCTTGCGCGGTGGCCTCATCCGTGGCGCATGACAGCCATCACATGATCGTTGTCGGCACGTCGAAAACCGATATGGCGGCAGCGGCCAATCACCTGGGCAGGATCGGTGGCGGCATCACGGTCTGGGCTGACGGGCATGAATTGGCAACGGTCGCGCTGCCGATTGCCGGGCTGATGTCGGACCAGCGTGCCGAGATCGTGGCCGAGCAGGCCGACCGGATGATCGCCGCTATGCAGGCCTGCGGTTGCCAGCTGAACAACGCCTATATGCAGCATTCGCTGCTGGGGCTGGTGGTGATCCCCGAGCTGCGGATCTCGGACATCGGGCTGATCGACGTGACGACATTCCAAAAGGTCGATCTGTTCCTGTAAGGTTCAGCCGGTCCAGCCAAGACCGGCCGCGATGGTGTTCATTGACTGCATCAAGGGCACAGTCGTTGCCGTCGATTGCTGCGCCCGGCTGCGCTGCAACAGGGCGACCTGCAGGCGGTTGATCCGGTCCAACTGCGGCCGCAGCCGGTCAAAGCGGGCGGCCAGCATCGGAAAGCGTGACCCGATCGCCGCGCCGCCTGTCAGGTCGGACAGGGCGGTGACGGTGGACAGATGCTCGTCTCGGATCTTGCCAAAGATCGCGTCGCGCACATCGTCCTCTTGCACCAGACCGGCGTAATGGGCGGCAATGTCCAGATCGCTGAGCATCAGCGATTTTTCAATCTCATCCACCATCAGGCGGAACAGCCGGTGCTTGGAGAACATCTCGGCCAAGAGCTGATCGCCCGCCGCGCCGCGCACCTGCCGGAACGACCGAATTGCTGCGCCAAAGCCATACCATCCGGTGATCAGATGACGGTTCTGCGACCAGGCAAAGACCCACGGAATGGCGCGCAGATCGGCCAGCGATTTCGCGCCAAACCGCCGGGCCGGGCGTGATCCGATCTTCAGCATCGCCAGCTCTTCGACCGGGCTGGCCTGCTGAAAATAGCTGATGAAACCCGGCATGGTCAGCAGGTTGGAATAGGCGGTCTGCGCCATGCCCGACAGGGCCTCTAGCGCGTCGCTGTGTTCGGGGTTGGTGACGGGTTGCAGGCGGGTCTGCATATGGCCCAGAACGGATGAGGCCAGCAGCTCCAGCTGGTTCACCGCCGTGCCGCGGTTGGCGTATTTCGACGACACCACCTCGCCCTGTTCGGTCAGGCGCAGGTGGCCCTGCACGGTGCCGACGGGCTGAGCGGCGATGGCACGTTCCGTGGGTGCGCCGCCTCGGCTGACAGATCCGCCGCGGCCGTGAAAGAACACCGGCCGCAGGTCATGCTGTGCCAGGGTCTGGGTCAGGCGGCGCTGGGCCTTGTCCAGCTCCCACACCGAGCAGAGGAACCCGCCGTCCTTGTTGCTGTCGGAATAGCCCAGCATGATTTCCACCAAACCATCGCGGCTGCGCATGCTGCCATGGGCCAGCGGCACCTGCAGCAGTTGGTCAAAGACGGCAGGCGCGTGGCGCAGATCTTCGATGGTCTCAAACAGCGGCACCACGCGCAGGTCCAGCTTTTCAGCGCCAAAGCCGGCATGGCGGGCCAGAAGATAAACCCCCAGAATATCGTCACTGCTGCGGGTCATCGACAGGATGAAGGGGCCGATGGCGTCAGGATCATCGGAAATGCGTGCCTGTCGCATCAGGGCCAGCAGATCCAGCAATTCGCGGGCCTCGGGGCCCAGACGGGCAGGGTCCACCGGGGCCAGGTCGCGCTGGCCCAGATCGTGGCGCAGGCGAGAGGACCAGTCCGGGCTGCCATAGGCGGGGGCCGCACCTTGCAGCGCCCAGATCTCGGTCAGGACGGCGGTGGTGACAGTGGAATTCTGCCGCACATCCAGCGTGCTGACGCGAAAGCCAAAGGTCTCGGCCTGCCAGCGGATCGGGCTGAGCACACGGCTGGCCAGCCGCTGCGCCCCGATCGCGGTCAGCGCCTGTTCCAGCACCAGCAGATCGGCGACAAATCGGGGAACCGTTTCATAGCTGCCGGGCAGTCCGGTCTGGGTTGCGTGCATGCGTGTCTGCATGGCGGCCAGCGCCTGACGAAACAGCTCTCCGGGGTTGCGCTGTTGCAAGGCCGCACCTTGCGCGCCGTGGTCGATGATGGCGCGGACCTTTGCGTCCAGAGCAGCGGGCAGGGCAACGATGCGCGATGTTATGCTGATGCGCGCCGCCGCATGGCCCAAGGCGTCGCTGTAGCGGCCCAGGATCGTGTGCCGTGCGCGGGCCAGTGCCTGCCGGGTGACCTCGGTCGTGACATTGGGGTTGCCGTCGCGGTCACCGCCGATCCATGAGTGGAACTTGATACAAGGGGTGATCTCTTGCGCATCGCCAAAACGGGGCGTGCTGGCAGCGATGAACCGTTCAAACACCTGGGGCACAGCATCAAAGATCGCGTCGCGAAAGAACTGCAGACCCCATTCGATCTCATCGGTCAGGCTGGGGCGTTCCAGACGCAGTTCCCCTGTCATCCACAACAGGTCAATCTCGCTTTCGATATCTTGCAGGATGTCGCCGCGTTCGCGCGTGGTCCAGTGTTCGGTCTCCAGAGATTCCAGCGCGCGATAGATCCGGCGGTGAATCTCCAGCACGGTCACGCGCTTGGCCTCGGTCGGATGGGCTGTCAGGGTGGGGCCGACCGACAGTTGCCGCATCATTTCGACGAAATTCGGGGCGGTCATCTGGGGGTCAAGCTTGGCAATGGTGCGGGCAAAGCTGCCCTCAACCGCGTTGGCACCCTGGGTGGCCTCGGCCGTGCGGCGCGCTTTGACGGCGGTGTTTTCATCAATGATCCGGGTCAGCTGGAACCAGATGTTGATCGCCTGCAGGCAGGGGGTGGTCGCATCGCCCAAGGGCAGATCCAGACCGGTGCCGTCAATTAGTCGCATCACCTGCGGCGCGCGGCGGTCAATCACCTTGCGCCACAGCGTGCGGATTTCCTGACGCAGGGCTGCTGCGGGGTCCACCGGCAGCGTGGGGTCATCTGAAGGGGCCGAGAGGGCGGGGGCCATCGCTCAGGCCACCTTGTCGCGCGGGGATTTTCCGGCAAAGAAATCGGCCAGATTTTCCAGCACGCGAAAGCCCATCGCCTCACGTGTCTCACGGGTGGCTGATCCCAGATGCGGCAGCAAGACCAGATTATCGGCCCCCAGAAGATCAGCGGGAACCGATGGTTCGCGTTCAAACACATCCAGTCCCGCGCCGCCAATGGTGCCGAACCACAGTGCCTGCGCCAGCGCGTGCTCATCCACTACTTCGCCACGGGCGGTGTTGATCAACATGGCGCCGGGGCACATCAGGTCCAGCCGTCGGCTGTTGATCAGATGGCGGTTTGCCGTGCCGCCAGGGCAATGCAATGAGACGAAATCGCACTGCGGCAACAGATCTTCGATGCTGTCCACCTGCACGGCATCATACCGTGCCAACACTTCGGCAGGGACGGCTGAACGGTTCTGGACCAGAATCTTCATGCCAAAACCGAAATGCGCCCGCTGCGCCATGGCCTGACCGATACGGCCAAAGCCAATGATGCCGAGAGTGGCGCCTGACACCTTTGTCCCGATCAAATGGGTCGGCCGCCAGCCGGTCCAGCGGCCTTCGCGCAATTCGCGCTCTCCCTCGCCCGCGCGGCGGGCCACCATCAACAAGAGCGTCATAGCGATGTCGGCGGTGCATTCGGACAGAACATCGGGGGTGTTGGTCACACTGATGCCGCAGCTTTTGGCGGCATCAGTGTCGATATGGGCAAAGCCCACACCATAATTTGCCAGGATTCTGGTGCGCATTGCGGGGTGGTCGAACACCTGCGCGGGCAGGCGGTCGGTCACCGTGGGCAGGATCGCATCGTATTTGCCCATCGCGTCGCGCAGCGCATCTTGCGACAGCGGCAGATCGCCCATGTTCAGGTCCAGATCAAACATCTGGGCCATCTGCGCTTCTACCGCCTGCGGCCAGCGCCGCGTCACCAGAACCTTGGGTTTGGTCATCTGCTGCTCCTGATCTAAGCGGCTTGTTTCTGCATTACGCGGACGATGGTTTCGCCGATGACCGAGGGGTTCTCGGCCACGGTTACGCCCGCCGCGGTCAGGATCTCGACCTTTTCGGACGCACTTTCGCCAAAGGCCGAGATGATAGCCCCCGCATGGCCCATGGTGCGGCCTTTGGGGGCGGTCAGACCGGCGATATAGGCGATGACCGGTTTGGTCATATGCTCTTGGATATAGGCGGCGGCTTCGGCTTCTTGCGGGCCACCGATTTCACCGATCATGCAGATAATGTGGGTTTCGGGATCAGACTCGAACCGCTCCAGCACGTCACGGAAGGACGAGCCGTTGATCGGGTCGCCCCCGATGCCGACGCTGGTCGAAATCCCGATGCCGCGGTCTTTCAGCTGCTGAGCAGCCTCATACCCCAGGGTGCCGGACCGTCCGACGATGCCGACATGACCGGGCAGGTAGATATGGCCCGGCATGATGCCCAGCATGGCCTTGCCGGGGCTGATGGTGCCGGCGCAGTTCGGCCCGGTCAGCACCATGCGGCGTTCCCGCGGGTAGCGCATCATATAGCGTTTGACGCGGATCATGTCCTGCGCGGGGATGCCGTCGGTGATGCAAGTGCAATAGCGGATGCCGCTATCGGCGGCCTCCATGATGCTGTCGGCGGCAAAAGGCGGCGGCACAAAGACCAGGCTGGTGTCAGCACCAGTGGCGGCAACGGCCTGTTTTACCGTGTCGAACACCGGGATGCCGAATACCGTCTCGCCCCCTTTGCCGGGGACGACTCCGGCGACGACATTGGTGCCGTAGTCCATCATTTCCTTGGTGTGGAACTGCGCCATGCGGCCGGTGATGCCCTGCACGACAACGCGGCTGCTGCGGTCAAGATAAATGCTCATCAGATCGCCCTCGTCTTGGTGTTTTGCTTTTGGTCATTCTGCCATGCCGTCACGGCATGCTCGGCCGCCTCCATCAGTGAGGTGGCGCGGATGATCGGCAGGCCGGACTTGGCCAGGATCTTCTGGCCTTCCTCAACATTGGTGCCCGCCAGACGGACGATCACCGGCACGTCGACCGGGTTCGCGGTCAGCGCCTGCACGACGCCCTCGGCGACCCAGTCGCAGCGGTTGATGCCAGCAAAGATGTTGACCAGGATCGCCTGCACATTTTCATCGGACATGACCAGACGGAACGCCTTGGCCACCCGTTCCGGCGTGGCACCGCCACCGATGTCCAGAAAGTTTGCAGGCTCACCGCCAGCCAGCTTGATGGTGTCCATCGTCGCCATCGCAAGACCGGCACCGTTGACGATGCAGCCGATGTTGCCGGTCAGGCCGATATAGGCCAGACCCCGGTCGGCAGCGCGGGCTTCGCGCGGGTCTTCCTGGCTTTTGTCCCGCAGCTCGGCCACGTGTGGGTGGCGGAACAGCGCGTTACTGTCAAAGGTCATCTTGGCGTCCAACGCCAGAATGCGGTTGTCGGCAGTGATCACCAAAGGGTTGATTTCCACCATGGTCGCGTCCAACTCGCGGAATGCGCGGTAGCAGCCTTGCAACGTGCGGACCATCTGCTGGGTCAGGGCTGAAGGGATGTCCAAGGCATAGGCAATCTCGCGCGCCTGGAATTCCTGCAGACCCACCGCAGGCTCAACCGTTGAGCGCACGATAGACTCGGGCCGGGTGGCCGAGATCTCTTCGATCTCCATCCCGCCTTCGGACGAGGCAACGATCATCACCCGCTGGGATGACCGGTCCAGCACGAAACCCAGATAGATCTCACGGTTGAAATCAACGGCGGTCTCTACGTAGACGCGGTAGATGCCCTTGCCTTCGGGCCCGGTCTGATGCGTCACCAGTTTTTGCCCGAACATTTCGTTCGTGGCATCCTGGATTTCGTGCTCAGAGTCACACAGCTTGACCCCGCCCGCCTTGCCGCGGCCCCCGGCATGAACCTGTGCCTTTACGATCCAGCGGTTGCCGCCCAGTTCACGGGCACGGTAGGCGGCCTGCTCGGGGCTATAGGCCAGCCCGCCCTGCGGCACCAGCACACCGAATTTTGCCAAAATTTCTTTGGCTTGGTACTCATGGATATCCATATTCCACCTCCCTGGAACAGTATTATTCGGCGGCCATCGTGGTCTTGAAATACTGTCGCAGCCCCTCGACCGCCCCGGCTGCATCGACCCCGGCGCCCATGTCATTCATGGCCTGGGCAAAGCGGCTGACGATTTCGGTGATCGCAGCCTCATTCACCAGATTGAGGATGCCGATCCGCACCTGAACCGGCTCTGACAGCGTCGGCCAGATGCCAAAGCCCTTCGCGCGGCACGCCTGCACCAGTTCTTTCTCACGGCCCGCCATCGCGCCGGGCAGATTCAGAACCACCAGGCTGGTCATGTTCGACGTGACCTCACAGCCCAGCGCCTGCACCGCTTCGCGCAGGGCGCGTTCGTGGTGGGCATAATCGCGGGCCTTCTGTGCCTTGCCATGCTGCAGGTTGATGCGCAGCGCCTCGTGAAACGCAGCAACAGCATAGCCGGAATGGGTGCGGTGATAGGTGCCCGCGGCCACATCCTGACCGTCGGTGATGCCCCAATGCCGCGCCTCAAAGATCGGGTGCTGCGAATAGGTATAGCAGCCATTCGCCCGCAGATGCGCGATGTAGCGGTCGGTAAAGCTGACCGGCGCGTAGGTCAGCGGCAGGCACAGCACGCCCTTTTGCGGGCAGGATGCCCAGCCCTGCACACCGGGGAAATCGTCGATGTTGAAATCTTCGACACCCAATGACGACACCGCATCCACCAGCCCCATCACGCCATGCTTGACGCAGGCGTCTGAGAAGGCGCGCAGATCGTTGATCCGGCCCGAGCCGGTTTCCCAATGCGCCATCACCGCCCAGGTTGGCTTATGCGTGGCCAAGGCCTTGTCTATGACTTCGGCGCTGACCGACTGGCCGTGCGGCACGTTGATCGTGGTCACATTGGCGGGCTTTGGGTCCAGCGAGTTGGCGGCCAGATCTTCGCGGCTGGCGGCTTTCATCCGGACGGTCAGCGCATCAATGCCGCTGAAGGTGCCGTTGACAAAGGCCACGACCGTGTCGCCCGGCAGGATCGCGCTGAAGAGGCAGTCCAGCCCGCTCCACCCCGTTCCGGCGACGCCGAAGGTGTGGATGTTATCGGTGCCCCAGACGCGGCGCAGCATGTGTTTGCATTCGATCATGCCGCGCAGCACGTCGGCCTGCATGTGGTCGGCCAGCCCGGCATTGGCAAAGCTGGCCAGAACGCGGGCATCGGTATTGCCCGGCCCGGGACCGGCAGCCAGAGTTTCGGGGATGGTCAGCGGCGGGAAAATGTCGGTCATGTTGCGGCCCTGCTTTGTCGATGGTTGGTCGGCCTTCGGATAGCCTGGGCCCAGATGGCCTGACGCAGATCACGAAAGAGGTGGTCTCAGCCTGGAGTCGGTGCAAACATCCGGTGCAGATGGAAACATTTTTCATCCGGGTGAAACTTCCTGCCTGATATGAAAGTGCGAATCGACAAATTGCGCAATAGTCCTATATCCTGCTTTTGGGTATCTTTATGGATAGGGTATTACCCACCCATACCGGTTGATATGCGATGGTATGCCGAAACAACCCCTACCTGAACGGGTAGGTTTTGGGGAACAGCGATGCGAAATTGGCAGGAAAATCCCAAGAAAGAGACCGTTTCGGTCATGTTGGCGGATAGCAACCCGCTGATGCTGACGGCGATGTCCGAGATTTTTGAGAAGGATCCCCGATTCTCTTTGATCGCCACTTCGGCCACCGCTGAAGGCTTTCTGGGCACAGTGATGCGGATGCCGGTCAAGGTGGGCGTGATCGACTGGAACCTGCCGGTGCTGGGCGGAGCCAAGCTGATCGAGGTGCTGCGCGATCAGCCAAACGCGCCGCGGCTGGTGGTTTACGGTGATGAGGCGTCAGACGTCCCGCGCAAGGCGATGGCCGCAGGGGCAGCGGGGTTTGCGGCGCGCTCCGGTTCGGTCGAGCAACTGCTGGACGCCTGCCTGGCGGTGGCCAAGGGGCAGATGGTGTTCCCGTTCCTGGACATTCGCGGGTTGCAACAAGACCCGATCGAGCAACTGTCGAAACGCGAAAAAGCGCTTCTGGAAGAGTTGGCCAAGGGTCTGACCAACCGTGAGTTGGCGCGGCATTTCGAGATCAGCGAGAATACGGTAAAGTTCCACCTGTCGAATCTTTTTGAAAAGCTGTCGGTGAAGAACCGGACACAGGCGATCGCGTTCTACTATGCCAACCGCTCGGCCAAGGGATGATTTTCTAGATTTGCCACACCTCGAACAACAGTAAAAAATTATTCTTGACTGGAAACGTCTGCTTGGCCGATGCCTAGGGGCAAGACCAACCCTTCCCACCCAAAGGAGCGTCACGATGTCTTTCCATGTCATTCAACCAGCCCCCGCCCGCCTGAATCGCAGCGAATTGGCTGTGCCCGGCAGTGCCCCGCAAATGTTTGAAAAAGCAGCGCAATCTGATGCCGATGTGATCTTCCTGGACCTGGAAGATGCCGTCGCACCGGACGACAAAGCGCAGGCCCGCAAGAACATCATCAAGGCTCTGAATGAGCTGGATTGGGGTAAGAAAACCATGTCCGTGCGAATCAACGGACTGGATACGCACTACATGTACCGCGACGTTGTCGACGTGGTTGAGCAGGCTGGAGAGCGTCTTGACCTGATCATGATCCCCAAGGTCGGCACCGCCGCCGACGTCTATGCCGTCGATATGCTGGTCACCCAGATTGAGGATGCCAAGGGGTACAAAAAGCGGATCGGGTTCGAACATATCATCGAAACCGCGCTGGGCATGCAAAACGTGTCCGAGATTTCTGCCGCGTCGAAGCGCAATGAAAGCCTGCATTTCGGCGTGGCCGATTACGCGGCATCTACCCGCGCGCGCACCACGATCATCGGCGGTGTGAACCCCGATTATTCGGTGCTGACCGACCCGTTGGAAGACGGCAGCCGCGCCGTGCATTGGGGCGATATGTGGCACTATGCGCTGGCCCGGATGGTGGTTGCGGCGCGGGCCAATGGCTTGCGTCCGGTTGACGGGCCGTTCGGCGATTTCTCGGATCCCGACGGCTATCGCGCGGCGGCCAAGCGGGCGGCTGTGTTGGGTTGCGAAGGCAAATGGGCCATCCACCCCAGCCAGATCGCCATGGCCAATGAGGTGATGAGCCCGTCAGAAGCCGAAGTCACCCGCGCTCAGCGCATTCTAGAGGCAATGACCCAGGCTGCGGCCGAGGGCAAGGGTGCGGTGTCGCTGGATGGCCGGTTGATTGATTATGCCTCAATCCGTCAGGCCGAAGTGCTGGTCCAGAAGGCCCGCCAGATCTCGGGCGCATAGCCCATGGCCGACCTGCGCGCAGAGGCGACATCGCTCTTTTCCGTTGCCTGTCAGGCGGCGGAACCGGGGCTGGCCCTGACCCGGGCCTTGGCCACTGCGCCTTTACCTCGCCCCGATCCGGGCGGGGTATATCTGGTTGTTTCCATTGGCAAAGCCGCTGTTCCCATGGCTGAATGTATGCTGGAGCATCTGGCCGGGCAACCCGTCACCGCGCTGGTGGTGACCAATGCGGAAAACGCCCGTCCGGTCGCGGGCGCGCAGGTGTTCGCCTCGGGCCATCCGGTGCCGGATGACAATGGCATCCGCGCCGCTGAGGCGGTTGAGGCGCTGTTGGCGCGCGCCACGGCGGCGGACCGGGTGATCGCGCTGATCTCGGGTGGCGGCTCGGCTTTGTTGCCAGCACCCGTGCCGGGAATCACTCTGGCCGACAAGGCGACGGTCAGTCGGTTGCTGCTGGGGGCAGGGCTGGAAATCACCCAGATGAACCTGATTCGGCAAAACCTGTCGCGGCTGAAGGGCGGCGGGCTCTTGCGGGCAGCAGCTCCGGCCGGCGTGACGGGATATATCCTGTCGGACGTGATCGGCGATGATCTGCGGGTGATCGCCTCGGGCCTGACGGTATCGCCGATCGGCTCGCGAAGCGATGCGCAGGCGCTGTTGCACTCGGCGGGTCTATGGCAGGCGGTGCCTGACAGTGTCCGTCAGGCGCTATTGTCGCCACAGTCCCCGCCCGGACCGGCGGCAATGGCGAATATCCTGATCGGATCGAACCGCAAAAGCTTGCAGGCGGTGGCCGCCGCCGCGGGCGCGGGCGCAGTGATCCTGCGTGATGACCTGATCGGCGATGTGCAGGACGCGGCGGTGCTGATCATTGCGGCGGCGCAGTCGGCAGGGCCGAATCGCTGTCTGATCTTTGGCGGGGAAACCACGGTGACCCTGCGCGGAACCGGTCTGGGTGGACGCAATCAGGAACTGGCGCTGCGGGTGGCGATGCAGATGCCCGATCTGGGGAGGGATTGGGCGTTTCTGTCGGGCGGCACTGATGGTCGCGATGGCCCGACCGAGGCGGCGGGCGGGTTGGTCGATGCACAGACCCTATCACGGCTGCGCGCCGCTGGGGGTGATCCGCAGGCGCTGTTGACCAATAATGACAGCAACCGTGCGCTGGATCTGGCGGGGGATCTGTTGATTACCGGGCCAACCGGCACCAATGTGGCCGATGTGCAAATCCTGCTGTTGGGCCCGGCCTAACTCTCGATCTTCAGCGCTTTTATCATCCGGTCCCGCTCTATCAACGCTTTGCGGGTCTGGTCGGGCTGCGCGGTGGCGCAGGCGTTGATCAGGCATTCGGCGGCCACCATGAAGGCCCCGATACTGTTGGAAATAAAGCTGGAATCGTGGTTGACCAGAATCGCCGCGCGCGAGCTGCCCACCAAGGGTGAACTCGTCCGATCGGTGATCGCCACGGTTGACAGGCCCAACCCTTGGGCAACCTCTGCCATCTCGATGACCTGACGCGAATAGGGCGCACAACTGGCTGAGATGAAGGCATCCTTTGGCGTCAGCAAGGCCAGCCCTTCGGCCAGACCCAGGCTGTTGGCGTCCAGCAGCATGACGTCAGACCGGATCATCCGCAATCCATAGACCAGAAACGCCGCCAGGGCGTGAAACTGCCGAATGCCGTAGACTGCAACCCGCGGTGCCGACATGATCAGATCAACTGCAGTGTCAAAGGCCTTTGCGTCGAACTGCTCAACAAAGCGGTCGATATTGGCCTGATTCTCGCGGCACAGCTGCGCCGCCCGAGATGTGGTATTACTGCCCGAGGCCAGCGCTGCCTGCGCCTGCCGCGAATAGAAATCCCCCGCCATCGCCATTGAGGCTGACAGCAGCACCTTTTGAAACGCCGGAAACCCGGTATAGCCCAGACTGTGCGCCAGCCGCGTCAGGGTGGACGGGTTCACCCCCAGCACCTCGGCCAAGGCGGTGATCGACAACAGCGCCGGGCTGCCGGTCAGATCCAGAATCCGCCCCAGCGCATCACGTGCCTTTGGCCCCAGGCTGATCGCCGATTCCCCGCGCGCGATGGCCAGCATCAGCGCGCGCAGTTGGGCAAGCGTGTCAGGCGGGTTTGCCGGAATAGGCGGGGGGGCCAGAGGTGCGGTCATGAATGCTCCACTCAATGCCGTGATCTGTCACGTGGATAATCGCGGTGGCAAGCGTGTTCTCATCATCAGGATCGTCAGCGGCATCGCGCCGGATCGGCAGGCCGGGGCCACCGGTGTCGCGCAGAATGGCCAGCGGATCGCGCTGGCCGGAGGCCAGAAGGGCGTCGCCGCGGGCCTGCCGGTCGCCCGACGACTGAGTGATGATCTGCTGCGCCCGCCCGCGCTTTTGGTGCAGGGCGTGATTGGCGTGGACCGAGGCTTGGGTGATCTCAACCACGGAAACCTCACCCCCGCCAAACTCAACCGACAGGATGCGCCGGTCCTTCACATGGGTCAGCGCAAAGTGGAATCCACCCGAGGGAGGCGCCTCTTTCAGCACTGTCAG
>JBATPI010000209.1:0-24594 GCA_049291415.1 Paracoccaceae bacterium | reverse complement strand
GGCACACCTGTTTCCCGACGCGCCATCTGTGCTGGATGCGGTCCAAAGCCTTCGAGACCACGCCATTACCTGCCTGGACCTGAGAATCTGTCAGCCTGACAAGGAGGGGCATCAACATGAGTGATCGATCAAGGCCATCAGTTGCTCCCACGACAATATCCGCTTTGGGCGTTGTAGAAACGTGGAGAGCAGCCTGATATCGCTGCCTGTCAACAGCCGCGCCGCGTCCAAAGGCGCGACGCGGTTGTCGACAGGCGGCGGATTTGTGGCGCAGGATCAAGCCATCGCTTCACCCGTCTGGCGGTTTGCGGCCCATTTCAGCAGCAGATGGTCGGCCATCAGCCCCATGAAGGCCACGGCAAATCCCAGCACCAACCCCTTGCCGACATCGGTTGACGACAGCGCGCGCTGCATCTCTTGGCCCAAATCCTGGGTGCCGATAAAGGCGGCGATAATCACCATGAACAGCGAGAACATGATCGACTGGTTTGCCCCCACCAACATCGTCGGCACCGCCAGCGGCAGCTTGACATGCCACATCAACTGCCAGCTGCCCGCGCCCGACATCTGCGCCGCCTCGACGATCTCGGGCGGGACGCCGCGAATACCCTCAATGGTGTAGCGGATGATCGGGACGGTGGCAAAGACCACCACGGCGGCGATCACCGCCACATCGTTAACGCCAAACAGCATGATCACCGGGATCAGGTAGATAAAGCTGGGGAAGGTCTGAAAGGTGTCGCAGATCAGCAGGGCCCGCTTTGACCGCTGCGGCGATGATGCCCCCCACAGCCCCAGCGGAATCCCCAGGATCAACGCCAGCACAACAGAGACGGTGATCATGTAGACCGTGATCATCGCCCGGTCCCACCATCCCGACAGCGCAATGGGCACAAAAAATGCCAGACATACCAGTGCCGAGCGCCAGCCCCCCACCCGCCAGCCAACCGCCGCCAGAAAGACCAGAACGGCCGAGACCGGCAGCCCGCGAAACGCCTCGCGCACCGGGATCAGCACCCAGGTGATCAGGAACCAGCGCAGCCAGTCGGTCAGCGGTGAGACCAGATCAATGAACCAGCCCATTGCCGTATCCACCGGCACCGCCATGGAAAGCGCCTGTTTGCGCGGCACCTCAATAAAATAGGGATGCGTTTGCGCCAGCAGCAGCCCCAGCACGACCAGCCCGGCCCAGATCAGCAGCAGTGGGTTGCGTCTTGCCCAGCTTGCCCCCTCAGGCGGATGGACGGGCTGGCGATAGGCCCACGCCTTGGTCAAACGGTCCAGCACGATGGCCAGCAAGACGATGGTGATGCCGATCTCGACCGACAGGCCGATTTTCAGCGCCTGCAACAGCTGCAACAGCTTTTGTCCCAGCCCCGGCATGCCGATGAAAGAGGCCAGAACCACCATCGCCAGGCTTTGCATGATGACCTGGTTAACGCCGATCAGGATCTCGGTCCGCGCGGCGGGAATGCGCACACGGGTCATCAGCTGCCAGCGGGTCGTGCCGCTCATTTTGCCGCTTTCGATGATCTCGGGCGACACACCGCGCAGGCCCAACAGGGTCATGCGGATCATCGGGGGAACGGAAAAGATGATGGTGACGATGGCACCGGCCTTCGGCCCGACGCCGATGAAGACCACCACCGGGATCATATAGGCGAAATGCGGCAGCGATTGTGCGATGTTCAGGATCGGGCCGAGGATACGTTCAGCCAGCCGTGACCGCCAGGCCAAGGTGCCTAGCGCCAGCCCCAGTATCACCGAAAAGGGTGCGGCGACAACGATCACCGACAGCGTCTCCATCGCCCATTTCCATTGTCCCATGACGGCAATCCAGACAAAGGTACCGCCCGACAACGCCGCCAGCCGCCAGCCGCCAAGCGCCTGTCCGGCCATGGCGGCGGTGGCCGCGATCACCACCCAAGGGATAGGCCCGACGCGGGGCCAGCGCGATTTGCCGTATAGCAGGTTGGCGGTAACATCTAGGCAGAACTCTACCCCATCCGAAAAGGCGCGCGTCACCTTCATCAGCCCCAGATCGTCGCGAAGAAAGGTAAAACCCGCGTTGATCCAATCCGCAAAGGGCACCACTATGGCGTCGGGCACCTGCAGCAGCCAGCCGGGCAAAAACCCGCGCGCCAAGGTCAGCGCCGCCGCCACCACCAGCAGCATCAGCGCAATCTGCGGCCGCTTGAGCCCGCCTCCCGTAGCGGTCAGCGCTGCGGCGGTCATTCCGGTTGCCCCAGCAGCAGATCAACGGCCTCAGCCCGGTCCATCAGGCCCAGCAATGCGCCGCTGTCATCGGCCACCGGAATCCGGGTGCGTGTATCGGCCAGGATCTGCCGGGCCAGATTGTGCAGGGTAGTGCCAGCGGCAACGGCCGGCCCGTCGACCGCGTGCCCGTTCGCCGCCCTGGCCAGCGCGCCAGCGCGGATCACCCGCGCGCGGTCGATGTTGAAGGTGAACTTGGCCACATAATCGGTGGCCGGGGCCAGCACGATCCGCTCAGGCGTGTCGCATTGCTCAATCGCGCCATCTTTCATGATGGCGATGCGGTCGGCCAGGCGGATCGCCTCGTCAAAATCATGGGTAATGAAAACGATGGTCTTGGCAACCATGGCTTTCAATCGCAGGAATTCGTCCTGCATCTCACGCCGGATCAGCGGGTCCAGTGCCGAGAACGGTTCATCCAGAAACCAGATATCGGGCTCTACCGCCAGACTGCGGGCGATCCCGACGCGCTGCTGCTGACCGCCCGACAATTCGCGCGGAAAGTATCCCTCGCGGCCCTTCAGCCCGACCAGTGACAACATCTCGGCTGCGCGGGCGATGCGCGAGTGGCGGTCCTGGCCGCGCATCTCCAGCGGGAAGGCGACGTTTTCCAGCGCCGTGCGGTTTGGCAACAGGCCAAAGCTCTGGAACACCATGCCCATCTTGCGACGGCGCAACTGGATCAACTCGGCCTCGGACATCGACCCGATGTCGCGGCCCTCAACCATCACGGCCCCGCTGGTGATGTCGATCAACCGCGCCAGACACCGCACCAGGGTGGATTTGCCCGAACCGGACAGCCCCATGACCACCAGCATCTCGCCCCGCCGGATCGACAGCGATACATCGCGGACGGCGGCGATATAGCCGCCCTCGCGCAGTTCTTCGGCGGTGGTTTCGGGCGTCAGATGGCCGGACAGGCGGTCAACGTGGCGTCCAAAGACCTTCCAGACGTTGTGACAGGAAATGACGGTGTCGGAATCGGTCAAGTGCGGCCCCCGCTGAAAAGGCCCACCCGGAGACTCCGGGTGGGGGTTCATGATTGGGTGTCACGCCCGGCGGCGTGCCCTGGTGTTGCGGCTCACTCGGTCCAGGGCTTCCAGACAGCTTCATTGGCCGCCAGCCAGGCGGTTGCAGCCTCTTCCGGCTCCATCCCGTCGACATCGACCAGCTTTGCCATCTCGGCGATCTGCGGGTTGGTGAAAGTCACCTTCTGCAGCGTCGCATAGGCGGCGGGCCACTTGTCCTTCATGCCGTCCCAGGCGGCGATCTTCAAATAGCCGTTGGCCGGATTACCACAATCAAAGGTCTTGTCCGGCATCGGGCCAACGGCCGGATTTTCGTTGCAACCCTCTTCCCAAGCCGGGAATTCGACAAATTCGCCGGGCCAGACCGCTTCGGCAAAGTTCGGCGTCCAGTTGAACAGCACGATGGGCGTCTTGTCCTTTTCGGCCGACGCTATCTCGGCCCAAAGTGCAGCAGCGGACCCTGCGTTGACGACGACAAAGTTCATTCCCAGCGCATCGACCTTTTCCTGATCATGCTTCAGCCAGTCCACCGGGCCACCAAGAAAACGGCCTTTGTCACCGGTTTCGGGCGTGGCGAATTTGGCGGCGCATTCGTTCAAGGCCTTCCAGTCGGGCAAGCCGGGACAAGCCTCTTTGGTCCACAGCGGATACCACCAGTCTTCGCGGCTGACCGCGTTATGGGTGGCCGCGTCATGGATGCCGCCCTTGGCGACCGCGGCTGTGAACGACGCACCAAATGCGCCTTCCCAGACTTCCACCTCCAGCGCGGCATCGCCAAGGCGTATCGCCTCATAGACGGCTTGGCTGTCGGTCGAGACATATTCAACCGAATCTCCCATGGACTGGAAAATCTGTCCGACCACGTTGCTCATCACGATCTGGCTGGACCAGTTGTGGATCGGGATGACGATCGGGTCAGACGAATCCTGTGCAAAGGCCCCGCCTGCTGCCAGGGCAAAGCCCGCGACAGTGGCCAACATCAATGTTTTTGTCTGCATATCTGCGTTCCCTGTTGTGGCGCGCCAGATTGGCGGGCGCGATGTTCGCGGAAAGTCGGATGCTTTCCTGCACGATCAGGCTACGGGGGGAATGTGAACACGTCAGACCCTTGGCGTGAACGGGCTGGAGAAAGTTGTTACAACATGTTAACAATCATGTTCCGGCATCCCGCCGGCGAGGTGCCGCAATGACCCCCGCCTCTGCCCATATCGTGGTGATCGAGGATGAGCCGGTAACCCGCACCGCCCTTGCTAGCTATCTGGCGTCTTTTGGCTACCGCGTGACCGATTGCGCCAGCGCCGAGGCGGCCGAGCGAGTTCTGGCCCAGGACAACCCCGATCTTTTGATCGTCGACATCAACCTGTCGGGAAAGGACGGGCTGGAGATTACCCGCGAACAGCGCGCCCGGTCTGAAATAGGAATCATCCTGCTGTCGGGCCGCACCGACGACGTGGACCGCATCGTCGGGCTGGAGCTGGGTGCCGATGATTACGTCTGCAAGCCCTTCAACCGGCGTGAGCTGCTAGCGCGGGTCAAGAACCTGTTGCGCCGCACGGCGGCAATGCGGCAATTGGCGCGGCGGGTGGTGCATTTTGCAGGCTTTACCTTCGACACCGCGGCGCGACATCTGACCTCTGCTGCGGGACAGCCGATCCAACTGACCCGCGGCGAGTTTGAGTTGATGCGCGCCTTTGTGCTGAACCCCGGCATCGTGATGACCCGGGATCGGCTTCTGGCCACCATGACGCATCGGCAGAACACCACCGGCACCCGGACGGTGGATGTGATGGTCAAGCGTCTGCGTGTGAAACTGGGCGATGATCCGAAGGTGCCGCGGATCATCGGCACTTCGCATGGCGAAGGCTATGTGTTTACTGCGCCGCTGACATGACGGGGGCGGCACCCTGCAGGTCTGCCAACGCCAGTGACAAATCGGCCGCCGCGGCCCGGGCCAGTTTCTCCAGCGCCACCAACTCGGCCGCCAATACGGTGGGCACCATGTCATCAGCGTGGCACAGCCGGGTCAAGCAGGTTAGAAGATCGGGCAGATCAAAGTTGCCGACCGCCCCTTTCAGCCGGTGCGCCTGCTTTGCCATCGCCCCGGTCTGACCCGTTTTCGCCGATTGGACCAGCGTTGCGACATCGGGCAACAACCGCTCCAGCATCATTCCGATCAGTGCAATGGTCTGGGTCTGGCCAAGGTCGCGCAGCGTATCAGCGATGGCGGCGGACGGGCCAACATCAGGTAATAGGCGGGCGATAACGGCTGCCAGATCCTCGGGAGCCAGCGGTTTGGCGACCACCGCATCCATTCCCGCTGCCAGACAGGCCGCCTGATCCTGCGGCTGGGCATGGGCGGAAATGCCGATGATCGACACCTTTGCACCCGCCATTGCCCGTATCCGGCGGGTCGCCTCAATACCGGAAATGCCCGGCAGATTCACATCCATCAAGACCAGGTCGAAATGCCCTGCCGCCATTCGCGCCACAGCCTCTTCGCCGCTGCTGACAATCACCCGACGGTGTCCCATCGCGTCCAGATAGCCGGCCAGCACCTGCTGGTTGATCGGATGATCCTCAACCGCCAGCACGTTCAACGCGCGGGCCGCCCGGTTGGGCAACCCGGTGGCGGGACGCACCACTACCGCATTCGGGGCCAGATCGAACGGCACCAGCAGGGTGAACCGCGAGCCATGGCCCGCCCGACTTTCGCAGGTCAGCGAGCCGCCCATGATCTCGGCCAGACGGCGTGAGATGGACAGGCCCAGCCCGGTGCCGCCATAGGTCTGCGCGGTCTGGACATCTTCTTGCTGGAAGGGGGCAAAGATACGCTCCAGCGCCTCGGGGGCGATGCCCTTGCCGCTGTCCTCGACGGTGAAGCGCAGGCCCAGACGGCCTTCCCCGGCCAGCCCTTTAGCCTCGGCACGGATCGACACGCCACCGGTATCGGTAAATTTGAGCGCGTTCGAGACCAGGTTAAACAACACCTGCCGCAGCTTGCCCATGTCGCCACGCAACGGTGCCGGCAAGGTGTCAGGCAGATCAACGCGCAGCTCCAGCCCCTTTTCGTCAGCAATTGGCGCCATCAGCAGGGCAATGTCGCCCAAGAGATGATCCAGCCGAAAGGTGGTGACCTCGGCCTCGGCCAGGCCACTGTCCAGTTTGGAATAATCCAGGATGCTGTTCAGAATACCCATGAGCCCCTTGCCCGAAGCCAGCGCGACCTCCAGCTGGGCGGTCTGCCGATCTGACAGACCATCACGCGACAGACTGCGCAACATCCCCAGAACGCCGTTCATCGGGGTGCGGATTTCATGGCTCATCATCGCCAGGAATTCCGATTTCGCGCGGTCGGCCGCCTCGGCGCGGTGGCGGGCTGCATCATGCGCGGCCACCTCGCCGCGCAGTTGCTCGGTCTGTTCATTCACCAGCCGCTGCAATTCGCTGCGGTGGGCCTGCAATTCGGCCAGATGCCGCTCACGC
The DNA here is from genome assembly GCA_049291415.1 of Paracoccaceae bacterium. Classification (GTDB taxonomy): domain Bacteria; phylum Pseudomonadota; class Alphaproteobacteria; order Rhodobacterales; family Rhodobacteraceae; genus Pseudogemmobacter. The sequence goes on along the minus strand of JBATPI010000209.1, from coordinate 17,809 downwards.
TCGGCCTCGAATTCGCGGTTCTCGATCGCCTGGCGTCGGAACACCTCAACCGCGCCTTCCATGCGGGCAATCTCGTCCTTGCCTGATGGCACCACCGGCGCGCCCAACTGGCCATCAGCCAACCGCATCATGGTGGTGGACAGCGTGTCCAACCTACGCATGATGTTGCCGCGCACATAAACCCACAGCACAGCCAGCGAGATCACCAGCGCCAGCATTGACGCCAACGTATAGGCCTGCTGAGTGGCGCGGATGGTCGCCTCTGCCGCGCGGCCAGCCTCGCCGGCACGGGCGTGGATACGGTCGGCCAGACGGGCCGCGGCCGCATCCAGAGCGCTGGCGGCCACCCGCACTTCGGCTTCGGCGGTCACGATGCGCGCGGTCAACGCCAGAATATCCCCCGTCACCGTCAGCAGGTCTATGGTCTCGGGCGGGGTCGCCATACCGGTGCCGACCTTGCGCAGCAACTCTAACGCGCGGTCGGCCCGCCTGGGGTCCTCAACCGACAGGATGCGGCGTGAAACCACCCTCACCCTTTCGTCCAGCTCAACCTTCAGCTGCGCCAAATCATCAGCGTCCTTTACGGCGACAACCCGGTTCAGCAGTAGCCCGATTTCCGAGGCATGTGCGCGCAATTCGAACATCAGGTTCAGCCGGAACAGATCAACCTCGATCAGCTTGTCCAGCGCCTCCAACCGGGCCTGGTCGTCAACGGGACTGCTTTCCTCCAGCTCATAGAGATTAGAGATCATGGCGGAGGTGCCCATCTCGGCATTGGCCACCAAAGTATCGGCAATCTCCGTCAGCTCGGCAGCGGCAGACAGACCGTCGCGCAACATGCTGTCGCGGCGGTCGATCATGCGGATGCGCTGGCGCACCAGCTGATCCAGCTTCAGGATCGCCACGCGGATGGTTTCGGCTGTCTCGGCTGTCGTGCCGGGTGGCGATTCGGTTGATACGGTATGCGCCGGATCATGCGACAGGCCATAGCGTTGCAGCCGGTCGCGCAGCGCATCGACCTGTGCCAGCAAAAAGGCGGTGCGGGCCGCCCGCTCTACCTCGCTGGTGACGGCGGCCAGTTGCGGCGCCACCGCCACGACGCGGCTGGTCTCTTCGGCCACGCCGCGAACCTCGGAAATGGCCGGGATCGCTTCGGTCATCACCCGCGACTGATCGCGCGCCACGTCGCGCAGCTGTATCCAGCCCAGCAGGCCAGTGACTGCCGGAAAGCCTGCGATCACCAGAATGGCAAGCATCAGGCGTCCGCCAAGGCTGGACAGGTCAAAGATCTTTCGCAATGCTGGCTCCGTTCGGCTTGCCGCTATGACAGGCTATCACCAAACGATCAGGAAATGGAAAGCCGCTTGCATCTGCTGCCGTCGTCCTTGGCCCTGCGGGTCGGCATTCGCGGCGCTGCCGCTTTGGTGTTGGGCGTTGTGGCTGCGGCTGCCACTGCACAAGAAGTCTGGCAGCTAGAGGCGCGCGCGGTGCCTTTCGACGATACCAGCCCCGGCGTGCAGATCGATTACCAGCCGCTGGCCCATGCAACCCGGCCCTGGCGGATCTGCGTGCTGTATCCACACCTGAAAGATGCCTATTGGCTGTCGGTCAACTACGGCATGGTGGAAGAGGCGACCCGTCTTGGCGTGTCATTCGACCTGTTCGAGGCCGGCGGCTACCCCAACCTCTCCCGCCAGATTGAGCAGTTGCACGGCTGCGGTGCCGCCGAATTCGATGCGGTGATCCTGGGCGCAGTGTCCTACGAGGGCCTGACTCCGACGGTGATCGAAGTGGCCCGCCACAAGCCGATCATCGCCGCAGTCAACGACATTGACGATGCCGGTATCACCGCCAAGGCCAGTGTGCCCTGGCGTGAGATGGGGGCCGCCGCCGGGCGCGTCATCGCCGAGCGGCATCCAAAGGGCTCTGCTCCGGTAACCGTGGCGTGGTTTCCAGGGCCAAAAGGCGCGGGTTGGGTGACCTTTGTGGAAGAGGGGTTTTTGGCGGCGCTGGCGGACAGCTCGGCCCAGATTGTCGCGACACGCTATGGCGACACCGGGCTAGAGCAGCAGGTGCTGTTGGTCGAGGATGTGCTGGACCAGGTGCCAGAGCTGGACTACCTGATCGGTAGCGGCCCGATGGCCGAAGCGGCGGTGCCGATCCTGCGCGCGCGCGGTCTGACCGGTCGGGTTCAGGTGGTCTCAACCTATCTCAGCCATGCTGTCTATCGGGGTATCAAGCGCGACCGCATCCTTGCGGCTCCCACAGATTTTGCAGTGCTGCAGGGCCGGTTGTCGATCGAAATGGCGGTGCGCGCGCTGGAAGGCCAGCTGACGGTGCCGCATGCCGGCCCATCCATCGTGATGGTCACGCAAGAAACAATCGCGCAGATCGGCACCGAGGGCTCTCTGGCCCCGGCCAACTTCACACCGGTTTTCCTGCTGCAGGCGGCCCCCTGATGCCCTCAAGTGCGGTCACATCGTAGACCCCCACGCCGCAAGCCCCGCTTTTTTCGACTAGGCCGACCGCAGGATCACCAGATTGGAATCCAATGCCGCGGACACTTCTTCGTAATGCGCGGTGCGTCGGGTCGGGTCTTCGCCGGACCGCAGGATGACAATCTCGGTTTCTTTCAGCACGGCTTCGGCCTGCGCCACGGCCTTGCGCTCGGCCGATTTCTTGATCGGGCGCAGCGGCGGCATCTTCTTCGCCGAAGGCTTGTGGCCCTTGCGGGGCGTGATCACCGGCGCTGTCGTGTCCACGTTGGCCGAAACGATAGCGGCCAGCTTTTTCTCGGCCTTGCGCATTGCCTGTTTGATCGGCAGATAATCGCCAGTGTCAGGCAGACTGTCAGCAATCCAGCCATAGTAGATGCGCAGACAGTCGATCCGATAGCGGCGATCAATGCGGGCGTCGCAGGTTTTGTTGGCATCTGTCAGAAACTTGACGATATCGCGCGTGGTGCCTTTGTTCAGATTGGTGCCGTAACGTGCCTTTCTGGCACCTTTCTTCGGTGTGTAGTCGTCGCATTTGCCTTCGCAGCTCTGCACCAGCCAGAGCATGTCTTCCAGCGGTGAAGGGGTGGCGGCGGTGTCTGGCAAAAGCACGAAGGGCAGCACGCCACCCTGCGGAACAAGCAAGGTTTGCGCCTGAGCCGCCTGTGTCAGACCAAAGCTGGCGCTGGCTAGCAGGATCACGAAAATCCATCGTCTTGCAATGTTCATCATTTAATTCTCCACCTCCAGAATACCGAATGCAGCCCGAATGCTGCGGCGCGTTGCGGGGCCGAAACTGCCGTCAAGCGGTCCGTCATAAAGCCCGTTTTCGGCCAGCTTTGCCTGCAGGGCCTTGCGAGTCTCCGGCTTGAACGACTGGGATTTTTCTATCAGCGCCTCCAGCACCTTGCGGCTGCCACCGCGCAGGGCCTGATACAGATAGCCAGCCGCATCCTGCGGCCCCAGCCCGGGCACCAGTCCATCATCGGCAAAGCTGGCGATGTTGAACAACGCCTCGGGCTGCTTGAGATCTGCCGCCCGCTGGAACTGCTTCAGAGCTTCAGCCTGATCCAATGGCAGGCCAAGCGCGCCGTTAAAGTAAAAGAACCCCAGCTCGTTCACCGCATCGCCGAAATCCTGCGCCGCCGCCGCCTGATACAATGCCAGCGCGCGGTCCAGATCTTCCGGCACGCCGATGCCCCGTTCATACAGCCGGGCCAGACGGAACTGCGCCTCGGGCGATCCGGCGGTGGCACTTTTCTCCAGCAGCGCAGCTGCGGCCTCCGGGTCATATTCGGGGGTGTCAGGCTTTAGCTTGGTCAGGGCCAGACCGAACATCGACCGTGTATCGCCGGCTGCCGCAAGAGCAGTCAGCTCTTCGGTCTGGTCGGGCCCGATCTTCGACCAGGCCTCGGCCAGATCGGCAACGGAAACAGAGTCGCGTTGGTCATCTGATCCCGCCAGGTAGAATGGCACCCCGGGCAATGATCCGTAGGTCGTCGGTTCCTGCTGGTTGCCGGTCTTCGCCAAAACGTCGTCGCGCACCTGGCGGAACATCAGGCTGATTTCGACCCCTGGTTTGACCAGATTGTCGCGCAGCGCGATGTTGAAGGGGCTGTTCACCCCGTCACCATCCAGCGCCACTTCGCCATTTCGGGCGGCAAAGGCCACCATCGTCCCGCGTGCCGGATCTGGGGCTGCCAGCCCGCCGGTGCCTGTTGTCAGACCTGCGGCCACTTCGGGGTCACGCAGGTCGATGACGTCAGGAAAGGGGTTGTCGCGGCAACTGTCCAGAATGACGACGCGCATTTTGCGCGCGCCATCCACGGCGGCCAGAAGATCGTCCAGCGTGATGGCCTGGGTGACGACATCCTTGTTTGTCCGCACCTGCGCATCAACCGGCACCAGAAAGGTAGTGCCCTGAACCGAGACACCATGCCCGGCAAAGTAGATCAGCGCCAGATCCGCGGTTTCGGCGCGAAAGGCAAAATCCTTCAGTGTCTCTTCGACTTCAGCGCGCGACGCGTCGATCAGGGTGTCAACATCAAAGCCGATCCCTTCCAGCGTGGCCGCAAGAGCCTTGGCATCGCTGATGGTGTTTTGCAGTTTGGGCACCGTTTGATAATCGGCCATACCGATCACAAGAGCCAAGCGGTCGCTTGCCACCGTCTCGGCGAGCGCGGGGAAAAAAGACATCAGTGCCAGAACTGGCAAGACAAGCAAAAAGCGCATTATCTGAAATCCCGAAGCGGGCGAAACGAAAAGTAGAAATCACAACCATGCTAACAACCTGGCCCTGAGTCGGCAAAGCCGTTTCCGGCATGTCACATTTATTTCACCAAGTGCGGCGGCGGCCTGCCAGGGCTTCGGTCCCATGCGGCAAATCTGACCGGGGCTGGTACCGATCCGATTTATCTGGAACTCCAGGACCATTGGCCATCGAACCGTTGCCTATCAATCGGCCGCCGTGATGCTGGCGAGAAGCAGCCACCCCGGCCGACTGCAGGTCTTACAAATACACGAACCCTGCCCGCGAACGGGCTTTACCAGGGTTTTCCACCGCTTTGTAAACGCTGTCGCCAGCAACACGGCGGGCGGCAGCATGTAGCTTCAGCTGAGCGCCTGAAACTCTACCCGGCGGTTTTGCGGTGCCTTTGGGTCGGAGGTATTGGCCGGAAAACGCTCTCCCAGACCGATTGCATCCAGCCGGGTGGCCGCGATGCCGCAATCGCTGACCAGACGGCGTTTCACCTCTTCGGCGCGCAACAGCGACAGCTTTTCGTTATAGGCATCCGATCCAGCCGAATCGGTATGGCCCATGATCCGAAACAGTTTGATATCGCTGGCTTTCATCACCCGGCACATCTGGTCCAGCACTGGCTGCTGATCGGCCTTGATCGTGGCGCTATCGTAGTCAAAGCTGATATGGACGTTGACCTCCAGGTCTTCGGGCAAGCGGCCCACCTGCGTCGGGTCAACCGCTGGCAGCTGGTCGGCGGCAACCTCGGTCAGGCTGACCGAACCGTCGTCAGTTGTCGGCAGCGTGTCAGTCCCGGCCACCTCGACCGATGCGGTATCGCCCTCGGGCGCCGTGCCCATCGTGGGCCCACCATCGGCAGTGTCGACCGAAGGTGCGGTTGGCTCATAGTCCTCAACCGTCACGATGGTCAGGCCGCGGGTTGCACCCTTGCCGGTGCGCACGGCGGTATAGGCATCCCGCTGGATCTGGAAACGGTCAAGAATCTGCTCATCCGTCAGACCTTGGGCCCGGGCGGAATATGCAGAAGCGGCAAGCACGATCGCGGCCGCGAAAAGGCCTTTGTACAGCATGAATACACCCAAAAAATTCTGTTAAACGCAAAGCCATACTATGCTAGATTTGGGCTGTTTTCAATCGCGCCCATTTCATCGGACCCTTCGGTATGCATCTGATTTTCCATAGCCACCGCTGCTGCGCCCTTTTGCGCCCTGTTCGGGGACTGCAACGATGAACCAGCCCACAACAATCGTGCCAAAACCGGGCCCTGTCGCCTTTCCACGGCCCAAGGGCCATGCGCTGACCCATCGGGGCGCGGTGCGCGCGGCGAATGAAGATGCCATTCTGGCGGACCCCGCCGGCATCCTGTGGGCCGTAGCCGATGGCATGGGCGGGCATGAGGGGGGTGCCGTCGCCGCCGATCTGGTCGTTAATACGCTGGCCACGATTACCGATGACGCCCTTCCCGCCGAAGCGCTGGAAGACGCGATTGAGCGGGCAAATACCCGCGTCCGGGCCGCTGCCGCGGCAATGGGCGCGCGGACCATGGGGGCCACCGTGGTCGCCCTCTTCATCTCGCACGGGATCGCGCATGTGGCATGGGCGGGCGACAGCCGGGGCTATCTGCTGCGCGGACGGCGGCTGCGGATGCTGACGCATGACCACACCGTGGTGCAAGACATGGTTGATCGCGGCGAATTGGGCCTGTCCGAGGCCGAAGGCCACCCCGAGGCGCATATCATCACCCGTGCCGTGGGCGCGGCCCCTGAGATTGAGGTCGATCACGCCGCGGTGCCGCTGCTGACAGGCGACCGGCTGCTTTTGTGTTCGGACGGATTGCCGCGCTGCGTCTACGCTCAGGACATCGAGTCGATTCTCTTGCAGCCCAGCACAGCGGAAACCACCTGTCAGGCCCTTCTGCGCCGTGCGCTGGACGAGGGCGCGCCCGACAACGTCTCGGTCATCGTGGTTGATCTGGTGGCGGGATAGGGCATGGGAAAAGGCACCCTGATCGGCCCGATCATCGTGGCCATCGGCGTAGTCGTGGCGGCCATTGCCTTTGCCGTGGTGACAACGCTGATCGACACGGCCGATGGTGGCACAGACCTGCGTCTGCAGCGGTTGGAGGAAAGTGTTAAGCAGTTGCAGGCCACCGTTGCGGAAGACCGCACCCGGGCCGAGGCCCAGGCCGCCGATCTGATCCGGCTGCGTGAAGATCTCAGCCTCTTGGCCAATCGCTCGCCAGTAGCATTGCCCACCGACGAGACCCTATTGCCCCAGGCCGACCCCGCCGCCCTGCTGCCCGATGAGGATTTTGAGAACCAACCCGCCACCGAAGACCTGACCGAACAGATGAAGCTGGCCAAAACCCGCTTCAACAAGGGCATCACCCAGCCCCGCAACAAGACCATGCTGTCGCTGCTGGGCCAGCCGCGCGACAGCTATAACACTGACTGCCGGTCAGTCACCAACCCGCATCTGAAAGAGCTGTTGGAAAAGCGCACCATCGGCCCGATCACGGTAACGATGCTAAAACCCGCGCTGGACAGTCTGGAGCGGGTGATGAACCGTCTGAAAGAGACTGACCCCGACATCTATGCCAAGGTCGGCACGGCGGGTGCGCTATGTGTGCGGTTCATCCGTGGATCGACCACGTCAATCTCGAACCACTCCTGGGCCACGGCCATAGACCTGACGTTGGAGGGCAAACTGGACGGCTTTGCCGATGGCGGCACCCAGTTCGGCCTCTTGATCCTGGCGGAATATTTCAACGATGAAGGCTGGTTCTGGGGGGCTGCCTACAACCGCGAAGACTCGATGCATTTCGAGGTGGGAGAGGAAACCCTGCGCCAGTGGCAGACCGAAGGAAAGCTGTAGCCGATGGCACAGGCGGCAGGGTCCGATCCCGTGATCGCGCGGCTGGCCGAACCGGTTCTGGCCTATGCCGACCGGCTGGCCTCGGTCACGGGCGAACGCCAGTCTGACCTCATGCGCCATGCCGCAACCCTGCTGGACCGCTTTGCCACCAGCCTGCAGCGGGCAGGCATCCCCGGTGCCGCCGTGCCGCCCGCCCGCGCGGCGCTGGCGCTGATCCTGGACCAGAAGGCGCGCGACAACGGCGCAATTGACGTGACGCAATGGGGGGCCGAAGCGCGGCGGCTGATATTCGAGGGGCGTGAGGTTTCATCCGCCGATCTGGACGAATACCTGCGACGCGCCGAAGGGCTGCCAGATCATGCCGCGACGGTGGTGTTCGTGGCTGACTGCCTGCTGCGGCTGGACAATCGCCGCCGCGCCTTTGACCAATCGCCCGCCACAACCGGTTGGACCGGGATTCTGGTGGTGTTGGCTATCTGCTTTGCTCTGGTCGTGGCGGGCTGGGCGGCGCTGGTTGAATACCGGTTCCACCGCGACCTCGGCGCTGTCTTTGCCGCCCGCGCGCTGGACATCGGGCTGGACCGCGACGGCCCCTTCCCCGATCTTGCTCGGCGGCTGGACGATCTGGCTGCTGAAACGCGCAACGCCGCATCCGCGCGCGAAAAGGCCCCGGTGAACCTGTTCGCCGGGCTTTTCGGATATGACGCGGCGACGCAGGCCGATGCCATCTATCAGGCCGCGCTGCAGCGCCATCTGCCCGCAGTGCTGGCCGCCGGAATCGACCGCGCGCTGGCATCCGAGGGAGAGCCTGCCGCAGCCTATGACACCTTGCGCGCGTGGTCGGTTCTGGCAGGCCAAACCGACTGGCAGCCTGACTGGCTGGCGGGATGGGCGGACGACCGGACCAGGGCTGATGCCACCCTGGCCGGGCTGGCGGCGCATATTGCGGCACTTGCCCCGCCTTCTGCGCCGCCCCCTCCGCCGGATGCGGAACTGCTGGCCCAAGCCCGCAGCATCGCCAGTGAGGCGGCCGAGCCCGACCGCGCCTATCTGGAGATGCGCCGCTCGGCCGCGGTGGCGGCGCTGCCGGGCTGGCGGCCCGATACGGCAGTGCCCGGCCTGTCAGTGATCCTTACCCGCAAGTCGGGGCTGGCGATGGACCTGCCAATGCCGGGCCTGTTCACCCAATCCGGTTGGGATCATGCCCGTGATTTTGGCGCGGGTCTGGCGGTGAAGGCGGCGCGTGATCAGGCGGCGCGCCTGTTCTCGCCGACACCCCCGGTTCAAAACAACACCCCTGACGTGTTGATGGACCGGCTGCAGGACGACACGCTGGCGCATTGGTCAGACTATCTTTCCGACCTGCGGGTGCGCGCCTTTGTCACGCCAGACACCTCGGTCCGCATTTCGGGCGAATTGGCGCGGCGCGCTTCACCGCTGGAGGGCCTTTTGCGCCAGGTCTGGGTGCAGGCGGGCGGTACCGACCGCCGCCGCAGCCACCCCCAACAACTGCAGGTCGCCGCCGTCTTCGGCCCGATGATCCAATATGTCGAGGCCGGGCGAATGCAGGAAATCGCCACCCTTTTCGCGGGCCTCAACGTGGCATTGGCCGCACAGGACCGCGAAGGCGAAAAGGGCCAGAGCCGGTTGATGTCCGTGCAGGACCGCGCGGCATCAGTGGCGGCATTGGGCGTGGCCCCCAAGGTGGTGGTTCAACTGGTCGAGGATACGCTGGCGCAGACTGGCGCCGCCCATGCGGACCTGCTTTCCAACGACCTGACAAGGCTGTGGCAGGCGCAGGTGCTGGAGACCTGCCTTGCCGCCACCGCAAACCGGTTTCCCTTTGCCGACGGGGCGGACGCCGACCCTGACCGGCTGGCACAGCTGTTGGCTCCCGACGGGCTGATTGACCGCTTTATCAAGGTGCGGGCCGCACAGATGCTGGACATGACCGACACCCCCTGGCGCTGGAAACCCGAGGCGCGGTTTGAGGGTCTGACTCCCGACAGCGCCATCTTCCTGCAGCGCGCCACCCAGATCGGCGCGGGGCTGTTCCCCGCTGGTCAATCCGGCACCCCGCCCGGACTGACCCTGACTCTGTCGGCATTGGCCGAACGCGGCCGCGCCTTTGTAACCCTGGGCGGTGCCGGTGGCCCGGTAGAGGCCACAACCGACAGCCTGGTCCTGGCCTGGCCCGGCAGCCAGCCGCAGGCCGGGATTGAGGTGACCTTCACCGCAGGTGCCGGCGAGGCGCGGCTGGCCCAGCCCGGCTATTGGGGCCTCTTGCGGCTACTGGCCCCGTTGCGGCTGCGTGACCGCGACGGCGGCACGCGCTTTTTGGTGGACCTGCGGGCCGACCAGTCGCGGCTGTTTCTGGAAATAGTGTTCAATCGCCCGCAAAATCCGCTGGCCCTGCGCAAGCTGATGCAGGGCTTTGCCTGCCCGCCCGTATTGTAGCCGCGACTGTCCGGTGATGGAATTTCCTACGCGCCAAGCCCGTCGATTGGCGCTATACTTTGACTCAAGCATTTTGCGTGACAACCATTTCGACTGACCTGTTCAATCAAGGATGGCCCCCGTGACAGCCGACCGTGACATCAATATATCCATTCCCGCCATCGAGGCTGAAATCTTCTTTGCCCGGATGGAGGGCGAGGATCAGATATCATCGCCCTTCGCCTATTCCCTGCTGATCTCAAGCAAGGACATGGACCTGCAGCCGCTGAAGGTGCTGGGTACCCCTGCGGTGATCACCGTCAAAGGTGACTCTCCGCGCCACTTTCACGGCATGGTGGCGGATTTCGCGCTGGAAGAGATCCGCGACGATCTGGCCTTTTTCCGCATGACCCTGCGGCCCTGGCTGTGGTTTCTGTCCTTGGACAGCGACAACCGCATCTTTCAGGGCAAAAGCACCCCCGACATCGTGGAAGAGGTGTTCAAAGCCTACCCCGAGGCAAAGTATAAGCTGTCCCTGCGCGGCAAATACGACAAGCGCGAGTATTGCGTGCAATACGGCGAAAGCGATCTGAACTTTGTCCAGCGGTTGCTGGAGGATGACGGCATCTTCTACTATTTTGCCCATGCCGAAGACGGCCATACACTGATGATCTGCGATTCAAACGAGGCGCTGCAACCCGCCGAAGGCAGCGAAAAGGTGCCTTATGAGCCTGACAGCCGCGTCAGTTTCCGCGACGGTGATTTCATCACGGGGTGGGTGCCAAAGGCGCAGGTCCGCAGCGGGAAATTCACCGCAACGGATTATGATTTTGTCAAACCGTCCTTCGATCTGACCGCGCTGTCCACAGCACCCGTGGGCCATGCCCAGGACAAATCCGAGGTCTACCATTACCCCGGCCGCTATATCGAGTTAGATCCGGGGCAGAAGATCACCGAACGGCGGTTGCACGAATTGCAGGCCGATCAGCACCGCGTCACCGCCAAGGGCACGGCACGGCAGTTGTGGTCGGGCCACAGCTTTACGCTGGAACTGTTCCCGCGTGAGGCTGAGAATATTGCCTATCTGGTCATTCGCGCCGCATACGTGATGTGGGACGAGGAACTGCGCGCGGGCCAATCGAGTGATGGCTCGGGCTATGAGGTCAGTCTGCATCTGTCGCCCGCCTCGCGGCCCTTTCGCCCCGCCCGCACCACGCCTAAGCCGCGCATGGCCGGGCCGCAGACGGCGGTCGTGGTGGGCCCTGCGGGGGCGGAAATCTTCTGTGACGAATATTCGCGCGTGAAGGTGCATTTCCACTGGGACCGCCTGGATGGCAGCGATGAAAATTCATCGTGCTTTGTCCGCGTCTCGGCCGCCTGGGCCGGGGCGGGCTGGGGCTTCATCCAGATTCCGCGCATCGGGCATGAGGTGATCGTCGACTTTCTGGAAGGCGACCCCGATCAGCCCATCATCACCGGGCGGGTCTATAACGGCCAGAATACCGTGCCTTACGCCCTGCCCGGCAATGCCAGCCAATCGGGTTGGAAAAGCTGGTCCACGCCATCCTCGGGCGGGTTCAACGAGATCCGGTTTGAAGACAAGGCCGGGTCGGAAGAGGTCTATTTTCAGGCGGAGAAAGACCATACCGAACTGGTCAAGAACGATGAGACCCGCACCATCGGCCATGATTGGGTCGAAGACGTGGGCCATGACGGCACCCAGTCCATCGGCCATAATCGCACCGAAAGTGTTGCCAACGACAAGGCCGTTTCGGTTGGCAACAACCGATCGGTCCAGATCGGGGTGAATGACGACGAAGTGGTCGGCTCGAACCGCACTCTGACCGTGGGTGCCAATGAAACGATCACGGTCGTGTCAAACTCGGACGAAGCTATCGGCGCAAACCACAGCCAGACCGTCGCCATCGCCCAGATTGTGAGCGTTGGCGCCATGCGCACCGACACTGTGGGGGCGGCAGAGATCCGCACAGTCGGGGCAGAGCAGGTCAACACCATCGGCGGCACCCGCGCTGTGATCGTGGGCAGCGATCAAACCCACATCATCGGCAGTGATGACGGCTGGACGGTCGGCGGATCGCAATCCGTCAGCATTGCGTCGGATCAGTCGATGGCCATCGGTGGCGGCATGTCGGTGACAGTGGCCAAGGATCAAGCCACTGACGTGGGTGGCGCACAGGCGACCTCGGTCGCCAAAACGTCGACGCATCAGATTGGCGATAATCTGAGCCTGACCTCTGGCAAAACCATCAGCATTGAGGCTGCCGACGCCATTGTGTTGAAGACCGGCTCGGCCAGCATTTCAATGAAAAAGGACGGCACCATCACGATCGAGGGCAAGAACATAACGATCAAGGGCTCGGGTAAGATCAACGTCAAGGCCTCGGGCGATGTGGTGGTCAAGGGCTCAAAGATCCTGAACAACTGAAGAGCGCGGTCAAAACGTCGCCGGGATCGACGGGGTCGCAAGGTTGCGGCGCGCGCCCGTCCCGCCAAAGCTGCATAGGGGTGCCCAGACCGCCACCGGTTGGGGGGGACAGCGCCTCAAGCTGATCCAACAGCGCGTCCGGGCCCATTCCACCCTGTCCCGCCATCACCAACAGCGCCGCGGCCGCATCTGCCCAATCGTTCAACCCTTCGGGCGCGGGTAGCACGGCGGCGATCACAAACCCCGCCAGCGGAAAACGCCGGCCCACCCGATCCGCTCCGGGCACCACTACACCCGCCGCCACTCGCCCGCCTGACACCAGACGCAGCCGTAAGCCGCCCTCGGGCCAGCCGGTCCGTCGCGCCAGATGCCGCGCCGCCCAGACGTCCCAGAACGCGGCAAGCCCTGTCGGCAGCCCGCGGGTCACAAAATCACCAGATGCAGGCAGTTTGCCGTGAAAACCGGTTAGCACGCCCGCCGGGTCAGGCATCAAAACCCCTTCGGGCAACGGAAATTGCCGAACATGCTCAGATCAAACGGGTTCTCGACCGATGCGGCGCGCAGCTCAAACGTGGCGGAATGGCCGCCGGCGGACAGTTTCAGGTTGAACAGTTCCGGCAGGCTGGTTTTGGAAAGGTTGCCCTTGCGGATCAGCCGCAGCCAGGCCCAGGACCCGGATTCCGAGGCCATGATTTCGCCCGTGCCATCCACCGGCGTGAAAGCCAGCGAGATCAGGTTGGTGCCATCCTTGCCCGGCCAGGTCATGGCTTGCGGTCGGGTGGCCGAGTTGAAATAGACCAGCGTCTGTCCGTCCACGTTCAGGGTGACTCGGCTGGCGTTGGCCGACAGATCCTTTGGTTCCAACGTAAAGGCCATGATCGGCCCCGCCCCACCGGGGAAAAGACCGTCGCGGATGCTGTGTGCCTGTTCAAAGGGTTGCAAGGAGGCCGATGGCAGCCCGAAATCCGCCCGCCAGACCCAAGGCCGCACCGTGGTGTCAACATACTGGATCAGGTGGGTGTTGGTGAAGGTGTCGATCAGCCCACCGGGGCCGAAAAGGCGCTGAAAGTCGGCGGTGTTCACGTCAATCGCTGACCCGGCTTCAAACGGATAGCGCCCGGCGGTGGCGCTGGTGCAAAAGGGCAGCACATCGGCTTTCCAGCGCGCGTTCAGTTGCGCCACCACCGCTTCACGCGTGACGCTGATGGTGTCCCCGGCCAGCCCGGTCAGCCAGTCGTCCACCGGATCGGGCAGCCCAACGGCCACGTTGGCCAACTGCCCGGTCAGTTGCGGCAGGCCGCCGCGCGCCAGCAAAGCCGCCTCGGGGTCCGGGCTGGCGGCGACGGTCTGCAACTCATTCGCCAGCGCACCCAGCGCGGTCTCCGCATCGGTGATCAGTGGCGGGTTACCGTCGACCTCGGTAATGGTCGCCTTCAGGGGTGCGAAATGCGCCGCCACCACGGTGCCCGGCGGATCTGCGGGCGGGCCGGCGGCCTGATCGCCCCCAATCCCGATCTTATCCGCAGCCTTGGCCCCTTTGGACAACAGCCCGCCCAGTTTGCCCAGCTTTTTCGTTGCCGCCTTAACGATACCATCGGTAGCGTCCGCGCCCCCTTCGGGTTCGGGCGGCACGGCGGAAAGATCGGTCTCGGTGACCACTGCGCGCAGCAACCGCTTCAAGGTGCTGTCAGCGCTGGCAAGATCCTTCAGATTGGCCGTAGCCACCGCCAGATCGGTGATCGGTGCCAGCCGAACGTCGCGTAGAAAGCCGTCCCATTGGGCAATGAAATCATCTGAGTATAGCTTCAGGATATCCACTTCCAACGTTGCCACGGACGTTTCACTGCTTTCCGCACAGCCCCCCGCAAAGACCGCCCGATCCAGTGCCGCCTGAGCGGCAACTTCGGGGATCAGCGGCAGGATCACGCTATGGAAACCGGCATAGGTAAAGGCACCTGGCAGGCCGATGCGCAGCGTCTTGCCCGACAGCCGGGTCAGCACCTTGATGGCGTTCGGACCGGCCGTTTCGGCCGGAATCCAGTCTGGCAAGGCGGTGACCGTGGCATCCTCCATCAACGTGTTATAGGCCCGCACCGACAGGGGCACCGTGCAGATCGCCTCTAACGCCTTGCTGACCAGCAGGTCATCAGGTGCGATACGGTCAGCGGCCTCATCCCCTGCCGCGCGCTCGATGGCGGCCAGTTGATGGGCAAGTGCTGCTTCGGTTGGAAAGGGCGGGATCGGCGCGCTTTCGGGCAGCTTTTCGGTCCACCAGAAGGTCAGGAAATCGCGATCATAGGGCGCCTTGCCGGTCAACATGTGATAGGATTTCAGCGCACCCAACAGAAACTCGGGGTTTCGGATTTCGCGCCACATCGTCGCCTCCAGCAGCGCGACCATGCGCGGCTCAAGGATGGTTTTCAGCCCGTGGTCATAGGCGATCTTCTGGGCACGGTTCAGATCGGTTCTGGCCGAAGGTCCGGCCAAGGTCAGGATGCTGGCCGTCACGGGGCTGCGCGCGGTCTCGATCTCGGTCATCGCATCCAGAGCGATGTCCAGATCCAAGGGGTCAGTCGGCGCCTGACGCGCCGCGATATTGGCCAGCCGCTGCGACAGATCCGCCGTCAGCCGTGCCTGATCGGCAATGGTGCCGGACTGGTTGAGGAAGGAATAGAGAAACATCAGCCCAGCCAGCGTGCAGACCAGGGCCGCCGCAGCGACCGAGCCCCGCCAGATCCAGACCCTGCGTTCCTCAGCGGCGCGGTCGAACTGGCCCAGCCCCGCCTCGGGGAAAATCACGCCCGCCAGCATGTCATGCAGGAAATAGCTGCGGTTTTCGGCGGCCATGCGGCGCGGCGGCGGCTCGGCGCGCAAGCCGTAAGAGGCCGCCATCTCGCCCAACATCCGGTCAATCGGGCTGCCCTCTTGTGCGGCAGAGGTGAAATAGAACCCTCGCAGCCAGGGCGCATCCTCATAGCGGCTTTCGCCAAAGACAGTTTCCACAAGGGTTTTCAATGGCGCTTCCACCCGCTCCATCTGGGCGGGAAAGCGGAATACTTCGGCCCGCCACGGCAGGGCTGCATCTTCGGACAGCCGCGCCGACAGCCGGGTCTCCAACCGGCTAAGGAGACCGCGCAATTCGCGGGCGATGGCGTTCGGCTCAGCGCGGGCATCGGTGGGCAGCGTGGCACCCCAGACCTGCTCGCGGTCGCGGCTGGTCAGATCGGCAAAGTAGGGCTCAAACCCCGGCACCAGATCGGCCTTGGTGATCATCAGATAGACCGGCAGCTGAATCTCCAGCCGCTCACGCAACTCTGCCAGACGCTTGCGGATGGTCTTGCCATGCGCCCTCAAGGCACCTTCGTCGCCCAGCAGTTCCTGCAGCGACAGGGTGACGATCACCCCGTTCAAGGCTCGCTTGCCGCGGTGCTTTTTCAGCATCGCCAGGAACCCGCCCCATTCGGCAGCATCAATCTCGGGGTCGCTGGCCTGCTCGACATAGCGCCCGGCGGTGTCCACCAGCACGGCGGTATCGGTAAAGAACCAGTCGCAGTTACGGGTGCCGCCAACGCCCTTGATGTCATCCGACAAATCAATCGGGAAATGCAGTCCCGATTGCTTCAGGGCCGTGGTCTTGCCGGTGCCGGGCGGGCCGATGATCACATACCAAGGCATCTCGCGCAGGAATTTCTTCGCGCCCAGCTTTGATTTCTTCATCTGGCCCAGGATGTCCTGGAACTTTGTGTTGATCGCGGCCAGGTTAGCCTCGCCGGGCCTGGCCACAGCCTGCGGCGGCGGGGCGGCCAATTCGGTCACGAACATCCGGTTCTTGCGCGCGGCCCGCAACTGCCGGATCAGGATTGAGAACAGCCACAGGATGATGACCACGCCAATTGCGATCAGTCGGTTCAATTCGGCGTCCAGCGGGTGCAGGTCGCCGAAAGCCAGCAGCGCGCCGAACTGCCAGATCAGCGCGCACAAGAGGACAACGCCTATGAACGTCCACAGCCTGCGCGAGATTAGGAAACGAAGGATGGATTTGATCAGCCGGAACATTGCGTCAAAGCCTCTTTTCGATCTTGATCTCGATTCGCCGGTTCTGCGCCCGACCTGCCTTGGTGGTATTGTCGCCCACCGGTTCGGTATCGGCGCGCCCTTCGGAGGTGACGTTTTCTGCGGGCACCCCATCGGCAATCAGCAGCTTTGCAATGCTGGCGGCGCGGGCCTCACTCAGACCCTGATTTGACTGGAACGGGTTCGAAGATTGCACCGGAACTGAATCGGTATGGCCGATCACGGTGACGCGGCCGGTGATCTCGGCGTTCTCGCCAATCACCTTGGAAATAGCGGCAATCAGCGGCGCGTATTCGGGGTTCACATCTGCCTTGGCGCTGCGAAACAGCTCAGGTGCCGTGCCCTGCACCACCAGCACGGCCAGCGACACATCCTCGCGCCCGGTCAGGGCGGCAGCGGTATCGGCTGGGGCAGCCGCCTGAAACAGCGGCAAAAGCTCAAAGATCAGCGGCTCAACCGGCGTGACCGGTTTGGCAAGGGCCGCAGTGTCGCGGATCGGACGAAAGACGCCTGCCCGCTCGGCCGGTGGCAAGGCGGCGGCTGAGACGAATAACTGCTCTGCCTTGTCGCCCAGTTGCAGCGACAAAAGCGTGTAGATGCCAGCGGTCAGCGCCAGTGCCACCAACCAGACCGTCCAGAGTGGCACCGCAAAGCGGCGCGGCTCATCTGGCACCTTGACCCCGTCGGCATGCGGCGACAGAGGGGCTGCCAGCGTGTCTACGTTGCGCAAAAGCCGCGCGATCTGGCCGCGCAGGGCGGTGATCGTCGCCTCTCCGGTCGGGCCTTGCGGGCGGTATTGGCCGCGAAAGCCAAGGCCAAGGCAGGTGTAGGCCAGTTCCAAGAGGTCGGGGTCACGGCTGGGGTGGGCGACCAACTCTTCCAGATGTTTGAAAAACCGGGTACCGGCATCGACTTCGCCCGAAAGGGCGGTGACCAGCGGCTGACGCGGCCAGTCACTATGCCCGCCCCAGGGTGTGTTCAGTGCGATATCATCGACCAAGGCCGCCACAAACCAAGCCGCCTGATTGGCACGGGTTAGCGGTTGCCCCAGCGCTACGGCGGCATCGCGGGCGTCGATCAGGCTGCCATTCAGGCGTTGGCGCAACACGTCCGGCTGGCCCGGCGGGGCGGCGCGCTCCAACTCTGGCGCGATTTCCAGCAAGGGGGCAAAGGCCGCGATCAGCGGGTTTGCGTGCGGTCGCTGACCACGCGGCCGCGCCGGGC
>JBATPI010000208.1:0-12754 GCA_049291415.1 Paracoccaceae bacterium | reverse complement strand
TGAGCCAGGGCAAGAACTTTGTCACCGAATACATCGTGCCGGCTTCGCGCGTGACCGAGGCGCTGGAAAACCCCGGCGCCGAGGTGGTCTATAACGGCAACATCCGCAAATACCCCGACGTTCACATGATCTACAACGCCGGCAACAACTTCATGTCGCACCAGCAGGACACCAACCGGCTGATCAAGGCGTTGGTAAAGGTGAAAACCATCGTCAGCCAGGACGTGTGGTGGACGGCTGCGACCCGCTGGGCCGATATCGTTCTGCCTGCATCGTCTCCGTTGGAGCGTGACGACATGTCGGTGGGCGGCACCTATTCCAACGACCGCATCTACGCGATGAAGAAGATGATCGAACCTTTGGGCGAAAGCCGCAGCGACTTCGACATTTTCGCCGGGCTGGCCGATCTGTTCTACAAGCAGTCGCCCTATATCGAGGATCAGCAGTATCCCGAATATATCGACATCATGAAAAAAGCCTATGCCATGACCGGCGCGGCTGCGGAAACCAGCTTTGAAGACTTCTGGGAAAAAGGCTATGCTTGGCAAAAGGCCCCGAAAGAGGCCAGCGCTTGGGTTCGGCATGGTGATTTTTTCACCGACCCCGTCGCCAACCACCTGCACACCCGGTCAGGCAAGATCGAGATGTTCTGCGACACCATCGCCGAGATGAAGCTGGACGATTGCCCCGGCATGCCGATGTGGCTGGAGCCCGCCGAATATCTGGGCAACGCCAAGGAAGGCCAGATGCACGTCGTCAGCCCGCACCCGTGGTATCGCTTGCACAGCCAGATGGACCAGTCCGAAAAGCTGCGCAGTCTTTACAAGGTGCAGGGGCGTGAGCCGGTGCGGATCAACGCAGAAGACGCCGCAGCGCGCGGCATTGCCGACGGCGATCTGGTTGAGATCTACAATGACCGCGGCACCGTCATTGCCGGCGCAGTGGTGTCGGATGACATCATGCCGGGCGTGCTGTCGATCTATGAAGGCTGCTGGCCCAGCCTGGACAGCAAGGGGCGCTGCAACTCGGGTCTGGTGAACTTTCTGACCTCGACGCAGAAATCCTCTGGCCTCAGTCAGGCGACGACGGCGAATACCTGTCTGGCAAGCATCCGCAAATGCGAAGACCCCGACGGCCCGAACATGGCCTATGAAAAGCCCCCGATCATCGAGGGCATGGAGATCGCCGCGATCGACGATGACGATCTGGATCTGGGCCGTCTGGATGAATTGGTCGAGGCGCTTTATGCCGAGATGGGGCCGGGCGAGCAGATGTTCTATGAGCGCTGCACCGTCTGCCACGGGCCTCGCGATGTGGGCGCCTTTACCCAGTTGCAGTGGAAGGCGATCACGCCCTCGATGTTCCCCCGTGCCGGTCTGGACGATGACGAAGCGGCGCTGGTCATGGACTTCCTGATGGCCAATGCCTCTGACTCGGCCAAGTAAAAGACAGACTGCGGCGGCCCGATTGCGGGGCCGCCGCTTTTTGCTATTCTGCCCGCAACGGGCCCTTCGGGGCCATCCGACAAAGGACGCCGCGCGATGAAACTGGGCTATGTCAGCATCACAGGCCGGGGTGAGACCGACCGTCTGGTCGCCGCCGTGACGGGTCTTTTGGAAGATGCAGGCCTGCGGCTGGCGGGCACCGTGCAGACCAACATTTCCCGCCCCGACCGCGCGAAATGCGACATGGACCTGCGCATTCTGCCAGACGGCCCGGTGGTCCGCATCAGCGAGGATCGCGGGGCCCATGCGCGTGGCTGCATTCTGGATTCAGGCGTGCTGGAGCAGACCGTGCTGGCCGTTCAACAGCGGCTGGACGCGGCCGAATGCCTGATCGTGAACAAATTCGGCAAGCGTGAGGCCGAGGGCCGTGGCTTGGTCCCGGTGATTGCCGAAGCGCTGGAGCGTGGCCTGCCTGTTCTGGTGGGCGTGAACGGGCTGAACCTGCCCGAGTTTCTGGCCTTTGCCGACGATATGGCGCAGGCTCTGCCCAGCGACGCGGCAGCTGTGGTGGACTGGTGTCTGGCCAGCGTGGCGCAAGAGGCGGTCTCAGCCTGACCAAACGGCGTTCAGAGGCCAGAACCGGCCTCCGAACCTGACATCACCAAATCCTTATGGGCGGCGCGCGGTCACGACCACCCCATCCGGCCCCATCAGCATCAAGGCCCCGGTCTGGTCGATCTGATAGCTGGTCACCAATGGCAGCAGATCCAGAAGCGCGCGTTCCTGCGCCATCAACGCCTCGGGACAGGCCATCATCGTGCTGCCCAAAGGCGAAAATTTCAGATCCGCGCCGGTGGTTTGATAGCTGCCGATGATCTGGTTGCAGGTGGCACTGCCCGACACCCTGCCATCGACCATGAAGCGTAAGCTGGCATGGCTGTCGTCGATCACTCCTGCCCCGGCGATATCCTCAATCTGCCAGTCGCGACCGACCAGCGGCATGTCGTCATTGGCCATCAGATGATCGGCCATAGCCCGGTAGGCGGGCAAAGAGGTTGAGTCAGACGCCGCATTGGCAGCAACAGGGTTTGACGCAAAACGCACGATCACCATATCGGCGGCGGGGTCGATCCAGATGGTCTGGCCATGCACGCCGCGCGCGGCATAGGCGCCGTGATCGTCGTTTGAGATCCACCACATGCTGCCATAGGTCCAGCCGGGCAAGAGGTCATAGCCAGCCTTGGCAAAAGTCTCAGAATTGCCACCGTGGCGGATGGCGTCGATGGCTGCCTGCGGGATGATCTGTTCGCCGTCCAGTTGGCCTTCGTCCAGCATCACCTGCCCCAGCCGCGCCATGTCGCGCAAAGTGGCGTTGAAGCCGCCACCCGAGAACGGGGTTCCGGTGGAATCGACGGTGTAGAACGCCTCACGCTCAGCGCCGATGCGGCTCCAGATCCGGTCCTCTAACAAAGCGGCCACGGATTTCCCGGTGGCCCGCGCGATCAGCCAGCCCAGCGCGTCAGAATTGATGGTCTTGTAGCCAAAGGCATCGCCATGGCTGCCCGCCTTTTCAACGGTTTGCAGATAGTCGAAATAGCTGCGCGGGCCGGTATAACCTTCGGGTTTCGGCAGCGGGCTGCCAGCTTCGGCATAGACCCAGACCTGCGCGTTCGGGTCGGCGTAATCTTCGGAATAATCCAGCGCGGTGGTCATATCCATCACCTGCCGCACGGTGGCATCGCCAAAGGCGCTGGATTTCAACTCGGGGATCAGATCACCGACAAGGGCCGTTTCATCCAAGGCCCCCTCGGTCACCAGCATCTGACCCAACAGCCCGGTCAGCGATTTGGTGACCGACATCGCACCATGCAGGGTGCCCGCCTCCAGACAGCCATCATAGCGCTCATAGACCACGCGGCCATGGTGCAGAACAATGATGCCGTCGGTATAATTGGCGTCAAACGCCTGCGCCCAGGTCATCGGCTCGGTCGCGCCCAAGGGGGTGAACGTCACCGCATCTAAAGCGGGGTTCGGTGCCTGCGGCAACGCACGCGGGCCGATCGTGCCGGTGGCAACGCCGACCGTGGGCATCAATTCACGAAAGTGGCAGACCGTCCAGCGCAGCTGGGGAAAGCTGAAATAATCCGGATCGGTAAAGCGGATGATCTTGTCTGCAGGTGGTGGAAAGCCCTGCATCCAGCCCATCTTGACGGGGTTCGATTCCGCTCCGGACAGCGGCTGATCAGCCATGGCGGTGCCTGTCATGCAAATGGTGGCGGCAAATGCCGTTGCAAAAATCTTGTTCATCCGGGTATCCTTTCTGCAGCTTGAGAGCGTCACGGGCCACGACGGCGAAAAACGCCCCGAGCCAGCGGGGCAAAGCGGCGGCGATCCGGCCAAACAGGCTTACAGCCCGGCGAGAAGGTTGACCCGCTGCATTTCGAACCACGTCCGCCGCCCTTAATCAAGACAGGGCAGAACACTTTGCGACAAAGCAGGTAACGTTCTGCCGAGCGCCTTGGGCATGGCTGGTTTTGGCATGGTTTTGCTGATGGTTTTGCGCTAACTCACTGGGCATCTTACCCAGATTTGTCGGCTTTCGCAGCACCAGAGGCCCCTGATGACCAACACCCCCGAAACCGACGCTGGCCCCGAGGACATTGCGGATGCGGCGTTGCCGTCCTCCACCCCGGACCCTGCACCAGAGCCCGCTCCGCTGCCCGACGGGCCGCCGCGCAGCCCGGCAAAGCCTATCGCCATTGGCGTGGTTGCCCTGCTGGTCGTGCTGATGGGGCTATATGCGCTGTTTGACCGGATGGCGCCGATGTCGTCGCGCGGGATCGTCTCGGCCCATGTGGTGCAGATCGCGCCCCGCGTCTCGGGCGAGGTGACGCAGGTGTTTGTTGACGATGATGCAGTGGTGCAGGCGGGCGATCCGCTGTTTTCACTGGATTCGCGTCCGTTTCAACTGGCGCTGCAACAGGCTGAGGCCAATCTGGCCTCAACCGTGCAGGGCATCAATGCTTCCAGCGCCTCTCTGGTCGCGGCACAGGCGGCGGTGACGCAGGCGCGCAGTGCCCTGGATACCGTTCAGGCCGATGCCGACCGCACCTTTCGGCTGGTCGAACGTGGCGTGGCGAACACAGCACAGGGCGATACTGCGCGCGGAAAGGTGACCGACGCCGAGGCACGATTGCAAACCGCCGAGGCCAACCTGGAGGCCGCCCGGGTGCAACTGGGACCAAAGGGCGAGAACAACCCCGCGATTCTGGCCGCTCAGGCGCAGTTGGAGCGGGCGCAGTATGATCTGGCTTCAACCACCGTCATGGCACCGCATTACGGCGTGGTCACCAATGTCACGCTGTCCGAGGGGCAATTCATCAGCGCGGGCAACCCGGCGCTGACCTTCATTGATGCCAGTGCCGCCTGGATCACCGTCGATCTGCGCGAAAACCAGTTGCATGATGTGCAGGCTGGCAATCCCGTGCACCTGCTGTTCGATGCGGCCCCCGGCGCAATTTTTGATGGAAGGGTGCAAAGCGTGGCTTGGGGAATCAATCCGGGGCGCAACGTGCAGGGCGGGCTGGTGGTCAACCAGCCGTCGAACCGCTGGTTTGAACCGGCGCGACAGATCCCGGTGCGGGTAGAGTTGATCGGCGGCATGGACGCCTGGCCGCGGCAGGTGCGGGTCGGCAGCAAGGTGGATGCCGTGGTCTTTACCCACGGCACCGGAAACCCGATTGCCTATGGCGCGCGCGGCCTGCAGCGGCTGCGGTCCTGGGCCAGTTATCTGTACTGAGGCCCGGGCCAATGTATGTAACCCCGCGCCCTGATCTGATCGAAGACCCGCTCTATGCGGTGCGGCTGGCGGCGATCGGCACGCTGGGCTATGTGGCGATTGCGTTGTTGAACCCGGCCTTGCCGCCAATCGTCGCCGCTCTGCCCTTGGGCCTGATCGCAGCACAGCGCAAGGCGTTCAACCCGGTCAAGGCGATTGCCGGGCCGCTGGCGATGATGGCGATGGCATTCGTGCTGACCTGGTTTGTCGAGACGCTGCGCCCGATGCCCTTGGTCTATGTCGGCGCGATGTGGCTGGCCTATTTCGCCGGCTACCGGATGATCCTGCAGACCGGTGCGCAGGCGGGCATGCTGATCGTGATCATGGCCGTCCTGATGTCGATCATGGGAATGAACGGCAGCGCCACGGTTGAAACCCTGCGCGACGGCTTTGTGCAGGCGTCATTGGTGGCGCTGGTGATCGGGCCGCTGGTCTATCTGCTGCTGCCGCCTCGCACCACCGAACAGCATGTCGATCAGCCCACACCCAGTGACGGCAACGTCACGATGGGGGCGATGATCCGGGCGACGGTGCTGTTGGTATTCAGCTTTTGGCTATATGCGGTGATGCAGCCATCCGACATGATGATGGCGATCATTGCGGCGATGGTGCTGGTGTTTCCCACCCGCCATGCGGTGTTCTCTGAGGCAATGCAGCGCATTCGCGCCACGGTCATCGGCAGCGGTCTGGCGCTGGGAATGTTGGCAATCTACACCCTGTCGCCGCATCTGCCGGTGGTGCTGGGGCTGATCTTTCTGATCGGGCTGTGGCTGGGCCACAAGATGCTGTCCGGGCGGCACCCCAGCATGGTTTACCAATATGCTTTCTCGGTTGCGCTGGCGCTGATCGCCGGGGCGTTGTCGACGCAGGATGCGGGCTATGCGGTCTTCACCAGAATCGTGCTGACCTTGACCGGTGCTTTGGCAGCGGCGCTGGCCGTGGCCGTGCTGGACGGGCTGACCGGCTGGCGGGATCAGCCCGCCTAGGCGCTGCCCGCCAAAAACACCAGCGCCCCCGGTTTCCCAGGGGCGCTGCAGTCGGTCTATGGGCGCGATCAGAGCAGATCGAACCGATCGGCCATCATCACCTTGGTCCAGGCGGCAACGAAGTCAGCCACGAACTTGGCCTTGGCATCGTTTTGGGCATAGACCTCGGCCAGCGCGCGCAGCTGGGTGTTGGCACCAAACACCAGATCGACGCGGGTGCCGGTCCATTTCTTGGCCCCCGAGACGCGGTCCTTGCCCTCAAACAACACCTCATCTGTGCTGAGCGGTGCCCAGACGGTGCGCATATCCAGAAGATTGACGAAGAAATCCGTCGTCAACGCGCCCGGCGTGGCGGTGAACACGCCATGCGCGCCGCCGCCGTGCGTGACGCCCATCGCCCGCAATCCACCAACCAGCACGGTCATTTCCGGGGCCGACAGGCCCAAAAGCTGGGCACGATCGACCAGCATCTCTTCGGTCGACACCGCATAGGCGGGCTTTCCAAAGTTGCGGAAGCCATCGGCATGCGGCTCCATCTCGTTGAAGACGGCAATGTCGGTCTGCTCTTGGCTGGCATCGGTGCGGCCGGGGGTAAAGGGCACGGTCACCGGTTGACCCGCAGCCTTGGCCGCCGCCTCAACCGCCACAACGCCGCCCAGCACGATCAGATCGGCGATCGAGATCTTTGCGGCCGACGCCGCCTGCACACCCTCTAGCGCTTTCAGCACGCGGGCCAGACGGGCAGGCTCATTCACCTCCCAGTCCTTCTGCGGGGCCAGACGGATGCGCGCGCCATTGGCCCCGCCCCGCATGTCGGATCCGCGGAAGGTTGAGGCCGAAGCCCAGGCCACAAAGGCCAGATCGGCGACGGGCAGGCCGCTGGCGGTGATCTTGGCCTTCAGATCGGCGATCTCGGCAGCGCCCACCAACGGGTGATCGACGGCCGGAATCGGATCTTGCCAGATCAGATCGCCCGCCGGCACCTCGGGCCCCAGATACAGCGATTTCGGCCCCATGTCGCGGTGCGTCAGCTTGAACCAGGCGTCCGTAAAGACTTTGTGGAACAATTCCGGGTCGGCATGGAACCGGCGCGAGATTGGCCCGTAGATCGGGTCAAGTTTCAGCGACATGTCCGCCGTGGTCATCATCGGGCGATGCTTTCTGGACGGGTCATGGGCGTCAACCACCATATCCTCGTCGTCCACATCCTTGGCCAGCCATTGATGCGCGCCTGCAGGCGATTTCACCAGCTCCCAGTCATATTTGAACAGCACCTTGAAATAGCCCATATCCCATTTGGTGGGATTGGGCTTCCACGCGCCCTCGATACCCGATGAGATGGTGTGAACACCATGGCCCGCGCCAAACGTGCTGGCCCAGCCCAGACCCATCTGGTGCATCGGCGAGCCTTCGGGATCGGCACCGACATGCGTCGCACTGTCCGCGCCGTGGCATTTGCCAAAGGTATGACCGCCCGCGATCAGCGCCACGGTCTCTTCATCATTCATCGCCATGCGGGCAAAGGTCTCACGCACGTCACGACCCGAGGCGACCGGATCGGGGTTGCCGTTCGGGCCTTCGGGGTTGACGTAGATCAGGCCCATCTGCACGGCGGCCAGCGGAGTTTCCAACAGCCGCTCGCCCGAATAGCGGGCGTCGCCCAGCCAGGTATCCTCGGCACCCCAATAAATGTCTTCTTCGGGCTCATAGACGTCGGGGCGGCCACCGGCAAACCCGGCGGTCTGGCAGCCCATCGATTCCAGCGCCACGTTGCCGGTCAGGATGAACAGGTCCGACCAGGACAACGCATTGCCGTATTTCTGCTTGATCGGCCACAACAGGCGGCGCGCCTTGTCCAGGTTGACGTTGTCAGGCCAGCCTGACAGCGGCGCAAAGCGTTGGGTGCCGGTGCGCCCGCCGCCCCGGCCATCGGCGGTGCGGTAGGTTCCGGCCGAGTGCCAGGCCATCCGCACGAACAGCGGCCCGTAATGGCCATAATCCGCCGGCCACCAAGGCTGACTGTCGGTCATCAGCGCGGTCAGATCGGCTTTTACCGCCTTCAGATCCAGCCCCTTGAAGGCGCGGGCATAGTCAAAGCCCGGATCCATCGGGTTCCCGTTGGCCGAGTGCTGGTGCAAAATGCGCAGGTTCAGCGCATTCGGCCACCAGTCGCGGTTGGACCGCGCGCGCATCGTGGTGGTCGGGTTCATCCCGTGCAGCACCGGGCATTTGCCTGCCGCTTTGTCATTTCCGTCCATGTCGCTCTCCCCTGTCGAGTAGGGCAATTGGCCCCCGCCCTTCGGGCTGTCGGGGGCGAATCTGCCAGTTGTCTGGAATGGTTCTAACAGATCAGATCCATTGGTTTAAGTTGCATTTTCTGATACCAGCGATAAGTTGTCCTTATGAAAAACCTGACCCTGAAACAGCTGCGCTATTTTGAGGCGCTGGCCCGTCACAGCCATTTTGGCCGCGCGGCCGAGGCCTGCAGCATCTCACAACCCGCACTGTCGATGCAGATCCGCGAGATGGAGGCCAGTCTGGGCACCGCGCTTTTCGAACGCCAGGCCCGCCGCCTGCGGCTGACGGGCTTTGGTGCCGACGTGCTGGCCCGCGCGCGCACCATTCTGGCGCAGGTGGAAGAGCTGACCGACCTGGCGCGGGTGGCACAATCCGGGCTGACCGGGCGGTTGCGGATCGGCATCATCCCCACCATCGCACCCTATCTTCTACCCGCTTTGATCGGACGGCTGGCGGCTGATTTCCCCGCGCTGGAGCTGAGCTTGCGCGAAACCCTGACGCCGCATCTGCTGCGAGAACTGGCCGAAGGCGGGCTGGACTGCGCCATCCTTGCGCTACCGGTGTCCGAGCCTGCCTTGACCGAGGTGGCGCTGTTTGACGAGAGTTTCGTGCTGGTGCGGCCGCTGTCGGATGCCGACCGGCCGGTGCCATCGCGCGAAACGCTGCGTGAAATGCGGCTGTTGCTGTTGGAAGAGGGCCATTGCTTTCGCGATCAGGCGCTGTCCTTTTGCAACCTGCGCCCGTCCCGCCCGCGCGAGATGATGGACGGCTCGTCCCTGTCCACCCTGGTGCAGATGGTGGGCGCGGGTATCGGCGTGACGCTGATCCCCGATATGGCGGTGGCGGTGGAAACCCGCTCGGCCCCGGTCGCAGTGACCGCGTTCCGCGATCCGCAACCAAAGCGCACCATCGGCATGGTCTGGCGCAAGACCAGCCCTCTGGCCCCCCGCCTGCAGCAGATTGCCGAAGTGGTGCGCGCCGCCGGTCAGCCGCTGCCTTAGCCCCAGTCCAGCACCACCTTGCCCGACAGGCCCGACCGCATGGCGGCGAACCCTGCTTCAAACTGATCCACGCCAAACCGGTGCGTGATCACCCGGCGCACATTCAGCCCGTTTTCCAGCATGGCGATCATCTTGTACCAGGTCTCGAAAATCTCACGACCGTAGACGCCCTTTATGGTGATCGCCTTGAAGACGATCCGGCTCCAATCCACCGGGGATTTGCCGGGCGGAATCCCCAGCATGGCAATGCGTCCCCCCATCACCATCGCCTCGATCATCTGGTCCAGCGCCTGCTGATTGCCGCTCATCTCCATCCCGACGTCAAAGCCCTGAGACATCTTCAGCCTTGGAAAACAGTCGCGCAGATCTTCGCGGGCCACGTTCACCGGCACCACATCGGCGACCTCTGCCGCCAGATCCAGCCGGGTCTGGTTGACATCGGTGATCACCACATGCCGCGCGCCGACATGCCGCGCCACTGCGGCCGCCATGATGCCGATGGGGCCGGCGCCGGTGATCAGCACATCCTCGCCCACCAGATCAAAGCTGAGGGCGGTGTGAACGGCGTTGCCGAGGGGGTCCAGAATGGCCCCGATCTCATCATCAATCGCGTCCGGCAGCGGCACCACGTTGAACGCTGGCAGCCGCAGGTATTCGGCAAAAGCGCCGGGTTCATTGACACCAATCCCGCGGGTTTCCGGGTCCAAGTGGAACTTCCCCGCGCGAGATTGGCGGCTGTGGCGTCCGATCAGATGCCCCTCACCAGAACACCGCTGACCTATCGCCAGATCGGTGACATCGCGGCCAAGTGCCACGATTTCACCCGCGAATTCATGGCCCGTCACCAAGGGCACCGGCACGGTGCGTTGCGCCCAATCATCCCAGTTCCAGATATGCACATCGGTGCCACAGATGCCGGTCTTGCGTATCTTTATCAGCACATCATCCGGGCCGATCTCAGGGATCGGCCGGGCTTGCATCCACAGTCCCGGCTCGGGTTTCGCCTTGACCAAAGCCTTCATGACAGCACCCCCACGGCCCGACCGGCCTTTGCAAAAGCGTCCAGTCCAAAGTCCAGATCCTCGCGGGTCAGCGCCGCATTCATCTGGGTGCGGATACGCGCCTGCCCCTGCGGCACCACCGGAAAGAAAAACCCCGCCACATGCACGCCACGGGTGGCCAGATCGGCGGCCATGCGTTGGGCCAGTTGCGCCTCGCCCAGCATCACCGGCACAATCGGATGGCTGCCGGGCAACAGACGGAACCCCAGATCCGTCAGACCGGCACGCCAATATTCGGCATTTTCAGCCAGCCGCCTGCGCAGATCATCGGCGGCCTCAACAATATCCAGCGCCACCAGACCCGCCGCCACCACCATCGGCGGCAGCGCGTTTGAGAAAAGATAGGGCCGCGCGCGTTGGCGCAACAGGTCAATCACCGGCTGCGGCCCGGCAATATAGCCGCCGATTGCGCCCCCCAGCGCCTTGCCCAGGGTGCCGGTCAGAATATCGGCGCGGATCCCGGCCCGGGCCGGCGTGCCCGCCCCTTTTGGCCCGACAAAGCCGGTGGCATGGCAATCATCCACCATCAGGATCGCGTCGTAACGGTCTGCCAACACACGGATTTCGGCCAAAGGCGCAAAGGTGCCGTCCATCGAGAACACCCCGTCCGTCGCCACCATGATGAACCGCGCGCCACCAGCCTGCGCAGCCTGCAGTTGCACCTCAAGATCCGCCATATCACCATTGGAATAGCGAAACCGCCGCACCTTTGACAGGCGGATGCCGTCGATGATGCTGGCATGGTTCAGACTGTCCGAGATCACTGCGTCTTCGGGGCCCAGCAGCGGCTCAAACAACGCGCCATTGGCGTCGAAACAGGCGGCGAAAAGGATGGAATCCTGCATGCCCAGAAACTGCGCCAACCGGGCTTCCAATGCGCGGTGCAGATCGGCGGTGCCGCAGATGAACCGGACCGAGGCCATGCCATAGCCATGGCTGTCCAACGCGGCTTTTGCCGCCGCGATCAGTCGCGGATCATCGGCCAGTCCCAGATAGTTGTTGGCGCAAAGATTCAGCATTGGCCGCCCCTGCATCACAACGCGGCCCGCTTGAGGCCCGTCGATCAGACGTTCACGCTTGGTCAGGCCCTCTGCGTCTATTGCGGCCAGAAGGGTTGAGAGATGCTGTAGAAAACCGTTGTCCGTCATAACGCCGCCTTATCTGCTTTAGTGGAATATCCGCGCGCCCGCCCGAATTGTCAATATAATGGAATCATATCCGTCAAAACGGATGTACCCGGGTGACCCGACGCCCCCCGCCCTTCAGCTGTTCTGAACGATCAGGATAGCACGGGCCGCACCGTCCAGGGCGGCAATCTCATGGTCGCGGTCGGCGGCATAACGGGCCACATCGCCGGGGCCCAAAAGCGCGTCTTCCACGCCCGAGATCACCCGCAGTTGTCCGGCGATCACGGTCAGATGCTCGCGGCAGCCGGGACCGTGCGGGTCTGAAATCAGCCGCGCACCGGGCCCGAAATCCAGATCATAAACCTCATTCGCGCCCACCGCCTCGGCCGGTGACAGGATGCGGATCCGCACGCCGGTGCGGTCGATCACCGGCGCTTCATGCGTGCGCGTGACCTCTATTCCGGGGCGCGGACGCCCCTCCAGCAGACCCGCGAAATCCACCTGCAGGGCGGTTGTCAGGTTCCATAGCGTGGCCACTGTGGGCGAAGATTCGCCACGCTCGATCTGGCTGACCATGCTGCGTGAGACGCCCGACAATTTGGCCACCGCATCCAGGCTGAGCCCGCGGGCCTTGCGGGCCGCGCGCAGACTGTTGGCCAGCCGATCATGGATGTCAGAGCGCGCGGTCATGACGGCCAGACTGCCCGCGGGCGGGGCGAAAAGCAAGCCGAGGCCTCTGGCGGGCGTGTTTCCAAAAGGGCAAACCCTTTGAAGCCGCTTAGGTGCCGCAGAAGGTGACATAGGCGCCGGAATCGGCGGGGGCGGGCTGCATATAGGCCGGATCGGCGCGGCAAGGCTGGGTCACGGCGGCCAGAAGCGCGTGAAACGGCGCCATGTCGCCCGCAGTCGCGGCGGTCAGCGCGGCCTCAACCTGATGGTTGCGCGGGATGACCGCGGGGTTGGCTGCCCGCAAGGCCGGGGCCGCATCGGGCATCAGA
>JBATPI010000207.1:0-13317 GCA_049291415.1 Paracoccaceae bacterium | reverse complement strand
CTTCCTGAAAGGGTTGATGATCGACGAAAAGGGCCAGGGCGCCCAGCCGAACCTGCATTGAGGGGCCGCACATGATTATCAATCACCCCATCCTCGGGCCGCGCGATTCGCAGGAATTCGTCTATCTGGGCGATGCCAGTCTGATGAAACGCCCCGATGGCATGACTGCCGGGATCGAAGAGTTTCATGACTGGCTGTATATCCGGGAAAACCCCGCCGGGTTGCACCGCGAACTCTGGTATCACGAGCAGGGGGACCGCAGCTGGCTGGTCGTTACCCGCAACACCGTGACGCATGAAATCACATCCGTAGAGCTGGCCCGCGATGTGGCCAAAGCCATGGGGCGCAGCAAATGACCCAATCGAACCGCATACCCGGCGGCCAGATCGACCGCAGTCGCACCATCCGGTTCACCTTTGACGGTGCGACCTTTGATGGCCACCCTGGCGATACGCTGGCCTCGGCGCTGTTGGCCAATGGCGTCCGCCTGATGGGCCGCAGCTTCAAATACCACCGCCCGCGCGGGCCGTTGTCGGCAGGTTCGGAAGAGCCGAACGCGCTGGTGCATCTGCGCAGCGGCGCGCGGCAGGAACCGAACACGCGCGCCACCGTGGCCGAGCTGTTTGACGGTCTGGTTGCCACCAGCCAGAACGCCTGGCCCTCGGTGAAATTCGACGCGCTGGCGATCAACGACCGGCTGAACACCTTTCTGACCGCGGGTTTCTATTACAAGACCTTCATGTGGCCCGCTGCGTTCTGGGAAAAGGTGTATGAGCCGATTATCCGCCGCGCAGCCGGTCTGGGGCAGCTGACCCGCCAGGAAGATCCCGATGAATACGACAAGGGATTTCTGCACTGCGACCTTCTAGTGATCGGGGCTGGCCCCTCTGGTCTGTCCGCCGCGCTGACCGCTGGCCGCGCTGGTGCCCGCGTCATTCTGGCGGATGAGGATTTCCGCATGGGTGGCCGTCTGAACATGGAGACGCTGAGCATCGGGGACGCCGCCGGGGCCGATTGGGCCGCCGCCACGGTGGCCGAATTGGCGACCCTGCCGAACGTGCGGCTGATGCCGCGCACCACCATCATGGGCGCGTTCGACCATGGCATCTATGGCGCGGTTGAGCGGGTTTCCGACCACTTGCCCGTGCCCTTGTCTGGCAAGCCGCGGCAGACGCTGTGGCGGATCTATTCCGCCCGCGCCATCCTGGCGGCCGGGGCGATTGAACGCCCGATCGCGTTTGAGAACAACGACCGCCCCGGCATCATGATGGCGGGCAGCATGCGCGCCTATGCCAACCGCTGGGGTGTGACGGTGGGTGACCGGGTGGCCGTTTTCACCAACAACGAAGACGGCGTGCAGACCGCACGCGATCTGAAGGCCAAAGGCGTGGACGTGGTTGCCGTGATTGACGCGCGTCAGGATGGCGAGTTGCTGCCCGGCATCCGCCACCTGAAGGGCGCCGAGGTTACCGACAGCTCTGGCCGGCTGGGGCTGAAATCCATCACCGTCCGGCAGGCGAATGGCCAGACCGAGACGCTGCGGGTGACCGCGCTGGGCGTTTCGGGCGGCTGGAACCCGAACGTCAACATGACCTCGCATCACCGCTCGCGCCCGGTTTGGGAAGAATCGCTGCAATCGTTCATTCCGGGCACCGATGTGCCGCCGGGGTTGACTGTTGCGGGGGCGGCCTCGGGCGCGATGTCCACCCATGCAGCGTTGACCGGAGGGCAGGCGCAGGCGATTGCCGCACTGGCCGAATTGGGGATGACCGCCAAGACTGATACCCTGCCGAAGGCCGAAGACGCCCCCGTCTCGATCACGCCGAAATGGTATGTTACGGGCGGCAAGGGTCGCGCCTGGATCGACCCGCAGAACGACGTGACCGTCAAGGACGTCAAGCTGGCGCATAAGGAAAACTTCAGCTCGGTCGAGCATCTCAAGCGTTATACCACCCTTGGCATGGCCACCGATCAGGGCAAGACCGGCAATGTCATCGGGCTGGCCGTGATGGCGGGCCTGACCGGCCAGACCATCCCGGAAACCGGCACCACGATCTATCGCCCGCCTTATACCCCCGTTGCGATGGGCACGCTTGCAGGCCGCTCGCGCGGGAAAGACTTCAAACCCTTCCGCCTGACGCCCAGCCATAAATGGGCGACGGAGCAGGGTGCGGTCTTTGTCGAGGTCGGCATGTGGCTGCGCGCCCAATGGTTCCCGCGTCCCGGTGAGACCCATTGGCGCCAAAGCGTGGACCGCGAAGTGCTGGCCACCCGGAAATCCGTGGGTATCTGCGACGTGACCACGCTGGGCAAGATAGACATTCAGGGCACCGATGCCGGCGAATTCCTGAACCGGGTCTATTGCAACGCCTTTGCCTCACTGGCGGTCGGCAAGTGCCGCTATGGTCTGATGCTGCGCGAAGACGGCATGGTGTTCGATGATGGCACAACGGCGCGACTGGCCGAACACGAATATGTCATGACCACCACCACCGCCAATGCGGTGACGGTGTTCCGCCATCTGGAATACTGCCGTCAGGTGCTGTGGCCGGATATGGACGTGCAATTGATCTCAACAACCGAAGCCTGGGCGCAATTCTCGGTCGCCGGACCGAACGCACGCAAGCTGTTGGAAAAGGTGGTTGATCAGGACATCTCGGATGCGGCGTTCCCCTATATGGGCAATGGCAACATCACGGTCAGCGGCACCCGTGCGCGTCTGTTCCGGATCTCTTTCTCGGGTGAGTTGGCCTATGAGATTGCCGTGCCCACCCGCTATGGCGACGCCATGGTCCGCCGTCTGATGGAGGCGGGCCAGGAGTTCGATGCCATCGTCTATGGCACCGAAGCCTTGGGCGTCATGCGCGTTGAAAAAGGCCACGTTGCGGGCAACGAGTTGAACGGCCAGTCCACCGCGCTGAACATGGGTCTGGGCAAGATGGTGTCGAAAAAGAAAGACTCGATCGGCATGGTTTTGTCGCAGCGTGAAGGCATGATTGATCCCAATGGCTACCGCATTGTCGGAGTAAGGCCGGTTGACCCGAAGGGGCAGTTGACCGCAGGCAGCCATTTTCTGGAAATCGGGGCCGAAGCGGTTATTGCCAATGACGGCGGTTGGCTGACTTCAAAGGTCTACTCGCCACATCTGGGCTGCGACATTGCGCTGGGCTATCTGAAGGCCGGTGACCAGAAGATCGGCCAGCGTATGCGCGCTGTGAACCTGTTGGCCAAGACCGAAACCGAGGTGGAGATTGTCTCTCCGCATTTCTTTGATCCGGAAGGGGAGAGACTTCGTGGCTGATCCCATGCACGCACAACCCTTGCAGCCGCTGACCGCGCTGGGCCGCACCACGCCCGACACGGTCGAGATCGGCCCCTATCGCATCACCGAGCGTTTTGACGTGGCGCTGGCCTCTTTGGCCATCCGGCGCGGTCGGGATCAGGATGTGGTCAAGGCGGCCCAAGCCGCAAAGCTGCCGCTGCCGGGGGCGGGATTGGCTGCTGGCGGCACGCCCTATTCCACCTTTTGGATGACATCCGAGATGTGGATGGTTGAGGCAGCCTATGACGGCCATCAGGATATCGTCGCCCTGCTGAAGCCTGCCTTTGGTGACGCGGCCTCGATCACCGAGCAGACCGACGCCTGGGTGCGGTTCGATGTGGCGACCCCCGATCTGGCCCCGCTGATTGAGCGGCTGTGCAACTTGGACTTTCCCAAAGCGCCGGTGGGTTTTGCCAGCCGGACCGTGATTGAACATACCGGCTGCTACCTGATCCGGCGTGCTGCGGGTGAAGTCACGCTATATGCGCCGCGATCATCGGCCAGCAGCCTGCTGCATGCCCTGTCTGTCGCTGCAACTTCGGTGCTATAACGTCAGACTTGTCCAAGCCCGTGTTTCCCGCTAGTGAAAATCAGGGATGATTTTTTTACTGGGACGTGCCCCATGACCACCAACGTCGAAACTGTTGTCCTGCCGCGCGGCAAGCCCGCCTACGATCAGGATCCGCATCGTGTTCGCGAAATCAGCGAGCGCAATCTGGAAGCTGCCATTGGCCGCGAAGTGCGCAACTTTCGCCGCCAACAGGGCATGACGGTGGCCGATCTGGCCTCGGTCACCGGCCTGTCGATCGGCATGCTGTCGAAGATCGAGAACGGCAACACCTCGCCCAGCCTGACCACGTTGCAGGTGCTGAGCCATGCGTTTTCCGTGCCGGTGACGGCGTTTTTCAAAAGCTATGAAGAAAAGCGTGAGGCCCAGTTCGTCAAGGCCGGCGCTCATATCGAGATTGAGCGTCGCGGCACACGGGCCGGGCATCAATACAATCTGCTGGGTCATATCGGGTCAAACAACTCGGGCGTGGTGGTTGAGCCTTATATCCTGACCCTTACTGCCGAGAGCGACGTCTTCCCCACCTTTCAGCATGAGGGGCTGGAACTGATTTACATGCTGGAGGGCGAGATAGATTATCGCCACGGCGATCAGGTCTTTGCAATGAAGCCCGGCGACAGTCTGTTTTTCGACGCGGATTCGCCGCATGGGCCAGAGGTTCTGGTCAAGCTGCCGTCACGCTATCTGTCGGTCATCTGTTACCCGCAGGGCTAAGGCGGATCGGCCAAAGCCGTCCTTAGTCTGCCCGACGCCTGTGCAGGGTGCGCGCTGGCCCGGACAGCGAATCACTCCCCGATGAAAACGGCCTCTGCGGTTGGTTTGACACGCCCGATCGTGGGCCAGAATCTTCGCTGTGAGCTCTGTGATCGATCTCTTGCATGGGGCAGAGAGAGACCCGGAACGGCATCCAGGGATATTTCCTGATAGGATAATATCCTTCTTTATATGAAAAAAATGCGATACTGGGGCTTGGCCGCAAAGGCGCTGTGGGGCGCGCCTTTTCAATCTCCAGCCTGTATAGTGAAAAAAGTTTCTCTACAGTTGAAACGTGAAATCTTCGGTGCTAGCGTGACCACAGCCACGACCAAGGAGGCGAATCCATGTGCGGCATCGTTGGACTGTTCCTGAAGGACCCGAAGCTTGAACCGCGCCTAGGCGCCCTGCTGACGGATATGTTGATCACCATGACGGACCGCGGGCCAGACTCGGCCGGGATCGCCATCTATTCCGATGTAAAGGACGGCTTGGGTAAGCTGACCGTCCAGTCGGCCAACCCCGGGGTTGATTTCAAAGATCTGGACGGCGATCTGCATGCCGCGATTGGCACGCCGATAGCGATGCTGATCAAAAGCAGCCACGCGGTGCTGGAAATGCCGGTTGCCCAACTGGACGCGGCCCGCAGCGCCCTGACGCACCTGCGTCCGAACGTCAAGGTCATGAGCTCTGGCGAAGGGATCGAGATTTTCAAGGAAGTCGGTCTGCCCAAGGATGTGGCCGCCCGCTTTGGCGTCTCGAAGATGCACGGCACCCATGGCATCGGCCACACCCGCATGGCCACGGAATCGGCCGTGACGACGATGGGCGCACACCCGTTCTCGACCGGCGCTGACCAGTGCCTGGTACATAACGGCAGCCTGTCAAACCACAATGGCGTGCGGCGCATGCTGAAGCGCGAAGGCATGACCTTCGAGACCGAGAACGACACCGAAGTCGCCGCTGCCTATGTCAGCCACAAGCTGCAGACCGGCGAGACGCTGGGCAAGGCGCTGGAAGCAACGCTGGACGATCTGGACGGCTTCTTCACCTTCGTCGTCGGCACCAAGAACGGCTTTGGCGTTGTGCGCGATCCGATCGCCTGCAAGCCCGCGGTAATGGCTGAAACCGACCAATATGTGGCCTTCGGGTCTGAATACCGGGCGCTGGTCAACCTGCCGGGCATCGAGACTGCCCGCGTCTGGGAGCCTGAGCCCGCAACCGTCTACTTCTGGGAGCGCTGAGAATATGCAGACTTTCGATCTTGAAGCGCAGGGCCTGCGCGCTCTGAACTCTTCTCTGCACGCCCTGAAGGGCCAGACCAACCAGACCGCCTGGGAAGTCATCAACCCCAAGGGCAGCCATGCGATCGCAGTGGGCGTTGATGCGCCGGTCGACATCACTGTCCGCGGCTCGACCGGCTACTACTGCGCCGGCATGAACAAGCAGGCGACGATCCGGGTCAAAGGCAGTGCCGGTCCGGGTGTGGCAGAGAACATGATGTCGGGCACCGTCATCATTGACGGCGACGCCAGCCAATATGCTGGCGCCACTGGCAACGGCGGGTTGTTGGTCATCAAGGGCAATGCGGCCTCGCGCTGCGGTATCTCGATGAAGGGCATCAACATCGTGGTGCATGGCAACATCGGCCATATGTCGTGCTTCATGGCGCAGTCGGGCAACGTCGTTGTCCTGGGCGATGCGGGCGATGCTCTGGGTGACTCGCTTTACGAAGCGCGCCTCTTCGTGCGCGGTTCGGTCAAGTCGCTGGGAGCGGATTGCATTGAAAAAGAGATGCGTCCGGAACATCTGGAGCTGCTGGCAGACCTTCTGAAGCGTGGCGAAGCGGACGGCAAAGCCAAGCCCGAAGAATTCAAGCGCTATGGCTCTGCTCGTCAGCTGTACAACTTCAACATCGACAACGCGTCGGCCTACTGAGGTATATGAAAACATGAGCGATTTTCCTCACACTCCGCCGCGTTTCTCGGCCACCTTCAGCCCCGCGATCAACGCTGAAATCCGGCGCGCTGCGGCCTCTGGCATCTATGATATCCGCGGTGCGGGCACCAAACGGCACCTGCCGCATTTCGACGATCTCTTGTTCCTGGGTGCCTCGATCAGCCGCTATCCGCTGGAAGGCTACCGCGAGAAATGCACCACCGACGTCTGGCTGGGCACCCGTTTTGCGAAAAAGCCGATCCATCTGGACATCCCGGTCACCATCGCGGGGATGAGCTTTGGTTCGCTCTCGGGTCCGGCCAAAGAGGCCTTGGGCCGCGGCGCGTCTGAGGCAGGCACCTCGACCACCACCGGTGACGGTGGCATGACGGAAGAAGAGCGCGGCCATTCCAAGACCTTGGTCTATCAGGTTCTGCCCAGCCGTTACGGCATGAATCCCGATGACCTGCGTCGCGCAGACTGTATCGAAGTCGTGGTTGGCCAGGGTGCCAAGCCCGGCGGCGGCGGCATGCTGCTCGGTCAGAAGATCACCGACCGCGTGGCCAAGATGCGCAACCTGCCCAAGGGCATCGACCAGCGTTCGTCCTCGCGTCACCCCGACTGGACCGGCCCTGATGATCTGGAAATCAAGATCATGGAGATCCGCGAGATCACCGATTGGGAAAAGCCGATCTACGTCAAGATTGGCGGCGCACGTCCCTATTACGACACTGCGCTGGCAGTGAAGGCCGGGGCCGACGTGGTGGTTCTGGACGGTATGCAGGGCGGCACTGCGGCAACGCAGGACGTGTTCATTGAACATGTCGGCATGCCAATCCTGGCCTGTATCCCGCTGGCCGTTCAGGCGCTGCAGGATCTGGGCATGCACCGCAAGGTGCAGTTGATCGTCTCGGGCGGTATCCGCACTGGCGCTGACGTGGCCAAGGCCATGGCGATGGGTGCTGACGCGGTTGCCATCGGCACCGCCGCGCTGATCGCGCTGGGTGACAACGATCCCAAATGGGAAGCCGAGTATCAAAAGCTGGGCTCGACCGCCGATGCCTATGACGATTGGCACGAAGGCAAGGATCCCGCCGGCATCACCACGCAGAACCCGGAACTGATGGCACGGTTTGACCCGGTCTTGGGTGGGCGTCGCCTGAAGAACTACCTGAAGGTAATGACACTGGAGGCGCAGACCATTGCCCGCGCTTGTGGCAAGAACAGCCTGCACAACCTCGAACCCGAAGATCTGTGCGCCCTGACCGTAGAAGCCGCCGCCATGGCCGGCATTCCGATGGCGGGAACCAAATGGATCCCCGGCAAAACCGGATACTGATAAAACAATTACGGACAGGGAGAGTCTCAGAAATGGCCAAAAAGCTGGCTGCCTACGCCAAGGAAAAGGGCGTCAAGTTCTTCATGATATCCTTCACCGATCTGTTCGGGAGCCAGCGCGCCAAGCTGGTTCCCGCCACAATGATCGATGATGTAGAAGAGAGTGGAGCCGGCTTTGCCGGCTTTGCTACTTGGCTGGACCTGACAGCGGCACACCCCGACATGCTGGGGCTGCCCGACGCATCCGCCGTCTATCAGCTGCCGTGGAAGCCCGAAGTGGCATGGGTTGCCGCCAACCCGATCATGCGCGGCAAACCGGTCGAACAGGCACCGCGCAACGTGCTGCGCAAGTTGGTTGACGAATGTGCGGCAGAGGGTCTGCGCGTCAAGACCGGGGTCGAGCCGGAATTCTTCTTGCTGGCCCCGTGCGGCACCAAGATGGCCGATGAGCATGACACCGCGAAAAAGCCCTGCTACGACCAGCAGGCGATCATGCGGATGTATGACGTGATCTCTCAGGTCAGCCATTATATGCACGACATGGGCTGGGAGCCCTATCAGAGCGACCATGAAGACGCGACCGGCCAGTTCGAGATGAACTGGAAGTATGATGACGTGCTGGTGACGGCGGACAAGCTGTCGTTCTTCAAGTTCATGCTGAAATCGGTGGCCGAACAGCATGGCATGCGCGCAACCTTCATGCCCAAGCCCTTCCAGGGGCTGACCGGCAACGGGCTGCACGCGCATATCTCGGTCTGGTCGAACGATGGCAAGACCAATGCTTTTGCCGACCCAAGCAACGATCTGGGGCTGTCGCAGCAGGGCTACAACTTCCTTGGCGGCATCATGAAGCACGGCTCGGCGCTGGCGGCGATCTGTAACCCCACCGTCAACAGCTATAAGAGGATCAACGCGCCGCGGACGTCTTCGGGATCAACCTGGGCGCCGAATACGCTGACCTGGACCGGCGACAACCGCACCCACATGGTGCGAGTCCCCGGCCCCGGCCGGTTTGAGCTGCGCCTGCCCGATGGTGCGGTCAACCCGTATCTCTTGAACGCGGTCATTCTGGCCGCCGGTCTGGACGGCATCCGCACCAAGGCAGATCCGGGCAAACGGTCGGACGTCAACATGTACACCGAAGGCCACCTGATCACCGACGCGCCCAAGCTGCCGTTGAACCTGCTGGACGCCCTGCGCGCCTATGACAACGACACCACGCTGAAAGCGACGATGGGCGAAGAGTTCTCAACCGCCTATATGAAGTTGAAGCATCAGGAGTGGGACAGCTTCGTGTCGCATTTCTCGCGCTGGGAGCATGACAACACCATCGACATCTGACCATTGGTTCCCCTGACAGTCCCGTATATCCGGGGCGGTCATCCTTCGGCGGCCTAGGTGTAAGCTTATGTCCAGGCCGCCGTTTTTTTCCGAAGAGATAGTATTGATACAAGTCAAGGCGTAATTCTGAGGTCTGTGCCACTCTTTTGGCAAGACAAGTTCGCAAAAGGAATTCAGTCATGACCAGCAAAATTCTCTGCCCCACAGATGGCAGCGCCCATGCCTCCGTTGGCCTGCATCTCGCCGCCGAAGTCGCCAAGGCCACGGGCGGCCATCTGACGATCTGCGTCGTCAACGTCGCCCATGGCGGGGTGCGTGGCCCGACCATCAACCACTGGACCAAGGAAGACGCCGCCAAGCTGTTGGAAGAGGCCGAAGCCAAGGCAAAGGCCGATGGCGTGACGGATATCGGCACGGTTGAGTTGGTCTCGCGTGAGGCGGCTTCGGCAATCACAACCTATGCCGAGCAGAACGGCTATACCCATATCGTGATGGGCACCGGCGACAAGCGCGGGTTGAAGCGGTTGGTGCTGGGGTCTGTTGCGGCAGAAGTCGTGACCCACGCCCATTGCACCGTGACGGTCGCCCGCTAACCTGTTTTTCTAAAAATACAAACCGTCCTGTCAGACCCCGGACGCCCCCGTGCGCCCGGGGTGATTTTGTTTACCGTCGGGAAGAATATTTGACACATGTGCAAGACATCTTTTAGGTTCGCTCCCAAGGCAGGGTCACATATCATTGCCAGCATAACAAAGATTCGGAGATCTACATGAAGAAGAGAGTCGCGGTCATCGGGGCAGGGCCATCGGGCCTGGCCCAGCTGCGGGCGTTCCAGTCAGCCAAACAGAAGGGGGCCGACATCCCCGAAATCGTCTGCTTTGAAAAGCAGTCCAACTGGGGCGGGCTATGGAACTATACGTGGCGCACCGGTCTGGATGAAAACGGCGAGCCGGTTCACAGCAGCATGTACCGCTACCTCTGGTCGAACGGTCCGAAAGAGGGTCTTGAATTCGCCGACTATTCCTTTGAAGAGCATTTCGGCAAGCAGATCGCCAGCTATCCGCCGCGCGCCGTTCTGTTCGACTATATTGAAGGCCGGGTGAACAAGGCCGGGGTACGCGACTGGATCCGCTTTTCCACGACGATCCGCATGGTGAAATACAACGAGGCCAAGGGCAATTTCACGATCACCGCGCATGATCTGGCAAATGACCGGATGTATGAGGAAGAGTTTGACAACGTTATCATTGCATCGGGCCACTTCTCGGTGCCGAATGTGCCGGAATACCCCGGCTTTGACACCTTCAACGGCCGGGTGATGCATGCCCATGACTTCCGCGATGCGCGGGAATTCTCGGACAAGGATCTGTTGTTGCTGGGATCCAGCTATTCGGCCGAGGACATCGGGTCGCAGTGCTGGAAGTATGGGGCCAAGTCGATCACGGTCGCCTATCGCAACGCCCCAATGGGCTTTAACTGGCCCGACAATTGGAAAGAAGTGCCGGCCTTGGTGCGGGTGGATGAGACGACCGCCTATTTTGTCGATGGCACCAGCAAGAAGATCGACGCGATCATTCTTTGCACCGGGTATAAGCACCACTTCCCCTTCCTGCCTGATGACCTGCGCCTGAAAACCGCGAACCGTCTGGCGACGGCTGATCTGTATAAGGGCGTGACCTGGGTGCATAATCCCAAGATGTTCTTTGTCGGCATGCAGGATCAGTGGTTCACCTTCAACATGTTCGACGCGCAGGCCTGGTGGGTCCGCGATGCGATTATGGGCCGGATCCAGATCCCGGCGGACAAGCAGACCCTGCTGAAGGATGTGGCCGACCGTGTTGCGGCCGAGGACGCCGGCAAGGATGCGCATGACGCGATCCATTACCAAGGCGAGTACGTCAAGGAACTGATCAACGAGACCGATTATCCCAGCTTTGACGTGGACGGGGCTTGCGACGCGTTCTTTGCGTGGAAAGACCACAAGAAGGCCGACATCATGGCTTTTCGCAATCACGCCTATAAATCGGTCATCACCGGCACCATGGCCCCCATCCACCACACGCCGTGGAAAGATGCTTTGGAAGATTCGATGGACAGCTATCTGCGCAACTGATCGGTCGCGTATGTCAGATAAAGAAGGCCCCGGAATCGGTCCGGGGCCTTCTTTATGACCGGAATCCGGGTATGACTGCGACAAGCCGCAATTTTTTGGGAAACTTTTTTTCGTTAGGATAAAAAAATTCTCGCCAAGGGCCGCAGACCATGCTTTGCTCCGCGACATCGGGACGCAGCATGCTGCTACGGGCCGGATCCGACCCTAAGCGAAACGCGGGGAGTATGCGAGATCGGGGACCTCTGGCTGAAGGACAGGCCGGTGTCCGCAACAACCAATCAGGCGCAGACGGACGGCTGTTTCACCCTCGGGTGTCAGAGATCGAACCATCTGCCGACATGACAGGAGTGAGGGTATGACGACAGAAACAGGGTCGGGCCACATGGTCCGGGCGCTAAGCTGGAAAGGTGCCTTCTGGGTTGCCGCCGGCGTGCCGCCCTTGGTGCTATTTTCGATCGGCGGCATTGCGGGAACCGTGGGGCAATATGCCTTTGTGGTCTGGATGCTGTCGATGTTGATGGGCTTTTCGCAGAGCTTTACCTATGCCGAAATGGCCGGCATGTTCGGCAACAAGTCGGGCGGCACATCGGTCTACGGCGCCACAGCTTGGCTGCGCTATTCAAAACTGATCGCGCCCTTGTCGGTCTGGTGCAACTGGTTCGCCTGGTCGCCCGTGCTGTCACTGGGTTGTGCCATTGCGGCGGGCTATATCCTGAACGCACTGTTCCCGATTCCGCTGGCCGACAGCCAGCCGGTAATGGACTGGATTACGGCCAACATCGCCAATTATACATCCGAAACTGCGTCAGTGATGGCCTATATGGCCGAGAACGCTGGCGCGACGGCCGAGCAGGCCATCCAGACTGTCGCCGCGTCAGATGCGGTGACCGCGCTGACCCCGGCGTTCCGGGTGTTTGAGGCCTTTACCATCACGATCCCGGGTCTGGGTACGCTGCATTTCAACTCTACGTTCATCATCGGCGTTGTCTTGATGCTGATCATCCTGGCGATCCAGCATCGCGGCGTGGCCTCTACCGCTTCGGCGCAAAAGTGGCTGGCGATCATCGTTTTGACGCCGCTGCTGCTGGTCGGTCTGGTGCCGATCGTGACCGGGTCAATCAACTGGATGAACGTCACCCAGCTGACGCCCCCCGCTGCCGGTCCGCAAGGCGAATGGACCCTGGGCGGCTGGACGTTGTTCCTGGGTGGAATGTATATCGCGGCCTGGTCCACCTATGGCTTTGAGACCGCGGTTTGCTACACGCGTGAGCTGAAAGACCCGCGGCGCGATACCTTCCGCGCAATCTTCTACTCGGGGCTTTTGTGCTGCGTCTTCTTCTTTCTGATCCCGTTCTCGTTCCAGGGCGTGCTGGGCGAAGGGATGCTGGATGCGGGCATCGTTGACGGCACCGGTGTTGGCGAAGCGATGGGCAACATGATCGGCGGTGGCCCCGTCATCACCCAGATCTTCGTGATCCTGATGATCATGGCGCTGTTTCTGGCGATCATGACCGCAATGGCAGGATCGTCGCGCACGCTGTACCAAGGCTCGCGTGACGGCTGGTTGCCCAAGTTCTTGGGCGATGTGAATAGCCATGGCGCACCGCACAAGGCGATGTGGACCGATGTTGTCTTCAACATCTTCCTGCTGGCGCTGGCATCCGATGCGGGCGGCTACTTCTACGTCCTCGCCATCTCGAACGTCGGCTACATCTTGTTCAACTTCATGAACCTGAACGCAGGCTGGATCCACCGCATCGACTCTGCCCACATGGACCGCCCCTGGAAGGCACCCAGCTGGTTGATCGGCTGGAACACCTGTCTGGCCTTCGTAAACGCCCTGTTCCTGGGGGCGGGAGCCAAGGTCTGGGGCTATGAGAACGCGCTGTGGTCGGGTCTGATCTTCGCGTCCTTCATCCTGCCG
Organism: Paracoccaceae bacterium; assembly: GCA_049291415.1. Lineage (GTDB taxonomy): Bacteria > Pseudomonadota > Alphaproteobacteria > Rhodobacterales > Rhodobacteraceae > Pseudogemmobacter. The sequence goes on along the minus strand of JBATPI010000207.1, from coordinate 20 downwards.
GTGTTCTGGTTCCGCCACTA
>JBATPI010000206.1:0-28454 GCA_049291415.1 Paracoccaceae bacterium | reverse complement strand
GCTGGGGCCGGTGACAGGCGCTGCCGCACGGGTGGACCCGGTCGCCGTTGCCGCAGCACTGGACCCCATCGACGACATCCGCGCGACCGCCGATTACCGACGCGCCGCCGCTGCCGAATTGATCCGTCGCGCAGTGGAAAGGGCGCTGCCATGATCCGCTTTTCTCTGAATGGCCGCGCGGTTCAGGCCGACGCCGCCCCCACCGACCGGCTGAGCCATGTCTTGCGCGAAACCCTGGGCGCAAAGGGCACCAAGGTGGGTTGTGACGCCGGCGATTGCGGGGCCTGCACGGTGCTGGTGGACGGTCGCGCGGTCTGTGCCTGTCTGATGCCCGCTGCCCGCGCCGAGGGCCGCCATATCACCACGGTCGAAGGCGACACTCCGGCGCTGACCCGGCTGCGCGCCGCGTTCCTGCGCCATGGCGCGGCGCAATGCGGCATCTGCACCCCCGGAATGCTGATCGCCGGGGCAGAGCTGTTGTCCCGCGTCTCTGCCCCCACGCCCGCGCAGGCGACAGAGGCGCTGGGGGGGGTTCTGTGCCGTTGCACCGGTTACGCCCGGATCATCGCGGCGGTCTGCGACACCGGCCCCCTGGCCGAGCCGCCACCCCCTGCCGCAGGATCCGCCATCGGGGCAGACATCGCCCGGCTGGACGGGGCTGCCAAAGTGGCTGGCGACATCTTTGGCGATGATGTCGCCCCCGAGGGCGCGCTGACTGTCCGCGCTGTCCGCAGCCCATACCCACATGCCGATTTCAGCATTGGCGACCTGACCGCATTTGCCACCCGCCCTGGCGTGGCTGCGATCTTCACCGCCAAGGACATCCCCGGCCGCAATGCCTTTTCGGTGATTCCGCCTTTTGCCGATCAACCCGCCATTGCCGAAACCCCAGCCCGGTTTCGCGGCGAATGCGTCGCCATCGTCGCGTATCAGCCGGGCCATGACGCCGACCTTACCGGTTTTCCGATAGTGTGGTCAGAGCGGCCCACCCTGATGACCCCGGCACAGGCCGAGGCCCCCGACGCCCCCCTGATCCATGCCGATCGCCCGCAAAACCTGCTGATCGCAGGCCGCGTCCAACGCGGCGATGCCGCGGCTGCGCTGGCCACCTCGGCCCATGTGGTTGAGGGCAGTTTCACCACCCAATACGTTGAACACGCCTATATCGAACCCGAGGCGGGCGCGGCCTGGATGGAGGGTGACACTCTGGCGATCCGCGCCTGCACCCAGGCCCCCGGCATGGACCGCGACGACACCGCCGCGATCCTGGGCCTGCCCTTGGACCGCGTCCGCATCATCCCTTCGGCGGTCGGTGGCGGGTTCGGATCGAAACTGGACATCAGTCTGCAACCGCTGATCGGCCTTGTCGCATTGAAAACCGGCCGCCCCGCGCGCATGGCCTACAGCCGCACGGAAAGCATGCAATCGACCACCAAACGCCATCCGGCCGAGATGTCGGGCCGGATCGGCTGTGATGCCGCAGGTCGCATCACCGCGATGGAGTTCGACGGCCGCTTCAATACGGGCGCCTATTCCAGCTGGGGCCCCACGGTGGCCAACCGCGTCCCGGTGCATGTCTCGGGGCCCTATCTCACCCCCAATATCACCGCCCACGCCCGCGCCGTGCATACAAATGGCCCGGTCTCGGGTGCCTTCCGTGGCTTTGGCGTGCCGCAAGGCGCGCTGTGGCAGGAAACGCTGTATGACCGGCTGGCCGAAAAGGCGGGCCTTGACCGGCTGGAGTTCCGCATCCTGAATGCGCTGAGCGATGGTGATCCCAGCCCCACCGGCAACGTGCTGCAGGCCACCGGCATCCGGCCCTGTCTGACCGCATTGCGCCCGGCGTGGCTGCGCGCCACCGCCTGGGCGGCAGAGGGCAAAGGCCGCGGCATCGGCGTTGCCTCCTGCTGGTATGGCTGCGGCAACACCGCGCTGCCGAACCCCTCGACCATCCGGATCGGCATCACCGCCAGCGGCGACGTCGTGCTGCACCAGGGCGCCACCGACATCGGCCAGGGCTCAAACACCGTCATAACCCAGATCGCCGCCGATGCCCTGGGGCTACCGGTCCACGCCTTTCGCCTGATCGGCCCGGATACCGCGCTGACCCCCGATGCGGGCAAAACCAGCGCCAGCCGGCAAACCTATGTCACCGGCAAGGCGGCCGAACGGGCGGGCCGTGCTTTACGTGCCATGCTGTTGCGGCGGGCCAATGCGGGGCAGGGCGCGGCCCTCAGCCTGTCGCCCGGCCAGATCGCCGTCACCGAAGGCACCAGCCGCCGCCAGATCGACCTCGCAGCACTGCCGCTGAACCCGCAAGGCTATGTGCTGATGGCCGAGGCCAGTTATGACCCGCCGACCCAGCCGCTGGATGGCAACGGTCAGGGCACCCCCTACGCCGTCTACGGCTATGGCGCGCAACTGGTTGAACTGACCGTTGACCCAGGCCTGGCCACGGTCAAACTGCACCGCATCACCGCAGCCCACGATCTGGGCCGCATCATCAATCCGCGCCTTGCCATGGGCCAGATCGAGGGCGGAATTGCCCAAGGCATCGGCCTTGCCCTGATGGAAGACTATCTGCCCGGCCGAACCGAAAATCTGCACGACTACCTGATCCCCACCACCGGCGACATGCCCCCCATCGACAGCCTGTTGATTGAGGTGCCCGACCCCGAAGGCCCGTTCGGTGCCAAGGGCCTGGGCGAACACGTCCTGATCCCCACCGCACCAGCCATCGTGAACGCCATAACCCATGCCACCGGGGCGATGATCACCCGCACCCCCGCCCTGCCGCACCGCATCCTCGCGGCCCGAAAGGGCCAGCCATGACCTCGTTTATTTTCTGTCCAGAAATATCCCACGGGGGTCCGGGGGTGTGAAACCCCCGGCTTGCCCGATGCAACCGGAGCCAACCAATGTCTGACGCTCCTGAAAAGATCCGCTGCGATGCCTGCCCGGTGATGTGCTATATCGCGCCCGGCCAGACCGGCGCTTGTGACCGTTACGCCAACGCCGGCGGCCGCATCATCCGCACCGACCCTATGGTGATGCTGTCGCGCGCGGTCACACAGGGCGGCCGCATCGTGCCCTTTGCTGCGCGTGACTGGGACGGCCAGCCGGTTCCCGCTGACGCCTTTGTCACCGGCATCGGATCGGGCACCACTTACCCCGATTACAAACCCGCGCCCTTCATCGTCTCGTCCGAAATCGACGGTGCCGATATGGTCACCGTGGTCACCGAAGCGATCTTTTCCTATTGCGGGGTAAAGGTCAAAATCGACACTGACCGCTATCTTGGACCCGAAGGGGCCGTGGTGCGCGTGCAGGCTGAGGCGGTGGGCCATGTCACCACCGCCGAATACGGCAGCCAGATGCTGTCTCTGGGCGGGGTTCATCACCTGACCGGCGGAACCAAGCCCGAAGGCCGCGTCACCTGTGCGGCCATGCTGGCGCTGTGCAACGGTGAGGCGGTTCAGATGGTGATCGACGGCGGCTCATCCGTTATCGTTCAGGCGGGCTGCGCGCCCATCGTCGATGGCAAGGCTGAGCGGCGGATGCGGGTCGGCTGTGGCTCGGCCACCATCGGCATGTTTGCCGATCAGTGGCAGGGACTGGTCGATGAGGTGGTGGTGGTCGATGACCACATCACCGGCGTGGTCTCTGAACATCAGGCGGGCAAGGTGCTGGGCTGGCAACCCACCGGCATCCGCATCAAGGGCCAACGCTCGACCCCCGGCCGCTATTTCCGGGTGTCCGAGCCGGGCCTGGGGTGGGGCGGCACCCGGCTGACCGACCCGTTGGAGATATTGGGCGAGTGGCAAGAGAAAAAAGGCGCCCGGCCCGGCTTGCGGCTGTTGATGGTGTCAACCACCGGCGAAGAGTTCGCCTATTACGTGCTGGACGCCACCTTGCAACCGATCCGGCAAGACCTGCCAGATCAGTTGAAGAAGACCGTGCAACTGATTGATGAGAACTGCGAACCTTCGCTTTGCACCGTGCTGTTCATGGGCGGCGCGGGCGGGTCCTTGCGGGCGGGGGTGACAAAAAACCCGGTGCGCTTGACCCGATCTGTTCAGGGCGGGGTGACCCGCCTGACCAGCGGCGGGGCGCAGACCTATGTCTGGCCGGGCGGCGGCATCACGTTCATGGTGGATGTGCTGGATCTGCCACGCGGCGCCTTTGGCTATGTGCCGACGCCTGCGCTGGTGGCGCCTTTGGAGTTCACATTGCCGCGCGAGGCTTATCTGGCCATGGGGGGGCACGCTGACGCGATCCGCGATCTGGGCCAAACGATGGCAGAGGGCAGTGAATATCCAACCGAGGCGAGGCTGGACCCATGGCCAAAGCGCTAAGGCCTGACGCCGGGGCGCTGGTGGCGCTGTTGCCCGGGGGCAGGGTGCATTTGCAGCATGGGCCGATTGATATCGTGGCGCAGGCGTTTGGTCAGGCCGAGGCAGTTCGGGCGGCCTATGCCCGGGCCGCGGCGCGGTTTGCGACGGTGTTGGATGAGTTGGTGGCGGAACTGCCCTTGTTGCGCGTCGAAGGCGCGGCCCTGTCGGGCGGTATTGCGCGCAGGATGGCGGCGGCGGTGGCGCCGTTCCGTCCCGGTTTCGTCACGCCGATGGCGGCGGTGGCCGGGGCGGTGGCCGATACCATTGTGGCGGCCCTGGCCGGGCCGGGGATCACCCGTGCCTATGCCAACAACGGCGGCGATATCGCGGTCTGGCTGGCACCGGGGCAGGCGTTGACCTGTGCTTTGGCGGCGGCGGCGGGCGGGCTGGACCGGGTTCAGTTGCGGGCCGAAGATGCGGTGCGGGGGATTGCCACCTCTGGCTGGCGCGGGCGCAGCTTTTCGTTGGGGGTGGCAGATGCGGTGACGGTGCTGGCACGCACGGCGGCGATGGCGGATGCGGCGGCGACGATGATTGCCAATGCGGTGGATCTGGCCGGGCATCCTGGCATTCTGCGCCGTCCCGCGCGTCAGCTGCAGGCCGACAGCGATCTGGGGCAGCGGCTGGTGACGGTGGCGGTGCCGCATCTTGATGCGGCTGAGGTCAGGCTGGCGTTGCAGGCGGGGCTGCGGGTGGCAGAAACCTGTCAGGCGCGCGGATTGATTGAAGGGGCCGCGCTTTTCTTGCAAGGTGACAGGGTGGCAACCGGGGCCCATGCGCTGCCGGCCAGGGAGAATGAGCATGTCTGATTTCAAGATCCGCAAGATCGTGACCACGGTGGAAGAGGTCTTGCATGAGGGCGGCCCCGCGGTCAGTCCGGCCCCGATGAAGGGCGCTGTCTATGCCATCTGCGCCAACCCTTTTGCGGGCCGGTATGAACCGGATCTGCAGCCGGCGATCGAGGCGCTAAAGCCGCTGGCGCTGATGCTGACCGACCGTCTGGTGGCCGCTTTGGGGGGGCGCGCAGGCATCGACGCCTATGGCAAGGGCGCCATCGTCGGTGAGGGTGGAGAGCATGAGCATGGCGCGATCTGGCATGTCTCGGGCGGCTACGGCATGCGGGACCGGCTGGGTGAATGTCGTGCGATTGTTCCCTCGGCGATGAAAGTGGGCGGCATGGGGACCACGCTGGACATTCCCTTGGGTCATCTGAATGCGGCCTATGTGCGGTCACGTTTTGACGTGATTACAGTGGCTTGCGAAGACGGGCCGCGCGCGGGTGAGGTGTTGTTTGCGCTGGCCATGGCGCGGGGCGGGCGGGTGCATTCGCGCATGGGCGGGTTGGAGATGGATCAGGTCAAGGGCGAGGACGGGTTGCGGTGACACGGGTGGCAGCAGGGGGGGGCGTGCGGCTGGTGCTGGTGCTGGGGCTGCTGTTGGCCCCTTCGCTGGCCCCGTCGCTGGCCTTGGCCTGTGCGCTGCCGCCTTCGATCATCCTGACCTTGCCGACGGGGCATTACATCACCGCCGCGGCGCTGACCGTGGCGATGACCGCCCTTTTGGGGGCGGCGGCGGGGCATATGCCGGTGATGCGGGCGCATGTTTTGTGGCAGCGTCGGGTGCTGGTGCCGCTGCCGGTGTCGTCTTACCTGTCATTTGTGGTGTTTCTGGGCCTGGTGTTGGTCGGGTTTCTGGGTCCACGCGATCCGATGCACAATCTGATGACCTTGGTGTTCTGGACGGGTGTGTGGATCGTGGTGCCCCTGGCATCGGTGATTTTCGGCAATCTGTGGCGGCCGATCAATCCCTGGACAGGACCGGTGCGCATTGCCCGGCTGATCCTGCGCCGGACGGGTGGCATTGGCCTGGCGCGGCTGGGTCACTGGCCGGCGGTGGGGTTTTATGGCTGGTTCATCTGGTTCCAGATGATCTCGCTATATCCCGATGATCCGGGCGTTTTAGCGCAGGCGGCGTTGACCTATTGGGCCATCATCTTCGTGCTGGCGGTGGCCGAGGGTGAAGAGTGGTTGCACAAGGGCGAGTTTCTGACCGTGTTGTTCGGTTTTGTCGCCAGGATTGCGCCCTTGTGGCTGCAGATTACCGGGCGACGTGCAACGCTGATGGCCGGTTGGCCCGGTGCGCAGGTGGTGGCGATGCCGGGGCTGGACCGCTCGGCCGCGGTCTTTGTGGCGCTGGCCTTGGCTGCCCTGACCTTTGAGGGGCTGAACGAGACCTTCTGGTGGCAGGCGGTGATCGGCCAGAACCCGCTGGAACCGGTGGGCCGCTCGGCCGTGGTGTGGCAGAACATCGGCGGGCTGGCGGCGGTGTTTGCGGCGACGATTGCGGTGCTATGGGCCGGGATGGCGCTGGGGCGGCGGCTGTCGGGCGGCGGGTTTCGGGGCGATCGGGTGATGCTGTCGTTTCTGGCCATCGCCTCGGGCTATCATGCGGCGCATTATCTGGTGATGCTGTTGACCGCGGGTCAATATACGCTGGCGGCGTTGAATGATCCGTTCTTCACCGGCGACAGTTGGCTGGGGCTGCCGCCGTTCTACGTCTCGTTCGGGTTTCTGGCCGATGTGCGGGTGATGCCGCTGATCTATGGCGCGCAATTTGCGGCCATTCTGGGCGCGCATCTTCTGGCGGTGATCTTGACGTTCCGGCTGGCCGGACCGGTGCGGGCCTGGGCGCATCTGCCGCTGACGGTGTTGATGGTGGGCTATACGATCCTGGGACTTTGGCTGTTGTCCACGGCCAGGGTCGGGTGACAAAAGGGTGGACAACACGTTTGCATACCTACAAACTTTCACGCGAGGCCCCGACAGAGGCGCCCGCCAACAGTGGAGAGAGACGATGACAAAGATTTCGATTTTCGCGCCCTCGCGGCGTCGGGTTCTGCAAGGCATGGGGGCGGGTCTTGCCGCCTCGGCACTGCCAATGACGGCCTTTGCCCAAGGCGCGCCCCTGAAGGTGGGGTTCCAGTTGCACCGCACCGGAATCGGTGCCTCTTATGGCCGCTGGTATGAGCGTACGGCGACGGCCGCTGCCACCGCGATCAATGCTGCGGGCGGAATTGCCGGGCGGCCGGTGGAACTGGTGTTCGAGGATGACGCCACTGACCCCAAGCGCGGGGCCGAGGTGGTGGAAAAGCTGGCCGGTCCCGCGGGCTGTGATCTGATCATGGGCACGCTGTTTTCGCATGTGGTCATGGGGTCGGCCCCCCGCGCGGGGGAATTGAAGATCCCCTATCTGGTCTGTTCCGAAGGCTATCACGTCGCAAGCGGTGCCCTGAACCGCTGGACCCTGCAGCCCGCGATCACCGATGTGCGCTGCCAGATCCAGTCGATGGCACCTTGGGTCGCGGCCAATCTGGGCAAGAAGGTCACGCTGATCTACCCCGATTATGCCTTTGGCCATGATCACCGCGATTTCTTTACCGCCGCCATGCCCGCACAGGGTGGCGAGGTGATCGCCCAGATCGCCATTCCGCCGACGGAAACCAGCTTTACCCGCTATTTCCCGCAGATCCCTGCCGAGACCGAGGTGCTGTATCACGTCATGGTCGGCCCGGCCGTCCTGACCTTTGTCAAAGAACTGGGAGAGTTCTACGGCACCGGCCCCAAGCCGCAACTCTTTGGATTCCTGGACAGTCTTGAGGCGGTAGATACCGCGACGCCGGGTCTGGAATTCCTGGAAGGCAGCCATTTCTGGGAAGGTCACTGCCGGATGAAACAGGCCGACGCGGGCGAGGCGGAAACCGCGTACCGCGCCGCCGTGGGCGTGGATGACAACGGCGCATCGGTCAGCGATCCGGCCGACATCTCAACCTACAGCCACATGTTTTCCTGCTGGGAGACGCTGTATTTCATCAAACAGGCGGTTGAGGCGTCTGGCTATGCGGGCCCGGCTGACCGCCAGAAACTGGTCGAGACGATGGAGGCGATCACCGATCTGCCCGCAGGGGCCGAGCGGCCGCAAGGCGCGATGGTGTTCAACGGCAAGACCCATCAGGTCTTTGGTACCCAGAACATCAGCCAACTGCAGGGTGGCAAACTGGTGCGTGTGCATCAGACCAGCCTTGCCGACGGCATGTATGACAACGACACCGATTACACCGCGATGTCGTTCTGACCCGGAACCGTAGGATGGGCAATATTGCCCATCCTACCTGAGGTGCTCTGATGTCCTTTGGCCCTTTCCTGCTCTTGGCCCTGATGGAGGGTCTGGTCACCGCCGCCGTGCTGTCTCTGGCAGCCGTGGGTCTGGGGCTGGTCTTTGGCGTCATGCGGGTGGTCAATGTCGCGCATGGTGAGTTCTACATGTTGGGCGCGGTGATCGCCTGGTTCATAGCCGGGCTGGTTCCCGGTCCGGCATGGCTGGGGTTTCTGGCAGCTGTGATCGTGGCCCCCCTTCTGGTGGCTGCCTTGGCAGCGGCGGTGGACGGGCTGATCCTGAAACGCCTGAACTATGACCCCGAGGCCACCATCGTGGCCACCATCGGCCTTTTGTACATGATCCAGCAGGCCGCCCTTACCCTCTACGGCCCCGATGCGCGCCCGGTCTCCGCCCCTTTTACCTGGCGCATCCAGCTGCCCTGGTTCGGCTATTCGGGGTATAAGCTGTTTGTCATCGCCGCTGCGGTCGTCGTTCTTCTGGCGGTCTGGCGGTTGATGACGCACAGCAAGGCCGGGCTGATCATGCGTGCGACGCAAGTCGACCGCGACGTCGCCCGCGCTTTTGGCATCAATGTCGACCGGGTCTATATGGCCACTTTTGCCCTGGGTGCCGGACTGGCCGCCTTGGCTGCCGTTTTGATCGTGCCGACGCAGCAGGCGCATTATCTGATGGGGGGGGATCCCTTGTTGATGTCCTTTATCGTGGTCATCATCGGCGGCTTAGGATCGCTGCGCGGCACGGTGATTGCCGCGCTGATCATCGGACTGTCGGATGGCGTGATCTCGATGTTCTATTCACCCACGCTGGCCAAGATATTAGCCACGTTGCTGGTAGCGATGGTTCTGGTGTTTCGCCCGCAGGGCCTGTTCGGAGCCAAGACCTGATGCCGGGCATGACCGCAGCCCGCAGGATCTGGGCGCTGCATCTGGCTGTGCTGGCCGTGCTGGCGGTGGCGGGGGTGCTGCTGCCGTCTTATCACAGCACCAATCTGGCGCGGATCATGGTGCTGGCGGTCTTTGCCATGGGCTACAATCTGGCCTTTGGCTATACGGGCCTGCTCAGCCTGGGCCATGCGATGTTCTTTGCCGCTGGCATGTATGGAGCGGGCCTGCCGGCCTGGCATTGGGGCTGGGGCGCCGCACCGGGCCTGGTTCTGGGCACGGTGGCGGGGGGCGCTTTGGCGGCCTTGGTCGGCCTTTTGGCGCTGCGCACCGCGGGCGTCAGCTTCATGATCGTGACCTTGATGTTCGCCAAGGCCTTTGCGCTGAGCATCCTGTATTTCAACAGCTGGACCGGCGGGGATGAGGGCTTTGTGCTGCCCACCGCCACCCGTGCGATTGGCGGAATCAGCCTGTCGCAGGACGGGCCGCGCTATGCGCTGGCGTTGGGGCTGTTTGCGCTGGCGCTGATCCTGTCGCTAGTCGTGGTGCGGTCGCGCTTTGGCCGGGTGATGGTGGCCCTGCGCGAGAATGAGGAACGCGCCCGGATGCTGGGGATCAACCCCTTTGCGTCCAAGCTGATGGTGCTGGCGATATCGGGTGCATTTTCAGGCGCATCGGGTGCTGGCTATGCGGTGCTGTTTGGCTATGCGGGCGGCAGTTTTGCGGACATCCAGTATTCTATCCTGCCGATGCTGTATGTGCTGATGGGGGGCGCGGGCACGGTTCTGGGCGCGGGTCTGGGGGCGGGGCTGATGTTCTATCTGACCGATTTTGCCTCATCCGTCGCTGATGCCTGGCTGTTCGTGGTAGGGGCCGCCTTGGTTGTGCTGGTCCTCTTCGCGCCGCGTGGGCTGTTGGGCTGGGTGCGCGCCAAATGGTGGAGGGATCTGCCATGAGCCTGCTGCAGGCCCGCGGGTTGACCCGACATTTCGGTGGCTTGCGGGCCGTGGATGGGGTGGATTTCGATCTGGCGGCGGGCGAGATCCACGCCCTGATCGGCCCCAATGGCGCGGGCAAGACCACGCTGGTCTCGCTGCTGTCGGGGCGCATTTCGGCGCAGGCCGGCACCATTCATCTGGCCGGGCAGGACATCACCCGCATGCCCGCCCATGCCCGGGTGCGGCGCGGGCTGGCCTATACGTTTCAGATTACTGCTATTTTTCCGGGGCTTAGCGTCTTTGACAACGTCGCCTTGGCGGTGCAGGGCGGCACATCCCCCGCCCGCGCGCTGCGCCCGGCCGTCATGGTCGCACTGGACCGTGTGGGCATGGCGGCCATGGCTGCCGATCCCGCGGGAACGCTGTCTTACGGCCATCAGCGCCTGTTGGAGGTGGCCATGGGTCTGGCGCTGGCCCCGCGCGTGCTGATCCTGGATGAGCCGACACAGGGGCTGGCCGCCGGTGAGATCAACGGCTTCAAGGATCTGGTACGCTCGTTGATCCCCGAGGTCGCGGTTCTGTTGATCGAGCATAACATGGAGGTGGTGATGGATCTGGCCGACCGCATCACCGTGTTGAATTTCGGTCAGGTGCTGGCGCACGGCACGCCTGCGGAAGTCCGCGCCAACCGAGCTGTGCAGGAGGCTTATCTTGGGGCTTGATCTGCGCAATGTCGGTGCCGGATACGGCGATATCACCGTGCTGCGGGGGGTGGATTTCACTGCAGCGGCGGGTCAGGTCACTTGCGTGATGGGGCGCAATGGCGCGGGCAAGACCACGCTGATGAAGGCCATCATGGGGCTGTTGCCGCTGACGTCGGGGGAAATCCTGCTGGACGGCGCGGCGATCCACGGGCTGCCCGCACATCAGGTGCCGCGCCGGGGGTTGGCATGGGTGCCGCAGGGGCGCAGGCTTTTCGGCCCGCTGACCGTGGCGGAGAACCTGGAGGTGGGCGCATTGGTGCGCGGCAACCGTCCCGATCTGCGCGCCCGCGCACTGGCAATGTTTCCGCGTCTGGCCGAGCGGTTGGACCAACCCTCGGCCACGCTGTCTGGGGGCGAGCAGCAGATGCTGGCCATCGCGCGCGCGTTGTGCCTCGATCCGAAGGTTCTCTTGCTGGATGAACCGACCGAAGGGCTGCAGCCATCGATGATCACGCTGATCCGCGATGCGGTGATGCAATTGCGCAGTGAGGGCGTCGCGGTGGTTCTGGTGGAACAGCGGGTAGATGCGGTGCTGAAAATGGCCGACCGCGTCGCCTTTATGGCGCATGGGCGGGTGGAAGAGGTGCTGGATGCCAGCGCCCTGCATCCCGGCGCGCAGGCCTTTGCCGATTATGTGGGGGTTTGAATGACGGGTCTTGTGGCGGGCGTGGACGTGGGCGGCACCTTCACCGATCTGGTGATCTTTGACCCGGACTCCGGTGCTGTGCGGTTGGCCAAGGTGCCGACAACATTGCCAAATCAGTCAGGCGGGGTGCTGGCCGCGTTTGAGGCGGCGGGGGCGGATCTGGCGGCTTTGGATTTGATCGTGCATGGTACCACCACCACCACCAATGCGGTGCTGGAGCGGCAGTTGGCCAAGACCGGGCTGATCACAACCATGGGATTCCGCGATGTGCTGGAATTGGGTCGCCGCACCCGCCCGCATGCCTATGGCATGTCCGGCCAGTTCCGCCCGATCATCCCGCGCGATCTGCGGCTGGAGGTGCCCGAGCGGATGGACGCGCGGGGCAGGGTGATTGCGCCGTTGGATGAAAAAGCTTTTCATGATGCAATTGCTGCACTGCAGCAAATTGGCTGTGAATCGCTAGTGATTCACTTCTTGCACGCCTATGCCAACCCCGCGCATGAGCTGCGGGCGGCGGAAATTGCTGCGCAGCATTGGCCGAACAGCTATATCACCACCGGTCATTCGCTGCTGTCTGAGGCGCGTGAATATGAACGCGGCGTCACGGCGGCGGTGAATGCATCGGTTCAGCCTGTGCTAGAGCGGTATATCTCGCGTCTGGTCGGTGAATTGGCGGCCAAGGGATATACCCGCGACCTTCTGGTGATGAACGGCAACGGCGGCATGGTCTCGGCCGCCCATGTGGCGCGTGAGGCGGTGAAAACCGTGATGTCTGGCCCCGCCTCTGGCGTGATGGCGGCGGTGGCGACTGGGCGGCGGGCCGGGATGCAGAATCTTCTGACCTATGACATGGGCGGCACTTCGACCGATGTGGCGATGATCCGTGGCGGTGTGGCCCCGGTCAGCAATGAGATCGAGGTGGAATATGCCATGCCGATCCACGTGCCGATGGTTGATGTGCGCACCGTTGGCGCGGGCGGTGGGTCGATTGCGCGGGTCGATGAAGGCGGGTTGCTGCGGGTGGGGCCAGAAAGTGCGGGATCTGATCCGGGGCCGGTTTGCTATGGCCGCGGCGGCACCCGGGTGACGATCTCGGACGCCAATCTGATCCTGGGCCGTCTGCCCGCCAGCCGCTTTGGTCAGGCGGCTGAGGCCGCGCGCGATGCCATGCAGGCGCAGATTGCCGCCCCCTTGGGCCTGTCGGTCGAGGCGGCTGCCGAGGCGGTTCTGACCATCGCCAACACCCATATGGCCGGGGCGATCCGCATGGTTTCCATCAGCATGGGGGCCGATCCGCGCGATTTCGCGCTATTTGCCTTTGGCGGCGCGGGGCCGCTGCATGCGGTGGCCTTGGCGCGGGAATTGGCGGTGCCAAAGGTGCTGATCCCGGCGCGGCCGGGCATCACCAACGCCTTGGGCTGTGTGGTGGCTGACCTGCGGCATGACTTTGTACGCACGCTGAACCGGCCTCTGGATATGGCGGATATGGATCAGGTCCATACCGTTTTGGCCGAGCAAGAGGCCGAAGGCCGCCGCCTGATCGGGGCCGAAGCGGTGGCGGTACGCGACATACGGGCGGATTATTCCGCCGACATGCAGTTTCTGGGCCAGACCCATCTGTTGCGGGTGGTCTTGCCGTCTGCGACCCCATCGCGGAGCGATCTGCAGCGGCTGTTTGAGGCCGCCTATAACGCCCGCTTCAAGGTGGATCTGCCGGAAATCCGTGCCAATCTGATGAACCTGAATGTCAGCGTCACCGGGCGGCGGGCCGAGTTGGACCTGAGCCGCCTGATCGACCCTAAGGGGCGTCGCGCACAGGCAGAACCACAGGCGATGCGGGCGGTCTGGTTCGGCGGCTGGGTGCAAACCCCGGTCTATTGGCGCGACCATCTGCCCCTGAAGATCGACCTGCAAGGCCCGATGATCATTGAGCAAATGGATACAACGCTGGTGGTGGATCCGGGCTGCCGGGTGACCTCGGACACGGACGGAAACCTGATTGTTGAGGTGGCGCCATGATTGACCCCGTCACGCTGGCCGTGATTCAGGCAGGCTTGCAGCAGGTCTGCGACGAGATGGACCTGACGTTTTCCCGCGCCGCCTTTTCGCCCGTCATCGCCGAAGCCGATGACCGATCAGATGGGATCTATTCCGCCGAGGACGGCAGCCTGATCGCCCAAGGCTCAAAGGGCCTGCCGGTCTTTGTCGGTGTGATGCAGTTTTCCACCCGGACGCTGGTTGAGCGGATCAAGGCAGGCATCACCGCCGCGCCAGAGCCGGGCGATATCTACATCGTCAACGACCCTTATCTGGGCGGCACGCATCTGATGGATGTGCGCTTTGCGATGCCGGTCTGGCGCGATGGCGCGATCTGGTGCTGGCTGTCGAACACCGGGCATTGGCCGGATACCGGTGGCATGGTGCCGGGCGGTTTTTCCGCCAGCGCCATCAGTGCCGAGCAAGAGGGCCTGCGGCTGCCGCCGGTGAAACTGTTCAAGAAGGGCGTGCTGGACGCCGAGATCTGGGCGATCATCCAGTCGAATATCCGTGTGGCCGATCAGCGGATTGGCGATGTGAAGGCGCAGGCATCGGCCTTGATGGTTGGTGCAGACCGGTTGACACAACTGTTGGACCGCTATGGCGATGATACGGTCACCGAAGCCGTGGCGCGGATGCGTGAATTGGCCGCCCGGCAGATGCGCGCCATGATCGGGCTGATCCCTGATGGCAGCTATGATGCCCGCGCCTATATTGACAGTGACGGGGTGGTCAACGAACCCCTGACCATCGCGCTACGGGTGACCCGCAAGGATGACGGTCTGAGTTTCGATTTCACCGGATCCTCAGGGCCCTGCAAGGGGCCGATGAACTCGGTCCGCGCCACCACGCTGTCGTCGGTCTATCTGGCGATGCGACATATTTTCCCCGATGTGCCGATCAGCGCTGGCGCTTTTGAGCCGCTGACGGTGACTGGTATCGAGGGCACCTTTCTGGATGCCCATTATCCGCGCCCGGTGTCGGGTTGCGCCGCCGAGGTCAGCCAGCGCATCGCCGAGGCGGTGTTTGCCGCATTGGTGCAGGCGATCCCGGATCGGGTGACGGCGGCCCCTGCGGGCACGTCGGGCAACTTCGGGTTGGGCGGCACAGATCCCGAAACCGGGGCGGGCTATGTGATGTATCAGATTTCGGGCGGCGGCTATGGCGGCTATCTGGGCGGCGATGGCATCTCGAACGGCTGCTCGACCATCGGCATCTCAAAGGCCCCGCCGGTTGAGATCATGGAGCAGAAATACCCCGTCCTCTACCGCCGCTATGCCTTGCACGAAGGGTCAGGCGGGGCAGGCGCTCAGCGCGGCGGCTTTGGGCTGGATTATGAGATCGAGGTGCTGCGCGGCGAGGCGCGCGCCTCTTTCGTGATGGACCATGGCCGCACCGGCCCGCAAGGCGCGCTGGGGGGCGGCGATGGCGCGGTGAACCGGGTTGAGATCACACGTGGCGGCACTGTCATGGTGCCCGAGCATCTGTCAAAGGCCCAGGATATCACGCTGGCCCCCGGAGACAGGGTGCGGGTGCGCACCCCCGGCGGCGGGGGGTATGGCGACCCTGCCCGCCGCGATCCGGCATTGGTGGCCGAGGATATCCGGCTGGGCCGCTATACTGCTGATGAGGCCGCGCGGCTGTGGCGGTGACGCCTCTGTGAGCGTTTCGAAAAAGGGCATTGGCGCGCGGCGTGATCGCAACGGGTTTGACGTTTTGAAATTACGCTCCGCACAGCCGACCCGCTCAGCCAGACGTGCGCAGGCGGGGGTGAATGCTGTTGACCTTCCAACTGCGCGCCGGATCGTTTTCCATGATATCCAGCGACAGCGCGAAATAGGGCTGCGCCAGCAGGTCGGCAAAATGCGCTGTGGCGGCGGCCATCACGGCCTCTCCCATCCGTTGCTGATCGGCCAAGGCGCGGCCCGCGCCGACCCGCAGGATCATCGCGGCAAAAGCGTTTTGCGGCAAAAGGTCGGCGACGGCATAATGTGGGCAGGGCAGGGCGCGCACCCGCACTGCGCCCAATTCGCACAGGCCGGTGGATAACAGCGCCGCATGCAGCGCGCGGCACAGGTCGGTCAGATTGCCCTCATCCTGCAGGTTTGCGCTATATTCGATGGTCAGATGGGGCAAGATGCGGTCTCCTGTCGGCAGGGTGCAGAATGACCAAAGGCGCTGCTCGGTCAACCGTCGTCTTGCCATGGCGTGCCGGTCATGGTTGGATTATCCCATGACAGACGCGGCCCATACCCCCAGATCGACCCAGGCCTCGTTGCCGATGGCGCTGTTGCGCGCGCGTGAGGCGGTGATGGCACAGTTTCGCCCGCTGCTGGACGCCAATGCGATCAACGAACAGCAATGGCGGGTGATCCGGGTTCTGGCCGAGCATGACAGTCTGGACGCCACCGATCTGGCGGCGCGGGCCAATATTCTGGCGCCCTCTCTGACCCGGATGATCCGCGCCCTTGACCAGCGGGGCCTGATCCGGCGCGGCAAGGACCGGGGTGACGGCCGCAGAGTGATCCTGTCGATCACTGATGTCGGGCGTCAGATGATTGCCGAGGCCACGCCCGAGGCAACGGCGGTTTATGACCGCATCGACGCAGGTTTTGGCGGCGCAAGGGTCGCCGCCCTGATGGCCGAGTTAGAGGCCCTGATGCAGGCCTTGGCCAACCTGCCGCCGCGCGCCGGGCGTTAGGGTCTATTCGGCCACCAACAGCTTGGACGTGCGTCGGGATCCGGGCGGGGTCTTGCGCTCCAGCGCGTTCATGCGCGCGGTCAGATTGGCAATTTCCTCACGGTTCATGTCAATCCGGTTGGACAGGATCAGGGGTTCCGGCGCCACCTCTTCGACCTCTTTTTCACCGATAAAGCGGGCAAAGACCCAAGAGACCAGCCGCGACAGGTCATCCATGATCAGATAGAATGACGGCACCACAACCAGCGACAGCACGGTCGACACGATGATGCCGCCGATCACCGCCGTGGCCATTGGCGCACGGAACGCCCCCCCTTCGCCGACGCCCAAGGCCGAAGGGAACATGCCCGCCGACATCGCGATAGAGGTCATCACCACCGGCTGCGCCCGCTTGTGCCCGGCCTCAACCACCGCCTGCACGCGGGCAAAGCCGCGGCGACGCATCTCAATGGCAAAGTCGATCAGCAGGATTGCGTTTTTCGACACGATGCCCATCAGCATCAAAAGGCCGATCAAAACCGGCATCGACAGCGCAGAGCCAGTGGACAAGAGGGCCACGGCCACGCCGCCAATGGCCAGAGGCAGCGTGAAGATGATGGTAAAGGGCTGGATCACCGATTTGAACAGCAAGATCAGCACCGTCAGCATCAGCATGACGCCCAGGATCATCGCCTTGCCGAATTCGCCGAACACCTCGGCCTGCGCTTCGGCATCGCCCGATTCCGAGAACCGTGCCGTGGCTGGCAGCGTGGTCGCATCGGCGATTTCCTTGAACCGGGCAGAGGACTGGCCCAATGTCACACCCAGGGGCAGGTTGGCCCCGATGGTGGCGCGGCGTTCCTTGTTCAGGCGTTTGATCGTTGAGGGGCCTTCGCCCAGCGTTATTTCGGCCACCGATGACAGCGGCACCTGAGTGCCGGTCGCGGTGGTGATCTTCAGGCTGGCGATCCGGGTCAGATCTTCGCGTGAGGCGTTGTCCAGCCGCACGCGCACCGGCACCAGCCGGTTGTCGATCGACAGTTTGGCCAGGGCCGCATCAGCGTCACCTATGGTTGCCACCCGCACGACTGACGCGATGGCCTGAGTGGTGATGCCCAGACGGGCGGCCTCATCCGTGCGGGGGGTGATCTGGATTTCGGGGCGCGGCAGGGCGCCTTCCGAGGCCACGTTGGCCAACATCGGATCGCCGCGCAGCGCCTCTTCCAGCGCCTTCACAGCACCGTTCAGATCGTCTTCGTTGGCGGCCAGGATGGAATAGGAGATGTCCCGCTCGCCCCGGTCATTCAGCTTGAACGCGCGCACATCGGGGACGTCGGCGATACGCTTGAAAATCTCGGCCTCGATGGCATCCTGCGGCGTGGTGCGGCCATGGTCGGCCACGTTCGGCACCAGATTGCCCAAGAGCGGGATCTTCTGAAACACCTGCGACAGCTTCAAGAGCAGGCTGTGGTCCAGCTTTACCAATGTGACCGTGATCGCGGCGCGGCGGATGTCCAGATCGCCGGTGGGCGAGGTGCCGCCCAGCACAAAGATGTTGTCGATGAAGGGCACATCGCGGATGCGGTCAACCATGGCCTGGGTGGTGCGGTCGGTTTCTTCCAGCGTCGATCCGGGCGGCAGTTCGACCGAGATCGAGATGCGGCTGACATCCTCGGGTGGCATGAAACTGCCCGGCACCTGCATCATCGCCATGACCGACACGATCACCACGCCAATCGCCACGATCATGGTGATGTAATAGCGGCCCAGATTGAACCGTCCGATATGCCAGGCACCGGTCGTGGCGCGCACCAACGTCAGATAGCCGCGCATGAAAAAGCCGTCCTGATGGCTGTGTTCGCTGCCCGCATCCTTGGCCCGCATCAGATAGGCCGCCATCATCGGCGTGATCAGTCGCGCGACCAACAGCGAAAACATCACCGATATCGCCACGGTCAGGCCGAATTGTCGGAAATACTGACCCGCGATGCCGGACATGAAGCTGACCGGCACAAAGACCGCGATGATGGTGCAGGTGGTGGCAATCACCGCCAGACCGATCTCATCAGCCGCGTCGATCGAGGCGCGGAACGGGGTTTTACCCATGCGGATGTGGCGGGCGATATTCTCGATCTCTACAATCGCATCATCGACCAGAATACCCGTCGCCAGCGTCAGCGCCAGAAATGACACCAGGTTCAGCGAGAATCCCAGCAGGTCCATCACCCAAAAGGTGGGGACCGCAGACAGCGGCAGAGCGACCGCGGCGATCAGCGTCGCGCGCCAGTTGCGCAAGAACACCAGCACCACCAGAATGGCCAGCAAAGCCCCTTCCAGCAGCGTGTCCAATGCGGCCTCATAGTTGCCGTAGGTGTAGAAAACCGTGTCATCGACCAGCGAGAATTCCACATCGGGGTTCTTTGCGCTCAGGTCGGCCACAGCCGCCTCGATCGTTTCGGCCACCGACACTTCGGACGCGCCCTTCGATCGAAAGACGCCAAAGGTGACGACCTGTTCGCCGTTCAGCCGCGAAAACGACCGCAGCTCTTCGTAGCTGTCATTGACCTGACCCAGTTCCGCCAGTTTGACAAAACGGCCCGAGGGCAGGGCGATGGTGGTGGCCCGCAGCTTGGCCACGGTGGCGGCGTCACCCAGCGTGCGGATGGCCTGCTCGCCCGAACCCAGTTCTGACCGACCAGAGCCCAGGTTGATGTTGGTGGCGCGCAGCTGGCCCGACACGGTCTGCGCCGTGATGCCGAAACTGCCCAGTTTCACCGGGTCCAACAGGATCTGGATCTCGCGGTCAGCACCGCCATAGCGTTCGACCTTGCCCACGCCAGCGCGGCCCTGAAGAGCGCGTTTAACGCTGTCATCGACGAACCAGGACAGCTCTTCGAACGTCTTGCCGGGGGCCTTGACCGCGTAGGTCATGATTGCCTGGCCTTCGATGTCGATCTTGCTGACGGTCGGGGTCTCGACGTCGGCGGGCAGGTTGCCGCGGGCCTGGTCGATGGCATCCTTGACGTCCTGCACGGCCTTGTCGGTGGGAATCTCCAGCCGGAATTCGATGGCGGTGGTGGAAATGCCGTCATTCACGGTCGAGATGATGTTCTTCACCCCGGTAATGCCCGACACCGCATCCTCAATTTCCTTGGTAACTTGCGTTTCCAATTCGGCCGGTGCGGCGCCCGATTGAACGACGCTGACCGCAACCAGGGGGATGTCGATATTGGGAAAGCGGGTGATTGGCAGGCTGTTGAAGGATTGCCAGCCGAGCACCAACAGCATGAAAAACGCCAGCAGCGGGGCGACGGGGTTGCGGATGGACCAGGCGGAAAAGTTCATGCGCGCGCCCTCATTTGATCTCGACCATGGGAACGGGGGTGATGTGATCGCCCGTCCGCACGAATGACCCGGCCTTGGCCACCAGCTGATCGCCCGGCGTCAGCCCTGACAGCACCTCGATATACCCTGCGTCGCGGATGCCGGTGGTGATCACCACCCGTTCCACCACGCCACCTCGCACGCGCATCACTGTGGCGTCGCCATTGTCTGACCCCACGGCGGTGACAGGCACGGCCAGCGCCTCACGTTGGGCGACCAGAATATCGGCCTCGACAAACATGCCGCTGCGCAGTTTTTCAGGATCATCCACTGCGATGCGGGCCCGGCCCAGCCGGGTGGTCAGGTCGATTGACGGCTCTACAATGCGGATCGTGCCGGTCAGCCTGTCGGTCAGACCCGCGGCGATCAGGGTTGCGGTTTGGCCGACCGCCAAACGCAACAAATCTGATTCCGCAATGTCGGCACGCAGTTCCAGCGCGCCGTTCTTTTCCATGGCGAACATCGGCTTGCCCGCGGCGGTGGCGATGGCCCCCACCGTCGCCTCACGCGCGGTGATCAGGCCCGCGACCGGGGCCTTGACCTCGGTTCGGGTCAGTTGCAGATCAATATTGGCCAATTGCGCCTCGGTCAGGGCCAGTTGCGCCCGTGCCGCCTCCAGCGACTGGCGGGCCACGGTGACGCGGGCGGTGGCCGAGACCGCATTGGCATTGGCGGTATCGGCAGCGGCCTGACTGGCCGAGCCCTGCTTGCGCAATGTATTGGTGCGTTCGGCGATGCGGGCGGCTTCGGCGGCGCTGGACTCAGCCTCAACCTGCTGCGCCTCGGCCTGCGCGATGGTCGCGCGCGCGGCGGCCAATGAGGCAACACCCTGGGCCCTTTGCAGGTCCAGCGTGGTTTTAGACAGCGTGGCCAGCACCTGGCCCGCCTCGACCCGGTCACCCACATCGGCCAGCAGGGTCTGGATCGGCTGACCTTCGATCAAGGGCTGCACCAGCACCTCTTCGACCGGCCCCACCAGCCCCGAGGCGATGACGCGGTCCGACATCTGCCGCGGGCTGGCGGTGGTGACGGTGATCGCTGGCAGGGCTTCGGCGGTGGTGGCGGGTGCCACCTCACCCGCAGTGGCGGTTTCTGCCAGCACGGGGGCGGGCTGGATCAGGGCCGCAGCCAGAGACAAGACGGAAAGGGCAGGGGACAAACGCATGAATTACTCTCTGGCGGCCAGAATTTCGGTAAGGGTGGTCTCAATGCTGCGCAAGACAAGGGCTGTCAGTTCCGGATCCGGCGCCACGGGCTGGCGCATGGCCGATGCCTTGACCAAAAGCACGA
Source organism: Paracoccaceae bacterium (assembly GCA_049291415.1). GTDB lineage: Bacteria > Pseudomonadota > Alphaproteobacteria > Rhodobacterales > Rhodobacteraceae > Pseudogemmobacter. The sequence continues at coordinate 7,264 of JBATPI010000206.1, read as the reverse complement.
TCATCCGGGCATGGGCCCCAAAACGTTTGGCGCAGGCTGCGGACGACAGACCCGTCAGCCGGGCAAAGACCGACAGCAGGTTTTCCGCCACCATATCCTCCATCGCGCAGCAGATAGTGGCGATTTCGGGTTTGCGATTGGCGGCGGCGGTGATTTCAGCCCAAAGCCGCCCCTCTTCGTGACAGCCGCCCTGCACCCGCTGGGTGATCTGGGCGCGGATCGCGGTCAGGGGATCATCCGACATGTGGATATTGGCGAAATCGCGCTGCATCTCGGCCATGTCAAAGCCGACCATCGCCTCGATGATCGCATCCTTTGACGGGAAATAGCGGTAGAAGTTGCCCACACTCATCCCCGCCGCGCGGGCCAGATCCTGCATCGACGCGCCGTCAAAGCCTTTTTCGGCAAAGGCGGTGCGGATACGGCCCAGAATTTCTGCGCTGCGTTCGGGGGCTGTCAGCGGTGCAATCGGGACGGCCTTGTTCATAGGATGACCATAGAGTGAACGTTCATTCACGCCATTTAACGCAATCTCGCTTGACGTCAAGGGGCGGCACAAAAGGTGAAGCCTTGGCAACCTTGCCCCTTTCGCGCTAAGGCCGCGCGAGACAGACAACAGGCAGGCAAGATGGCAACCGGCTTTGGCTTTCAGGTGGCGGCAACGGACGGACGGGCGCGGACCGGCGTGATCACCACCCCGCGCGGGCAGATCCGCACGCCGGCCTTCATGCCGGTGGGCACGGCAGGCACGGTCAAGGCAATGCTGCCTGACAGCGTGGCGGCCACCGGGGCCGATATTCTGTTGGGCAACACCTATCATCTGATGCTGCGTCCGGGGGCCGACCGGATTGCCCGCTTGGGCGGTTTGCACAAATTCATGAACTGGGATCGCCCGATCCTGACCGACAGCGGCGGGTTTCAGGTGATGAGCCTGTCTTCCTTGCGCAAGCTGACCGAAGAGGGTGTCACCTTCTCCAGCCATATCGACGGGTCAAAGCATATGCTGTCGCCCGAGACGTCGATGCAGATCCAGCGCGATCTGGGATCCGACATCGTGATGTGCTTTGACGAATGCCCCGCCCTGCCGGCCGATGATGCGACGGTGGCAAAGTCGATGGCGCTGTCGATGCGGTGGGCGCAGCGGTCGCGCGATGCGTTCGGTGACCGCCCGGGCCATGCGCTGTTCGGCATCATGCAAGGCGGGGTCAACATCGCCTTGCGCCAGCAATCGGCCGAGGCGCTGACCGCGATCGGCTTTGACGGCTATGCCGTCGGCGGGCTGGCGGTGGGCGAGGGGCAAGAGGCGATGCTGGGCGTCCTGGATCATGCGCCGGGGTTTCTGCCCGATGACAAACCGCGCTATCTGATGGGGGTGGGCAAGCCTGATGATATCGTCGGTGCGGTGGTGCGCGGCATCGATATGATGGATTGTGTGCTGCCCAGCCGTTCGGGCCGCACCGGGCAGGGCTGGACGCCGCGCGGTCAGGTGAACCTGCGCAATGCGCGCCACAAGGACGACCCGCGCCCCTTGGATGAGACCTGCACTTGCCCCGCCTGCACCAGCTATTCCCGCGCCTATCTGCACCATGTGGTGAAGGCTGATGAGATCATCGGATCCATGCTGCTGACCTGGCACAACCTGCACTACTACCAAAGCCTGATGCAGGGCTTGCGTGATGCCATCGCGGCGGGGCAGTTGGCGGATTTCGTGGCCGGGTTTCACGCTGTGCGGGCAGCCGGAGACATCGACCCATTGTAGACCCTGGCTGTAAACGAACCACTGACAGGCCCACCCTGAACAGGCGCAATTGTTGCTTTTCCGCCCTTGCAGCCCAAACCGCACAGGTTCACATTGCGGTGTAAAGAGCAGACTTGAATCCCGGGGTCCGGGACCACAAGTTAACACATCCGAAGCGGAGAGATGGTGGTTGCCGATGACCGGGGCCCCGGTATCTGCCGCGAAGCGAAGGATAGACGAATGACTGAACCGCTTTCCCCCAGCTACCCGGTGTTGCCGCTGCGCGATATCGTGGTGTTCCCGCATATGATCGTGCCGTTGTTCGTGGGCCGTGAAAAATCGGTCCGCGCGCTGGAAGAGGTGATGCAGGACGACAAGCAGATCCTGCTTTCCAGCCAGATCGACCCGACGGTCGATGATCCGGCCGCCGATGGCATTTACCGCACCGGTGTTCTGGCCAATGTGCTGCAACTCTTGAAGCTGCCCGATGGCACCGTAAAGGTGCTGGTCGAAGGCAAGGCCAGGGTCAAGATCACCGGATTTATCGAAAATCCGTCGTTCTTTGAGGCCAGCGCCGAGCGTCTGGACGAAGAGATCGGCGATCAGGCTTCGGCCGAGGCGCTGGTGCGCGCCGTGGTCGATGAGTTTGAGCGCTATGCCAAGGTCAAGAAAAACATCCCCGAAGAGGCCATGGCCTCGGTTTCCGAGACGCGTGAGCCGGCCCGTCTGGCCGATCTGGTGGCCGGCCATCTGGGCGTTGATGTCGCCATCAAGCAGGATCTTCTGGAGACGCTGACCGTGGCTGAGCGGTTGGAGAAGGTTTACGGCCAGATGCAGGGCGAACTCTCGGTTCTGCAGGTCGAGAAAAAGATAAAGACTCGCGTGAAATCGCAGATGGAAAAGACCCAGCGCGAATATTATCTGAATGAGCAGATGAAGGCCATTCAGAAGGAGTTGGGCGACGGCGAAGACGGTCAGGGCGAGTTGGCCGAGCTGGAAGAGCGGATCAAGAAAACCCAGCTGTCAAAAGAGGCCCGTGAAAAGGCCGATGCCGAGCTGAAAAAGCTGAAAAGCATGAGTCCGATGAGCGCGGAAGCCACCGTCGTGCGCAACTATCTGGACTGGCTGCTGGGCGTGCCATGGGGCACCAAAAGCCGGGTCAAAAAAGACCTCGCGGCTGCACAAAAGGTGCTGGATGCCGATCACTTTGGTTTGGAAAAGGTCAAGGAACGCATCGTCGAATATCTGGCGGTGCAGGCGCGGTCGGCCAAACTGAAGGGCCCGATCCTGTGTCTGGTTGGCCCTCCGGGCGTGGGTAAAACCTCGCTGGGGCGGTCTGTGGCCAAGGCCACGGGGCGTGAGTTCATCCGCATTTCCCTGGGCGGAGTGCGCGACGAATCAGAGATCCGTGGCCACCGGCGCACCTATATCGGCTCAATGCCGGGCAAGATCATCCAGTCGCTTAAAAAGGCGAAAACCACCAACCCGCTGATCTTGTTGGATGAAATCGACAAGATGGGGCAGGACTTCCGCGGTGATCCGGCCTCGGCGCTGCTCGAGGTGCTGGATCCCGAACAGAACAACACCTTCTCGGATCACTATCTTGAGGTGGAATATGACCTCTCAAACGTGATGTTCATCACCACGGCGAACAGCTACAACATGCCGGGGCCGCTGTTGGACCGGATGGAGATCATCCCGCTGGCCGGCTACACCGAAGATGAAAAGCGCGAGATTGCGCGCCAGCATCTGCTGCCCAAGCAGATCGCCGCGAACGGGCTGAGAAAGGGCGAATTCTCGATCTCGGACGAGGCGCTGACCCATGTTATCCGCTACTATACCCGTGAGGCGGGCGTGCGGAACCTGGAGCGGGAAATCGCCAAGCTGGCGCGTAAGGCCGTGACGGACATTCTGAAGAAGAAGGCTAAATCGGTCGATGTCGATCCGGCCAAGGCCGAGGAATATCTGGGCGTGCAGCGCCACCGCTATGGCCTGGCCGAGAAAGAGGATCAGGTTGGCGTGGTGACGGGTCTGGCCTGGACATCTGTGGGCGGTGATCTGTTGCAGATCGAGGCGCTGAAACTGCCCGGCAAGGGGCGGATGAAGACCACCGGCAAACTGGGCGATGTGATGAAGGAATCCATCGACGCGGCGGCCAGCTATGTGCGCTCGATCAGCCCGCAGATCGGAGTGAAACCGCCGAAATTCGAGGCGATCGACATTCACGTCCACGTCCCGGACGGAGCGACGCCGAAAGACGGGCCAAGTGCCGGTCTGGCGATGGTGGTGTCCATCGTCTCGGTGCTGACGGGGATTCCGGTGCGCAAGGACATTGCCATGACCGGCGAAGTGTCGTTGCGCGGCAATGCGATGGCGATTGGCGGGCTGAAGGAAAAGCTGCTGGCAGCACTGCGAGGTGGCATCAAGACGGTGTTCATCCCCGAAGAGAACGCCAAGGATCTGGTGGAAATTCCGGCCAATGTGAAGGCGGGGCTGACGATCATCCCGGTTTCGCATGTGCGTGAGGTTCTGGCCCAGGCCTTGACCCGCCAGCCAGAGCCTATTCATTGGGACGAAGCTGCCGAAGAGGCCGCTGCCGCTGCGCGCAAGGCCGAACCCGAAGCGCCCAGCCCGGTTGCCCACTGATCGCAAGCCCAAAGATACCAGGCGCGCTGCCCCCAAGGGTGGCGCGCTTTTTTGCCTGCGATGCTGGTAGGCAGTTATGTAGAATTCGCCATAACGCATCGTTTCAGGTGGAATTGTTTCCAATCCGCGTCTAATATCGCGCGATATAAAGAGTTCCAGACAAGGATAGGCGCCGAAATGGCTACAGCCAAAAAGACCAGCAGTGCCAGTACGGCCAAAAAACCCCTGCCGAAGCCTGCACTGATTTCAGCTGAAAAGACCACGCCTGTGAGTGCTGAGATCGCGGTGGGAACGGCCGCAGAGTCGTCGGCTGAGGTGGTAGCGGTCGAACGGGCGCCGATCCTGAAGATCCGCGATCTGGTCAGCCGCGTGGTTGAGGTGTCTGGCGTCAAGCGCAAGGACGTCAAAGACATTGTCGAGGCCACCCTTGGCGTGCTGGGTGACGCACTCGCCCGCGGCGAGGATATGAACCTGCCCGGCCTTGGCCGCACCCGTGTGGCACGCAGCAGCGAAAAGGATGGGGCTGCACATTTGACGCTGAAAGTCCGGCGTGGACCGCATCGGCCAAAAGTCAGCAAAGAGCCCCTTGCGGACGAAGAGGATGATAGCTAAAAGCCGCTCGACCGAACCAGTTTCGGGCGATTAGCTCAGCGGTAGAGCGCTTCGTTCACATCGAAGATGTCAGCGGTTCAAATCCGTTATCGCCCACCATTTCCTCTGAAATCAGAGGCTTAGATGTCGATTTCTCCAAGTGCGCCGCACTGGTGAGACACACGGCATGCAGCACTCAGCTTATGTTAGCGCTTCGCGCCACGGGATTTTCTACTTCCGCTGGCCGATTCCCGCATATTCACATCCGCAAGGCAGGCGCTCGGACGTCAAGGTGTCCCTCGGAACCCGGTGCCCCAAGGTCGCGCGAGAAATGTCTCACCTCCTGGTATCTGCTGGCATATCCCCGACGTCCAAGTCAAAGCAGGCGGGCATGAACTATTGCGACATCAGGCGTCACGTCCAAGAGCACTTCCGGATGCTGTTGCAATCTTTCAAGGCCAGTGTCTCGGTGTCCGGTCCTGCGGAGGGCGAACGCCTATATGCCCTAGAAGTCTCTAAGGCGATGTATGAGAGCGACCCAGATGGTTTTCTGGACCCTCACCCAGCCGGATGGTGGCGAGGGCCTCCTGAGGCGCTTCTGCGATCATATGGGCATCCGTGAAAATCTCTCTGCCCAAGATCAGCGCATCCCGCGAAAAGAACTCATGCTTGGATATCCGGCGTTCTTAGCCAAGGCGCTGGAACACAATGCGTCGTTCGATCTGATTGATCTGAATGAAGCGGTCAACATCGCACTACAGCCGGAAAAGCCAGATTTACATTCTGAGTACGGCGAAGTTGTCCGAGAGTATTTCAAAGAGCACCAGCAGTCTGGTATTTGGGCCGCGAAGACGTGGGGCGAGAAGCAGGACGCGCTTGCACTTCTTGGGGAAATCACTGGCGGTAAGCCGTTGGCTGAACTGACCAAGGCAGATGCAAGAGAGATAAAGCCTACACTTCTGCGACTTCCGAAGAACAGGCGGAAGAATGCCGCCACTCGCGATCTGTCGCTACCGGAGATTCTGACACTGCAAGGGCAGGATTTAACATCGTCTAAGACACTAAAATATTATGTCAGTCATCTGCAATCATTTAGCAAGTGGGCCGTAGCAAACGGGCACGCGGACACCAACGTCTTTGAGGGCACAAGAGTTAAAGTGTTAGTTACAAACGCGGAAGGTAGCCGTAAGGCATTCACAAACGGTCAACTCGCAAAGATACTAGAGCATTTGACAAATAACCCTCGCGGTTTGGTTAAGAAGGACGACCACAGGTGGCCAGCGCTGATTGCAATGTTTTCAGGCATGCGACTGAATGAGGGTGCCCAACTGTAACTCAGTGACATCATGCTGTTGGACGATGTCTGGTGTATTGACGTCAACACGACGGGCGACAGCAACAGGAGCCTCAAGAATTCATCTTCCCGCAGGGTTGTGCCTATCCATCAGAAACTACATGACCAGGGACTGGTGTTTCACTGCTTTCGCCATTCAATGGTCACGCAGATTGGTCGCAAAGATATCCCTGAGCTTATTATCAAGGCTATCGTAGGTCACGGTCAGACAGGTGTAACTTATAATAGCTACTTTAAGGCTGACTTCCTACCAAACCAGTTGCTTAGTGCAGTCAATTGTTTTGACGTCCAGTTACTGTAAGCATACGCGTAACTCACTGGTATATATTAAATCAAACAGGAATGGTAGATCTACTGCCTGCTGTATTCACTACCGTATGCCTGTCATGCTAGAAGACATCTTTCTTATGTAGAGTGGTATGCACTATTGGCTGTACTATCACTCATGCCATCAGTTATACCTCTATCTATAATGCTAGCTATAGTCTTGGCAATAATACATTTAATAAGTATAGTTATAATGGCGTTATAATGCAATTCATACTACTGTCCGGGAGATAGAACGCTAACAGATACAACTTCGCGTATCTCTAAGTTTATGAGCCGGGATATAGCTATTGTCTAAGAGGGCATCTTGCCTTGCTAGGCATAGTGAAGCCAATTGATCTATCCGGGCGCTAGGACGCTAGGGCGCCCGCCAGGCATCGACTCCACCTCAAGAACACTGTGGTCAGGGGGGGGCAACCAGGTATTTCAGCAGCGGTCCGAAATAGGTCATCGACACGACGCGTCCCGTGGTTTTGCCCATGGTGCGCGCCGTTTGGGGTGTCATGTCGATCTTTTCGGGGCGCAGGGCCCAAACCCTACTCTCGCGGCGCAGAAAGTTGCTTTTGCCCGGGAATGAGGCCGCGAATTCGGTGCGCGGACGGCTGTAC
>JBATPI010000205.1:0-8049 GCA_049291415.1 Paracoccaceae bacterium | reverse complement strand
ATCCCGGGGAGTTTGAGGGGCAGCGCCCCTCATCGGCCCCCCTTATCCATCCCGCGCAGCATCACCAGATCAACAGGCTTGCGCCGCAAGGCGCGCAATTGCTTTGCTGCTCCCGGGGGTTGCCGGGGCGCGGCCGGGCTGGTATCGCGGATCCTGAGTGTTTCGCATGGGATTGGTATGGCCGCGACCGCACCCAGATTGGAGATCCGGCATCTGTCCCGCGCCTTTGGCGGGCCGGTTGCTTTGCATGCGGCGCTGCCGGTGGTTTGCGATGTGTCGCTGACGGTGGCGGCGGGGCAGGTGACCTGCCTTCTGGGCCCGTCAGGCTGCGGCAAATCCACCACCCTGCGCATCATCGCAGGCGTTGAGCGGGCCGATACCGGTGAGGTCTGGATAGATGGCCGCCAGATGGCCGGGCCGGGGCTGCACCTGCCGCCCGAAGCGCGCGGCGTGGGCATGATGTTTCAGGACTTTGCCCTTTTTCCGCATCTGACGGTGGCGGCGAATGTCGGCTTTGGCCTGTCCTGCAACCGCGCGGCCAAGGCGGCACGGGTCGGCGAGTTGCTGGAGCGGGTGAACCTGGCAGGCTTTGGCGACAAGCATCCGCATCAGCTGTCGGGCGGCGAGCAGCAGCGCGTGGCGCTGGCCCGCGCCTTGGCGCCACGACCCAAGGTTCTGTTGATGGATGAGCCGTTCTCGGGCCTGGACAACCGCCTGCGTGACGGCATCCGCGACGCCACGCTGGAGATCCTGAAGGAAGAGGGCACCGGCGTCGTTCTGGTCACGCATGAGCCGGATGAGGCGATGCGGATGGCCGATGAGATCGCCCTGATGCGCGGCGGCCGCATCGTGCAGCGCGGCGCACCCTATAACGTCTACAATGCCCCGGTGGACAAAGCTGCGGCGGCCTTTTTCAGCGATATCAACGTTATCCGGGGCATATCGAAAGGCGCACTGACCGCCACCCCGTTCGGCGATTTCCTGACGCCGGGCCACGCTGATGGCGGCGAGGTTGAGATTGTCATCCGCCCGCAGCATCTGAAGATCGACTTTGATCGCGCCGGGCGTGGCCCCAACCCCACGCCCCAGGACGGCACACCCGCCAAGGGCGAGGTGATGCGCGCGCGCTATCTGGGGCGCGAAAGTCTGGTTGATTTCCGCATGGAATTTGACGGCTCGATCCTGACGACCGCTGTTCCTGGCGTGTTCCTGCCCAAAGCCGGCACCTGTCTGTGGCTGATGATCCGCCGCGATCGCTGTTTCGTCTTTGGCGTGAAACAGGCCTAACCGTCATCCACCGTGATGCCTGCCTGCGGCAGCAGGGTGGCGATCTTGGCCATCAGGCTGCGGGCGGCGCGGGCGTGGGTGGGCTCGGTCGCCTCAACATGGGCCAGGCCCAGGGTCAGGGCCTGCAGTTCATCCGGGGTCAGCATGGTGGGCGGCAGCACCAGGGGCGAGCGCAGGATATAGCCCAGGCCGCGTTCCCCGCTCACCGGCAGGCCGGTTTCCGACATCATCGCCATGTCGCGCCAGATCGTGCGTGGGGAAACCCCCAACGCCTGCGCCAGCTCTGCCGCGGTGTGCAATTTGCCATCGCGCAGGATCTGCACCAGATCGAACAGGCGGGCGTCACGTTTCATCTGCTGGCCGGGGGCAAGAGGGGTGGGGTCAGCCTGCACCCTACTGACAAAATACTGTCAGTTGAAGGGTGCTGATGCGGATTGGGGGCTTTTATTGCGGCCATGGCTGCCCGTAAAAGGAGGACAACAGAGTGACGCCCCGACTGTGGGGCAGGAAGCGGAGAATTCTCATGGGACTTGGCAATATCGGTATTCCGGGCCTTTTGCTGATCGCGGTGGTCGTGCTGGTGCTGTTTGGCAAAGGCAAGGTCAGCAGCCTGATGGGTGAGGTCGGCAAAGGCATCACCGCCTTCAAGAAAGGCGTGACCGAAGGCTCGGCCGAGATCGAGGCGGCCAAGGCCGATGCGGCCAAGGACGTGACCCCGGAAGCGGACAAAGATCTGGGCAAGGACAAGACCTGAACGGCCAGCCGCGCGGGGCGGAACGATGGATTTCAGCTGGTCTGAATTGATGGTGGTGGGCATTGTGGCGCTGATCGTGATCGGCCCCAAGGATCTGCCGGGTATGTTCCGCGAGCTGGGCCGGTTCACCGCCAAGCTGCGCGCGATGGGGCGAGAGTTCTCGCGCGCGATGGAGGATGCGGCCAAGGAAAGCGGCATCAAGGATGTCGCGGCCGATCTGAAAAAAGCCACCAGCGCCAAGGCGATGGGTCTGGATGCAGTGAAATCGGCGGCGGATAAGTTTGAACGCTGGGACCCGATGAAACCCACGCCCAAGGCGGCAGAGGTTGCAGAGTCGGCCCCAGTTTCGGCCCCGGCCGAGGCGGCTGCGGCGGCCCCCGCGATGGGCCCGGCCACCACGGCACTGGCGGAAAAGACCGCGGCCCGCAAGTCGGCTGCATCCGAGGCGGCGGCGCTGTTGCGCAAGACCGCCGAGCCGCCCGCATCCAAGGCCCCCGCTTCAAAAGCCCCCGCATCCAAGACCCTCAAGACCGCTGCACCAGAGGCCGCGGCCCCGGCAAAAAAGGCCGGGCGGGTGCGTAAAAAGGCGGAAAAACCTGCAGGTGACCCAGCATGACCGCCCAGGATGATATCGAAGACAGCGCCGCCCCTTTGATCGAGCATCTGGCCGAACTGCGCAACAGGCTGATCTGGGCCGTCGCCTCTTTCATGGTGGCGATGGTCCTGTGTTTCATCGTGGCCGAGCCGATCCTGGACTTTCTGCTGCGCCCGATCGAGCATGCGATGCGCGCCTTGGGAAACCCCAATCCGGTGATGCAATACACCGCACCGCAAGAGTATTTCTTTACGCTTTTGCATATATCGGTGGTGGCGGGGCTGATGCTGTCCTTTCCTGTGATTGCCTATCAGCTGTGGCGCTTTGTGGCGCCGGGGCTGTATCGCAGCGAGAAATCGGCGTTCTTGCCGTTTCTGATCGCCTCGCCAGCGCTGTTCCTGTTGGGGGCGGCGTTCGCCTATTACATCGTCACCCCGATGGCGATGAAGTTCTTTCTGGGCTTTGCAGACAGCTATTCGTTGCTGTCGGCCCTGATTCCAGGCGTGGCCGAGGTTCCGGTGGAAGGCGCCATTCCCACCACCAGCGAGGGAATCGAGATCGTCTTTCAGGGCAAGGTCAACGAGACGCTGGATATCTCATTGAAGCTGATCATGGCGTTTGGCCTGTGCTTCCAACTGCCGGTCTTGCTGACGCTTATGGGCAAGGCGGGGTTGGTGACGGCACGCGGACTGTCGGGGATGCGGAAATATGCCGTCGTGCTGATCCTGATGGTGTCCGCCGTGGTGACCCCGCCCGATGTGATGAGCCAGATGATCCTCTTCTTCGCGGTTTATCCCCTGTATGAAGTGTCGATTTTCATGATCCGGCGGATCGAAAAGCGGCGTGAGGCCGAGGCACGCGCCGATGGCACCTGGGAAGAGCCGGAGGACGAATGACCGACCCGCTGCAGCGCATTGCCGCCGCGCTGGAGCGGCTGGCCCCTGCGCCGATGCCCGCGCCTGATTTCACTGCCGCCGAGGCGTTTGCCTGGCATGTGGATCCTGACCGCTTGCAGCCTGTCGCCCGGGTGGCGCGGGTGGATCTGCGGCTGTTGCGGGCGGTGGACCGCTCACGCGAGACGCTGTTGGAAAACACCCGCCATTTCGCCATTGGCCTGCCGGCCAACAACGCCCTGTTGTGGGGCGCGCGCGGAATGGGAAAATCCAGCCTGGTCAAGGCGGTACATGCGACAGTTCGCGCAGAGGGCCATGATCTGAAGATTGTCGAGCTGGCGCGTGATGATCTGCCCTCGGTCCATCGGCTGCTGGCGCATCTGCGGGCGGCTCCGTGCCGGTTCTTGCTGTTCTGCGACGATCTGTCGTTCAGCCATGACGATCAGCATTACAAATCGCTTAAGGCGGTTCTGGACGGCGGGATTGAAGGGCGGCCAGAGAATGTGCTGTTCTATGCCACCTCGAACCGCCGCCATCTGATGCCGCGCGACATGATCGAGAATGAACGATCGACCGCGATCAACCCCAGTGAGGCGGTTGAGGAAAAGGTCTCGCTGTCCGACCGGTTCGGGCTGTGGCTGGGGTTTCACCCCTGTTCGCAGGACGAGTATCTGGAGATGATCGCAGGCTATTGCGCGGCGTATGGCGTCTCTGTGCCCGAGGCGCAGTTGCACGCCGAGGCGGTCGAATGGCAAGCCACGCGCGGGGCACGCTCAGGCCGGGTGGCCTGGCAGTTCTTTTGTGATCTTGCGGCGCGAACAGGCGTTCGGATCAACGCCTGACCGCCCGACGGTCACTGCAGAAAGGTAACCGGGTCCAGGCTGTCTTTGGTCGAGTTGCGCACTTCAAAGTGCAAAAAGGCCGGATCGCCCGCGGCAACGCTGCCCATGGCCTGCCCGCGTGACACCTTGGCACCCTTGGCGACCGATACCTTCGACACGCCGACATAGACCGTCAGCAGCCCGCTGGCATGGCGCAGGATCACGATACCCTTGCCGCTGGTATCGGTTGAGATCACCGCCACGGTGCCGGCATCAGCGGCCTTGACCGGTGTGCCTGCGGCGGCGGCGATGTCGATGCCCTGGTTCTTCTTGCGGTCATATCCGCGGATAATCTTGCCCGAAACCGGCATCGTCATCTTGGTGGCCTTGGACGCGGCCCCCAGATCGGGCGAGGGCGGGGTCTCTTTGGCCTTTTCAGCCGCGGGCGTGGTCTTTTCATCCGGCAGCGGTTTTGAGGCCGAGGGCGGGGCGGGGGTCGGGCTGCCGACGCCGGGCTGGGTCGGCACCGGTTCGGGGTTCGGCGCGGGTGCTGTAGCAACCGGAATGATCAGCGTCTGACCTTCGCGCACCGCCATATCGGCACCAAGGCCGTTCCAATCGGCCAGCGCGCGTGCGCTGATGTTATAGGCGCGCGCAATGGTAAAGGCAGTCTCGCCGCGCTGAACGCGGTGGCGCGTCGGCTCTTTGCCGCCGCCGGGGGCTGCAGGGGAAGCAACCGAAGCCGGGGCCTTGTCCAGCGCCGAGGTGGCGATCGAGGTGATATCGACAGGGCGGCTGCTGCCTGTGGCGGTGGCCACGGGCTGTGGGGCTGCCGACACGCGGCGCGGCAACAACAGCAATTCGCCTGACCGCAGCGGATCATTGGCCTTCAGGGCGTTGGTCTGGGCCAGCTCATCCGGGTTCAGCCCCAGGCGCCCGGCCAGCGAGGCAACGGTGTCGCCCCTGCGCGCGGCGGCCAGCTGATAGCCCGGGTAGGACAGAACGCCATTGCCATCCGGCACAGGTTTGGTGGCGGTGGACTGGCGCGCCTCTTCAGAAGTGTTGCCGGCCCCGCCGCGCAGATCCCAATCGAGGTTGTCCAACGGCACCGTCGAACAGGCCGTCAGAGCCATCAGACTGCCCCCCAGCGACAGCGCCAAAAGGCGGCGCGAGCGGGGGAAATGCAGCGTTGGTAGGGATACTTTGATAATCGTCATGCAGGACCGCCTCTTGTTCGACATGTCCGGGTTGATCCCGGATCACCAAGAAATGTTACTCGTTCCCCAGCCCTTCGACCAGAGGGACAAAGCGCACTTGGCGAAGTTCTTCGTAATCAAAGCCCTTTTCGCCACGGGTAACCTTGATCAGATGCTGCACCGCGTCGGATTGGCCGACCGGCACCACCATGATTCCACCGGGCTTCAATTGGGCCAACAGGGGCCCAGGCGGGTCTTCGGCGGCGGCGGTCACGATGATGCGATCAAACGGGGCCTGATCGGGCAGACCATAAGATCCGTCCGCCGTCATCGAGGTGACGTTGACCAGACCCAGCTTTTGAAACACATCCGCCGCCTCATTCGCCAGTCTGCGCCAGCGGTCAACGGTATAGACCCGCCGGGCCAGCTGCGCCAGGATCGCCGCCTGATAGCCCGATCCGGTGCCGATCTCCAGCACGGTATCGCGGGGGCCCACGTTCAGCGCCTGGGTCATCAGCCCCACGACCGAGGGCTGGCTGATGGTCTGGCCGCAGGCGATGGGCAGCGGCATGTCCTCATAGGCGCGGGCGGCAAAGATGCCTTTGACGAACAGCCCACGATCGACCTTTTCCATCGCGGTCAGTACGCGGGCGTCTGTAACCCCACGGGATCGCAAGGCAAAGAGAAAGCGCATCTTGCGCATTGACAGTTCATCTTCGGGGTCTGGTTCGCTCATTTAAGGCGGGCCGACAGGTCGGCCAAAAGGTCATGGGCTGTCAGATCGGCGCGCATTGGTGTGACTGAAATATGGCCGTCCAGGTTCACCGCCGCATCCGAGCCGGGCAGGGTGGGGCGGTGCTGCGGCCCGCCCTTGATCCACAAGAACCGCTTGCCCGAGGGCGACAGCTGCGGATCGGTAGAAAACGCGGTGTCGCGACGAAAGCCCTGCGGGGCGACCTGCAGGCCCTTGGTCGCAGTGGCCCCCACCGGCGGAAAGTTGATGTTGTAGAAGATGCGGTAGTCATCCTGCGTCCACAGACCCTTGGACAACAACCGCTGCACCACCTCGGCGCCATGGGTGCGCGCAGAGTCAAAGGGATCGTCCAGGCATTGGGTCTCTGGCCCCATGTATTGCGACATTGCAATCGCGGGCACGCCTTGCAAGGCGGCCTCCATAGCACCACCGATGGTGCCGGAATACAGCACATTCTCGGCCGCGTTGTTGCCCCGGTTCACCCCCGACAGCACCAGATCTGGCTTTGCCCCCTGCATCACGTCATAGATCGCGGCCAGCACGCAATCGGCCGGGCTGCCCTCGGCGGCAAAGCGGCGCGGGCCCAGTTCGGCGATCATCATCGGGCGGGTATAGCTGATGCAATGGCCCACGCCCGACTGCTCAAAAGCAGGGGCGACGGTCCAGACCTGACCTTTGGGGCCGGCGATCATGGTGGCAATCTCGGTCAGAACCTCTAGGCCCGGCGCGTTTATGCCGTCATCATTGGTGATCAGAATACGCATCAGTCCCCCCGCGGTTGTCTCTGATTAAACGACCCATTGGCGTCCTTCAAGCATTTGTGGCGTGCTGCGCCCGGGGCCAGAGGGGGCGGCGGCAACCGGCAACAGACGAGCCGCAGCCGCCAACTGCGCGGCGACGGAATTCCGGTCTGTCGCTGTGCGGAAAGCGCGACCAATTCAATCTGAATGTTTGTGCCGGTATTGGGCCGTATATCTTTGAAACGCCGGCGGCCGCTGGTTTTTCATGCTGAAACGATCGGTGATCTTTGCAGCTGAGTTGTCCGATGAAACAAATTGATCGCGCTGATCTCGATTTATTTTCCCGCTGCCTGATATCAAAAGTCCGCGAAACTGCGGGTTCGAAGGCGGCATGAAGGATTGGTTGCGTCCAGCGCCCTATGAAAACATCCAGAACGGCGTCCCGGTCTTTCACGTCTTCGGCGACCAGATAAGGCGTGGTTTTGCGTTTGGTCAAAAAGGGTCTGGACTGCCCCCATCGAATGGTGCGGGTTGATTGTTCGTGCATGGTCGGCCTGGGGTCTGTCTGGACTATGGCCTCTGGTGCGGGCGGTAGCCCAAGGGGCTGTGCGGCCTGACTGTGTTGTGGAGGCGGCGCCATTTCTCGATCAGTATCTGGGCCTCTCGCAGGGTGTGGAACACCTCGCCATTGCGCAGGTCATCGCGAAACCGGGCGGTGAAGCTTTGGCAATATCCGTTCTCCCAGGCTGATCCCGGTTCGACGAAGGCGGTCTTTGGCCCGACAGCCTCGATCCGGGCGCGGACCTTCTTGGCGATGAATTCGGCGCCATTGTCGGACCTTATGAATTTTGGAGGCCCTCGGAGGATGAACAGATCGGTCAGTGCGTCGACGACGTCGGTGGAATTGGGCCTGCGTTTGACGCGGATCACGAGCGCCTCTTTGGTGAACGCGTCGATGATGTCGAGTGTGCGGAAAACTCTGCCGTCATGGGTCCGATCCTGCACGAAG
>JBATPI010000204.1:0-5406 GCA_049291415.1 Paracoccaceae bacterium | reverse complement strand
AACCTACATCAAGGTGAAGGGCGAGTGGACCTATCTCTACCGTGCCTTCGACAAGTTCGGGAAAGCCCTTAAGTTCATGCTCTCAAAACGGCGCAACACGATGGCCGCCACCAAGTTCGTCGCCCCTGCGCTGGACGTGAATGGCCTGCCGCGAAAGATCGTGATTGATAAAAGCGGCGCCAACACCGCAGGTATCACCGCGGTCAACCGCATGCTGAAGCGCGTCGGCTGCCCGATCGCGATAGAGATGGTGCGGATCAATTACCTCAACATCGAGCCGGGAGTGCCACCGGTTCAAACGAACCGGCGAGGGGTCGAGCAGGACCACCGCACCGTCAAGAAAAGGATTGGGCCCGTATTCGGCTTCAAGTCCTTCGACCGAGCTTAAACCATGCGACAAAACTGCTGCTTATGCCCAGTCGCTTGTCATTCACCTCCTTTGCAGGATTGCCCAAGATGACCCATGCCACTGTAGAAAAGATCGATCTGCTCGCCATTGGACCGGACGGCCACAAGGTCACCTGGTCGTCACACCTCGGTCCGATGTACGAGGCGATGACGGTGGCGCGGCTCAGCCTCTCGAACGGAATCGAGGCCATCGCGGGTCTGACCACATACACCGAGCACGAGTTTGACCGGACCGCCTTCGGTGCCGCCTCTCTGATGGCACCTTTTGTACTGGGTCGATCGGTACTCGAAATCCCGCAGATCTACCGCGACATGCGCGGGCGTTACGTTCCGTTGGGCCATCTGGCGACCTCGCTCTTCGATATCGCGCTGCATGACGGCAAAGGTAAGCTTCTGGGTCTGCCAATTTACAAAATGCTCGGGGCCGAACGCCACAGCATCCCCGCCTACGCCTCAAGTCCATTGCTGAAGTCGGATGAAGAATATGTGGTTTATTGCGAGGACATGCTGCGGCAAGGGTACCTTGCCATCAAGGTACACCCCTATTGCGAATATGACGATGATCTGCGTCTGGTTCACCGGCTGATCGACCATTTCAAAGGGCGGAAAATCGGCTGGTCGCTTGATGCCGATGGCTGCTACAGCATTGAGCAGGCCCTGCGCATGGGCCGCGTACTGGAAAAAGCTGGATGGGAATTCCTGGAGGCCCCAATTCCCGACGGCGACCTCAACGGCTACAAGGTGTTGGCCGATGCACTGGAAATCGATGTGATCTGCGGTGGCAACGCACTGCCGAACCTGCACATCATCCAACTGGCACTGCAGATGGGAGCCTGGGACCGTTCTCGCTTTGACGTGACCGGTATCGGTGGCTTCACCGGGGCCTGCGCCGGCATGGCTATGACGGCGGCTCACAATCGCAAATGCGAGGTGCAAAGCTGGGGCTACACTCTCACTCAGGCCGCAAACCTGCATTTGATGCTGGCTTACGCCAACTGCGACTATTTCGAACAGGCCGCGCCGTTCGAAAAATATGAGGTCGGCGCCAGGCAGGTGATCCGGCCCGATGCCGACGGCTGCGTGTCGGCTTCCGGCCTTCCCGGTCTGGGAATTGAGATGGATTGGGGTGTACTGGAGCCCTTCGTTTACGCCCGTCGCGAGTTTTCAGCATGAGCGTGAAGATCGAACGCGTCGAGATTCTTCGCCTTCAGGATCCAACTGCTGGGCACTATCGCTTCGAAGGCAGCTATCAGAACCTCGTGGTTGTGGTGCATGGTGACAACGGTTTGACGGGGATCGGCGAGACGGATTCACCGCCATCCGTTATTTCTTCAATCATCGAGATGCCAACTTACAATTCGCTGGCCATGGGTCTGGCAGAGGTCGTCACGGGGCAGGTCATCGACGATCCGCTGAGGCTTTGGGATGCGATGTATGCATCGACGCAATGGTTCGGACGTCACGGGGCGGTCATTCATGCGATATCTGCGCTTGATATCGCCATCTGGGATCTTTACGCAAAATCGCTGTCTAAACCGCTGCACGCTTTATTGGGAACGGCCCGGCGGAACAGGCTGCCCGCCTACGCAACGATCTATCCCATGGCCGACACGCCCGAAGGCATCACCTCGCAAGTCACACATCTGCTCAAAGGTGGCTTCCGCAACATCAAGTTCTGCGTCGATCCATGGTGGTGCGACGTTGGCGTTGTGCATACAAACCTGCGCCACCTTCGCCGCATCGTCGGGCCTGACTGCGGTCTTATGCTCGACGTCGCGCAAGAGTTCGAGCGGCTCGATCAACTCGCTCCTTTCATCGGCCTTCTCGAGGAGATCGAAGTCCGATGGATAGAAGCGCCGTTTCCGCTCGACAACATCTCCGACCACATTGCACTTAAGTCGATGACCCGGCTCCCCGTCGGGGTCGGTGACCTGGGCTTCACGACATGCAATGAATTTCGCCCCTATCTTGACGCACGAGCAATCGACATCGCCCAGCCCGATCTCACTATGTTCGGAGGGCTCTCCGAGGCCCAGCGTCTTGTCAGAATGCTCAGGGGTACTGGAGTTCGTATTGTGCCCCATGGCTATAACAGCGACATCACAATCGCCGCAAACCTTCATTTTACGGCTACATTAGAAGACGAAAGCTTCATCGAGTTCTCGACAAGCCCAGCCCGTCTGCGGCGGGAGCTTTGCGTCGGACTGCCGGCCGTGGATGTCGATGGCATGATAGCCGTTCCGCAAATGCCGGGGCTGGGACTAACGCTCAACCGTACCTTCGCGGACGAGATGAAGGTACGCAGATGAGGCTTTGATGGTAAGAGCTGTTCCCACCCCGCCGTCCTGCTGAATCAGTAAGCTGCGATCCCGCGTTCTGTGGAGATTTGTTCGGGAGGTGTCGGATCAACAGTCCTTCATGAAACTCGGTCTGCTCCCGCGCTGGGTACCCTTGCGTTTGACTCCGGCATTCGTTTTACTGTTTTCAGTGGTCAATCTCGCCAGTCTGGCTTCTAGCCATTTGTTCACGGCGCCGTCTCTGGATGTGGCCTTGCGTTTTCGGTGCTGGCGGCCGCACCCGACCTCCAAGCGGTTGCAGGCTTGGTCGCGGAAGGGGATCGGCTGCAAATTGACGATACGGGCTTTCGCGCCGAGCTGGCGCATTGGATCCGATCACGCGGGCTTGGCGTGCTGGATATTCTATTGGCGGTTGGCAGTTTGATCATCCGGACCTTCGATCTCGGCAACGGGATTGCCGCGTCGGATGAGCGGAAGATCGCGGCGGTGCGCCCCAAGCTGAAAGCTACCTCCGGGTTGGATGCGTTTTTGCAGATCCTGCAGCGCATCGGGCGGGCCGGATCAGAGCCCAGCCCGCCAGCGCGGCGCGATCTGGATGACGTGATCCTGACTTGGGAACTGAGGAGCGGGGAGGTTCGGCTAAGATGGTGCCGAAGCCACGGGTCGGCCCCGATGTGATGCTTTGCCAGCAGGCTTTGAACCAGTGCGGCGCCCAGGTCCGAACGCGCCACATTGACCGCCATGACCGAAGAGTTTGTGATCGGGCCGCGGAGGTCCGGGGCGTCTTGCATCAGCCCATAGGTCTGGAACAGGTTTCGCCAGACCGGAAAGTTGGCGGCGGCGGCCCCCCAGTCGGTGTTGATCAGCTTTGCCGCGGCGAGGGTTCGTCCGGTGTCGAACGGGCCGTGGCCGGCAAAGAGCCCGGGTGATTAGACAGGAATGAACCGCCCCGGGTTTACCGGAGGGTGGTTTGTTCAACGACTAAGCGACTTTATCGAGTGAGCTCAGGTTTGCATAGAACGCCTCCTCTGCTTCTGCTGGCGGGATATAGCCGATGGGGCCAAGAAGGCGGCGGTTGCGGTCGGCAGCCGGCTAGGGCGCTATCGCTCATTCACCCCGAATGTTTGATACAGAGTCTTTCGGGGCCCTAT
Source organism: Paracoccaceae bacterium (assembly GCA_049291415.1). Classification (GTDB taxonomy): domain Bacteria; phylum Pseudomonadota; class Alphaproteobacteria; order Rhodobacterales; family Rhodobacteraceae; genus Pseudogemmobacter. Next base: position 1,550 of record JBATPI010000204.1, on the reverse strand, counting down.
GACGGCACGGATGCGGAAGATGCGTGGTTTCTGCCTGCCAAAGACGATGACGCCGGGCCTGCGTCATTGGGTCCGCGCGGTGAGCGGCTGTTTTTCGGCCCCGTCGAATGGCGGGCGGCCGAGGCGGCATTGGCTGGGGATCTGGCGGCGCAGTGCCATGATGCCGGGCGGCAGACAGAGCGGCTGGAGGCGCGGCCCGGTGGGGCAGAGCGGGTGCGGGGAAGTCGGCATTATCTGTATGACAAGTTCCGTATCGGCACCGCGATGAAAGGCCGCTATCTGGGTGAGGGCACGCCAGAGCTCCGCGCTCGGCTGGCAGTCGCGGCCGAGTTGAAGACACAAGCGAAGGGCCGAAAAGCGACGATGGCTCGGTTGGCCCGCGTGCTGCGTTCCGAAGGGTTCATTGCGACTGATCGGGATACAGTATCGCTGCTGCTGGCCTTTGCCCGAGCGGGGGTGTTGCGCCTTGGTGGCACGCTGGTGGGCTCGGCCGCCTATGCCCTTTATCAAGGCAAGCTAGGTGTGCGATTTGATTCTGAAGGCTCGCGCAGACGGGCGACATCGATTTCGCCAGCTTTAAGCGGTTGTCCGTCGCTTTGGGCGATACGGTCGAGGAGAATCCGGGAGTTCAGATCCCGCGCGCCGAACGGTTTGCGATCCACAAGCTTATCGTGGCAGACCGCCGTCGGGGTGGGCCGGAACAGGGCAAGGCCCGCAAAGATCGTGGTCAGGCGGCTTTCCTTATTCAGGTTCTTGCGCAAGACCGGCCAGATGACTTGCGTGACGCCTATGTGGATGCACGGGCGCGCGGGCCCCGCTGGCGAGGCCCCGGCGGCCTTTGCAGGGCTGCTGCGGGGCGAGGCTTTCGGCAAACGGGTGATCAAACTGACTGCCTGACTGCGGATAGTGTTTGCGCGGGTAAAGCGGGGCAGCCCCCCTTTACGCGGCGCGCGACGCTTGGACTGTTACAGGCTTATCATGATCCGGCCGTCAACCTTGCCAGCCTCAAGATCGGCAAAGACCTGATTGATATCCTCCAGCCGGGCTGTGTGGATGTGGGCGTTGACCTTGCCGTCGCTGGCGAATTATACGGCCTCTGCCAGTTCCTTGCGGTTGCCAAAGATCGACCTGCGCATCGTGATCCGTTTCAGCACGACATCGAAGATTGGTGTCGGAAATTTGCCCGGGGGCAGACCGTTCAGCGCGACGATCTTCAGGCCCATCGCCTTGGCATATTGCACGGCAATATGGCCAAGCCCACCGATGCCCGAAATCGCCAGCCATTCGCCGGGTTTGGCCTCGGTTTCCTTGATGCCCTTGTAGTGGTACCCCCGGCGCTCAGGAGCGGTGCCATCTGCGCAAAATTCACGTCATCGCGCAGTTGTGCAACATGTGTAACCGCCCCTTGCGCAAGAGGTATTTTCAGAGCTGATATCGGCGCGTCATCGGGTGCTGACATGTGTCCGGCCTCATGATGCGGCGTCACACATGCCGCGGGCCCGTATGGTGTTCGAAGGTCGTGTCCAGATCAAAGCCGCGTGCTCGAAGGC
>JBATPI010000203.1:0-27848 GCA_049291415.1 Paracoccaceae bacterium | reverse complement strand
CACCTACCCACCGCTCAGCCTTCGGCGGCCAGCCGAACCATCTTGCTGTGCCCCGCCGTCGATTGCACCTCTAGAAACACATGTCGGACAATCGGAAACCGCGCCTTGATGCGTTGTTCGATGGCTGTCACGACAGCCTCAATCCGTTGTGACGGCACATCATCGGCAAAGTCGATGCTCAGCGTCAACAAGACATCATGCGGCCCCAGATGCAGGGTGCGAAATTCATTGATGGTCAGGATTTCCGGCAGGCTTTCGATGTCGTCGCGGATTGCCTGCACAATGTCTGGATCGGTGCTTTCCCCGATCATCAGCCCCTTGACCTCAATTGCAAGGAATACCGCCGTCAGCGCCAGAACGCCGCCGATTGCGATGGACGCAGACGCATCCCAGGCAGGCGATCCGGTCAGCCAGGACATGGTCACCCCGATCGCCGCAATCCCCAGTCCCAGACAGGCCGCGCTGTCTTCGGCCAGGATGACGAAAATCGACGGGTCCTTCAGGTCCTGCACATCACGCAACAGGCCATTGCCTTTTCGAATGCGCGTGAAATGCCGGATCGCAATAGACAGGGAATAGCCTTCGAACAGCAATGATACCGCCAGCACGCCTAACGGAATCCACGGCACTCCGCTGGCTTCATGCCCGCCATGCCGCAACGCCCGCACCCCCTCATAGATCGACAGTCCAGCGCCAAGCGCAAAGATCAGCACCGCCACGATGAACGACCAGAAAAAGATCTCCCCCCGATAGCCAAAGGGGTGTTTTTCATCCGCAGGCTTTTTTGCCCGTGCAAGACCAAGCAACAGAAATCCCTCATTCGCCGTGTCGATGGTTGAGTGGATTCCTTCAGACATCATCGCCGATGACCCTGACATTGCCGCGGCAATGAATTTGGTGATGGCAATGCCCGTATTGGCCACCAAGGCGGCATAAATCGTGGATTTGCCCGCGTCTGATGGATCAGGGCGCTTTCTGAAAGTCGTCATTGTCAAATCCCGTTTTCCTTGGTGACCAAAAGCTAACGCGACAGCCGGGAGTTTGGTTCACTCGATCATTCTGAACGGGGCTGCCCAGACTGCAGGACGTCTGACGGAATCTCTGCTGTCTCAGGGACATTCACAACTGACACAGCTGTAACCGGAATAAATCAACGGCCGACTCTTGGGGGGTATTTTTCGATGGCGGCGACGATAGAAACCCCTGTCCTGATCGGTTTGACGTTTGGTCGGATGGGCACAAAGCGCTTCAATCTGGTCGTTGATCGGCGGGATCGGATTGGCGCTGTGGCTGTTGTCGACGATATTTGGCACGCATCTGCGCATGCCGGGTCAGGCTTTTCTGGAGGCCGTGGTGCTGAATCTGGCTGTCACGCCTTGGGCGTCTGCCGTCGGGGCTGTGTTGTTCTATCCTGAAGTGCCCATTCTCGACGCCATGCTGGTCACTACGGTAGTAGTAGTGATCAACAAAGGCTTGGACTGGCTTATCTGCCGTTTCAGCCTCATTGAGAAAGCCATCGACGGGGTCAAGGCAAGGATCGTGCAAGACGGAGTTATCTTGGTGCGGGTTTTACGTCGCTGTAACATCGGAACGAGATTTTGTGGGCGCATCAGGGCAACATGTTCAGAAGGGTTTGCAAGTGGTCCGCCTCAGCTGCTGGTTTGTCATCACGAATCCGGGAAATGCGGGGAAACCGCATCGCAATTCCGGATTTATGGCGGCCTGAACGATTTAGCCCCTCAAACGCGACCTCCACCACTTTGGTGGGTTTCAGCGCCCGAACAGGCCCGAAAGTCTCAGTCGTATTGTTGCGGACAAAACGGTCCAGAGCTTTCAACTCTTCATCAGTGAAACCGAAATAGGCTTTTCCAACGGGGACAAGGGCGTTGTTATCCCAAACTCCAAAAGTGAAATCCGAATAAAAACCCGAGCGTTTGCCATGACCGCGTTGGGCGTATAGCAACACGGCATCAACCAGCATCGGATCGTGCTTCCATTTGAACCACGGCCCCTTGATCCGCCCCGCCAGATAGGGGCTATCGCGGCGTTTCACCATCACGCCTTCGATCACCGCTAGCGGTGGCATGGCCCTCATCGCAGCCAAACCCTCCCAACTGTCGAAATTCAGCATTGGCGAAAGGTCGATGCGCGGATGATCAAGGGTTGCTACTGCCCGCTCTAGGCTATCGCGGCGCACGGAAAAGGGCAGCGCGCGCAGGTCCTCGCCCTGCCAGAACAGCAGGTCGTAGGCGCGCAAAGCGGCCGGATGGCTTTCCAGAAGTTTCCGGCCAACGGTCTTGCGCCCCAACCGCTTTTGCAAATCGCCAAAAGGGGCAATACCGCCCGCGCGACGAATCAGCAGTTCGCCGTCAACCACCCCCTCAAAAGTCAGCGCATCCAGCAGATCGGGGAACGCCGTCGAGAGATCCTCGCCCGTGCGTGAATACAGGCGTCGAACGCCCTGATCACTGACTGCCTGCACCCGGATACCGTCCCACTTCCATTCGGCAGCAAAATCATCCGGGTTGAGATCTTGCAGGGCGGTCAAATTGGTGGGGGTTGACAACATGACGGGACGAAAGGGGGCGCGGGCAGCGGCCTGTGGTTTCTCAGCACCTTCGGTCCAGGCAAAGAGATCTGTGTAAGGTGGGGTCAGGCCATGCCAGATCTCTTCGACCTCAGCCACGGGAACGGTGCCGTATTCTGCAACGGCCAGTCTGGCAAGCCGCTCTGAAAGACCAACACGCAGACCGCCGGTCGCGAGTTTCAGATAGGCATAGCGCTCGTTGGGCGGCATAGAATCCAGCCGCCGGGCAATGACGGCGGGCAGATCGGATTTCGACGTTGTGCGCAGTTCGTGAACCAGATCGGGCAGCGGTACATCTGCGGCGACTTGTCCGGGTGGCCAGATCAGCGCGATGGTTTCGGCCAGATCACCGACAAAATCATAACTGATGGAAAAAAGCTGTGAATCCACCCGTTCGGCGACCAAGCCGCGCAACAGCGACGGCGTCACCGCTCTCAGTTCCAGGTCCCCGGTCAGAGCCGCCAAGGCCAATCCCCGCGCAGGGTCTGCGGTGGTGGCAAAATATTGTTTCAGATGGGTAATCTTGCCAATGCGTTGTGGCGTAAACGCCAGCCGTTCCAAAAGGGCGGCAAAGGCACGCATCACTCCGCCTCCTCTTCATAACCCAAGAGGCGCAGCGGCCGGGCAGCCCTGCCCTGCATCTCGCACCAGCGGATCAGGGCATCTTCACGGCCATGGGTGACCCAGGTCTCCGCTGGGTTCAGTTCGGTGATTGTCCGGGTCAGATCGCACCAATCGACGTGGTCAGAAATGATTAGAGGCAGTTCGACCCCGCGCTGACGGGCCCTTGCGCGAACCTGCATCCAGCCACTGGCGAAGCAGATCACCGGATCGGGAAAGCGCTGCGCCCATGTCGTCGCAAAAGCCGAGGGTGGGGCCAGAATGATCTGGCCGGCAAAGTCGGCTTTGCGGCCGCGCCGTTCGGTGGCGGGACGCAGGTCGCCCAAGGGCACACCTTGGGCCATGTGATAGGCGCACAGGTTTTCCAACGCCCCATGAACATAAACCGGACCGTCCCATCCGGCCAATCGCAGCAACATGATAACACGTTGCGCCTTTCCCAGCGCATAGACTCCGATCAGGTGGGCACGGTCAGGAAAAGCCGCAACTGACAACAGCAGACGGCCAATCTCATCAGCCGGATCGGGATGGCGAAAAACCGGCAAGGCAAAGGTCGCTTCGGTGACGAAGGTGTCGCAGGGCACCGGCTGAAACGGCGCGCAGGCCGGATTGGCAACGCGGGAATAATCTCCGGAAATAACGGTGGTTCCCGTGTCGCGATGAGTGATCGAAATTTGCGCCGACCCCAGCACATGCCCGGCAGGATGGAAGGAAACAGTGACGCCGCCCACCTGTTGCGGCCCGTTTGCAACATGCTTGCTGGTGGCAAAATCAACGCCGTAGCGGATCGCCATGATATCCAGCGTCTGCTGCGTTGCCATCACTGCCTCATGCCCGGCGCGCGCATGATCGGCATGCGCGTGCGTGATCAGCGCTTTGGCGGCGGGCTTGATCGGGTCGATGAAAAAGCCCCCTGATGGGCAAAACAGCCCTTCGGGACGAATTTGCAATGTGGCAGTTGCCTGTGTCATCATTCTGGCGCCCCCGTTCCGACGCAAAACCACTCTCTCATAGCAAAGGCTGTCAGTTTTCCTAGACATAACAGACCCTCACCAACACGGCCTATTCCCACGATCGCCTTTGCCGCACGGCTTCCGGACTGGCTGGAATTTAAGGCTGCGTCGGACAGGACGGAATCGGCATTGGTGCCCACCGAGAGTCCCGCAAGGTTGCCGGTCTTCCCGACGATCAGCGCGCAATTATCAATACTGCACATAAGTTCGGCAACGCCCAGGATGCTTTCTCAGGCCATCTGCGCCTCCTTGTTGATCTGTCGGGAAAACCGTTCAGATGCACCAAAGGTGCCCTCGGCTGGCAAAACACCTGATTGAAATCGGGTGCAATTAATTCTTGGCAACAGGGGGGCAACTACCACGAGCCGCAGTCATCCGCGCGGCCTGGCTGTTTGCGATTTTCCACTGGGCGTTCATTTTGATCAACGGTGTGTGTTCCTGCGGGATCTATCCGTTGCTGCCGTTGGTCAATCAGACCCGGTGTGGGGTGCCGCAGTTCATCGGGCGTGGGAATATGCCCATCGGATTTATGATCCATCATCCAGTCCTTTCCACTACACAGATAAAGAACGAACCGGTCGTCGTCTGGTTCCCACACCTTCCACGTCAACCTCTTCCCTTGCAGCCAACTGCAGCGACAGGTCACAGTTTCACCAACCTTTGCATGGCGCGGCAGTCTGTGCCAAAATCGTGGTACGGGGCTACTGAGTTCCCTCTCGCAAGGCGCGATACTGGTCCTCTCTTGGCCATTCATCCGCGCAGCCAACCCGATCCATGAGGTGCGATGGGCAGTCTTTCCCTTTTCGATATCATCGCCGTTCTGTTGGTGTTGTCAGCGGTTTTTGGCTGGCTGAACCATGCCGTGGTCAAGTTGCCGCAAACCATTGGTTTGCTTGTGATGGCGCTGGCAGCGTCACTGGTATTGATATCAGTCGAACTCGCCTTTCCCGAACTGCGCCTTTATGACGATGCGGCCGCGGTCATAAAGCAAGTCGATTTCGAAGAAACGGTATTGAATGGCCTGCTGGCCTTTTTGCTGTTTGCAGGGGCATTGCAGGTTGATTTCACCGCGATGAAATCGCGTCTCGGCACGATTGCGACCATGGCCACCGTTGGGGTTTTGGTGTCGACGCTGTTGGTGGGCACGGGCTTTTGGTTGCTGGCGCAGGTTTTCGCGATACAGATGCCGTTTGTCTGGGCGTTGGTGTTCGGCGCGCTGATCAGCCCGACAGATCCAGTCGCCGTCCTATCGACGCTAAAACAGGTCAAGGTGCCCAAATCGCTTGAGACGATCATGACCGGCGAGTCGCTGTTCAACGATGGCGTCGGCGTTGTGTTGTTCACGGTGCTATTGGCAACCGCGACCAGTCTGGGCAGCGACAGTTTTGATCTGGTTCATCTGGGCGAGTTGTTTCTGGTTGAGGCGGTTGGCGGCGGGGTGCTGGGTCTGGTGACGGGCTATATCGCGTATCGGGCCATGCGCGCGATTGACGATTACCCCGTAGAGGTGCTGATTTCGCTGGCGCTGGTCAGTGGCACTTACACCCTGGCCACCCAGATGCACATCAGCGGGCCAATTGCCGTCGTTGTGGCGGGGATTCTGATCGGCAGTCGTGGGCCCGTTGATGCGCTAAGCGATCAGACCCAACGCTTCATGTTCGGCTTTTGGACGTTGATAGATGAGATCCTGAACTCTGTTCTTTTCTTGCTGATCGGGCTGGAAGTGCTGGTTCTGCGCTTTGACCTTTCATTTATCGGTCTGGCCGCTTGCGCCGTGCCGCTGGTTCTGGCGGCCCGGTTTCTTTCCGTGGGGCTGTCAGTTTGGGGGCTGCGACCGGTAGCGGGTTTCACCAAAGGCACCGTCAGGATCCTGACCTGGGGTGGCCTGCGCGGCGGCATTTCGGTTGCCTTGGCGTTGGCACTGCCAGAGTCTGACATCAAAACGGTCATCCTGGCGGCGACCTATGCAGTCGTGGTGTTCACCATCGTCGTGCAGGGGCTGACGCTGGCACCGTTGGTCAGGCGCATCTCGGCGTGACCCCGCCGGGACCACCGGTAAATCCGGCACGGCAGCGAGCATCAGATTTTGGGAAGTGCGTAGGCGACAATGGAATCCCCGGCCTCTGTGCCAGTGGTCCCACGGCCCCCCGCCATGACAATCACGAACTGACGCTGGCTGACGTCTGACCAATAGCTCATCGGGGTGACCTGACCGCCAGCCGGCAGACGCGATTGCCAGATCTGCTGGCCAGTTGTCACATCATAGGTACGCACATAATAATCCAGCGTGCCCGAAAGGAACGCAACGCCCCCCTTTGTCTTGGTGGGTCCGCCGATGCCCGGCACGCCCAGCTTCAGCGGAACCGGGATGGGCGACAGATCCTGCACAGCGCCATTCACATGTTTGCAGGCTATCTTGCCGGTGGTCAGGTCAGCGCCCGCCACATAGCCCCATGGCGGTGCCCGGTAAAATGATGCTGCCCTGTTCTGACGGGGACGTATAACGCCCCTCATAACGCAGGGAACGAGATTTGATCCGGCAGGCCAGCTGATCAAACAGGGTGGCACCCACATAGAGCCTTCGGTCAGGGGCGCCGGCTTGAACGACTGCGCCGAAGGGGCTGCGCCGGGATAACCATATCCCACAGGTCATGATGTGTGCCTTGGAATACCCAGGCCACCTGCCCGGGATTGGCGTCCAGCGCCACGATAGAGGTTGAAAATTTCTCGGCATTGACGTCGCGATTGCCGCCAAACTGATCCGGCGGCTGATTGCCCATCGGAATGTAGATCAGCCCTAGTTGGGCATCATTGCTGGAAACGCTCCAGCTGTTCGGCGAGGTTTAGGAATAAGTCTGGCGCTCAGCCAAGGGGGCGGTCTCAACGGGATTGCGGCTATCCCAACTCCAGACCAGCGCAGCCGTTGTCAGATCAAACGCGCGGCTGACGCCCGATGGCTCTGTGGTTGAGACGTTGTCATTGACCGCGCCACCAACGATGATCAGCGTTGCGGTAACGACCGGCGGAGACGTTGAACAATATGTGCCGCCCACAACATTGGGCAAATTGCTTCACAGATCGACCGTGCCGTCAGCGCCGCCAAAGCCCGGACAGACTGCGCCGGTTATTTGATCTGCGGGTCATAGGGCCACTTCTCGGCGCCGGTTTCCGCATCCAAGGCAATGACCAAGTCATGCGGCGCGCAAAGACAAACGGTATTGCCGATCCTTAGCGGTGTAACCCATGCGTCGTTTCCGTCGGGTCGTTCACGCCCCGCACTTCGCCGGAATGATACGTGCCGGGTGTCCACGTTTTCAGGGGTGATCTGGGCCAGCGGAGACTATCTTTGGCCCAGATCCGTCCCACCATGAGCCTGCCAATCCCCATCGGGAACAGCATGGCGTGGCCTCTGCCACAGCCGCGGTGGCGCGGTCAGGCAGCGCGCCTGACACATCGTTGCTGGGCGGCATGATCGCCGCCGCCGCGACAATAACCGCCAAAACCACGCTGGCCATAAGGCTTAGCCAGGCCGGGCGTCTGCCAGCCCCGCCCAGATGATATGGCGCAGCCACAGGACGGCCGTGGCAATAAAGGCAATGCCGGAAAGGACGTAAAGCAGCGATCCGCCAACGAACGCCAGCCACATCCCACCCCCCCAATAAACCAATGCCGCAACAAGGCGGGTATAAATCAAAGATCCATGAGCGCGCATCTTGTCCTGCCTGACGTTCCTGACTTTGAAAGGCTGCCAACGTTGCCGCCGACCTTTCTTTTCCCCGGCCTGTCATGTTGTGATTGCACCGCTATAAGGTTCGTTGGGTAAGTGACGGTTAGTCGGCCACCAGCGCCGATGCCCGAATAGACCAGCTGACCGGCATGCAAGACGCAACTGACGTAATTTGCGGGTAAAGAAACAGGAGGGCCATTGCATTCGTCAGGTGGTCGCCGATCGAATGGCTGATGCGATCTTTCTTTCTAAGGAAACGCTCCCCCATGTTTTGGATACCACTGACCTTCGCGCGGCCGACCTATTCCGCGCCAAGCGCGCCGGTATCCTTTTTGGTAGGCTGGTATAAATAGTCTCGCGACAATGGAACCGCCTCTTGTTGACGGGACAACTGAATCTGGAACACGGCCTGGCGGCCAAAGCGGAATGATAGTTCCGAAGCGATCAGATAAAAACGCCACATCCGGCAAAAGCGCTCGTCATACAGCTTTGCAACCGCGTCGATGTTGGCTTCGAAACGTGCCCGCCAATGCTGCAAGGTCATTGCATAATGCAATCGCCATACTTCGATGTCGGTCGCCCACAGCCCCTGGCGTTCAATCGCCTGCATGGTTTCAGACAAGGCCGGAGCATAGCCTCCAGGAAAAATATATTTGCGAATCCAAGGCCCCGTCCGCGCCGCCGGTGCCGCACGACCAATGCTGTGCAAAAGCGCCACGCCATCGTTGGAAAGCCGTTCCCGCATTGCAGCAAAGAACGTATCATATTGCGGCACGCCAACATGTTCGAACATACCAACCGAGACGATCCGATCAAACTCTCCATCGACGTCGCGGTAATCGACCAGCCGGAAGTTGACCCTATCGGCCAAACCCTCGCGTTCAGCGCGGGCGCGGGCAAAATTATATTGTTCTGTCGACAGCGTGATGCCGGTCACGCGCACCCCGTGATCCCGCGCCAAAGTCAGCGCCATTCCGCCCCAGCCACAACCGACATCCAGAACGTGCATCCCCGGATGCAGCAACAATTTGGCCGCAATATGCGCCTTTTTCTGCTGTTGTGCCTGTTCCAGACTGTCGTCGGATCGAAGGAAATAGGCACAGGAATACTGTCGGTCTTGATCCAGAAAAAGCTGATACAATTTCTCCGACAGATCGTAATGGTGGGCAACGTTCTGGCGCGCCTTGCGCAAGGGATTTAGCTGGTGGACCCGTCGCAGGGCATGGTGCAGCACGGCGTCAGGCCGGTGCCAAACGGGCCTGATATAATCCGGCACATTGCTGATTATGAGGCGGAGAAAACCATAGAGATCGTCACCCTCAATCTTCAGGCTACCATCAACATAGGCCTCACCCATCGCCAACTCTGGGTTCAGCACCAGCCGCCGCGGCAGCACCGGGTCGCCCAGAGTTGCCCGGATTTCCGGCTCTCCGGAACCATAGACCGTCTGCTGCCCGTCAGGCCACACCACATGCAGTGTTCCCTGCCGGAGCAGATGGGCCAATCTCCAGTGCAAGATCCTTGACCACATTTTCCTGGCCTCCCTTTGACCTGGATTCTGTCGTATTTCCAACGGATGGGATCGCAGCGGGTTCCCTGTTTTCTGACTGACGCATCCAGCTTTTTCCGATGACCGATGAAACGCATTGATCGCGGGCAGATGCCATTCATAGGCACACAGAACCACCTTCCGGACGATAGGCCAAGCGGCGTTTGACGACTGTGCCGGAAGGCTTTGTGATCAAGGGCATGCCCCAACGGATTCTGCGTGACCGGGGAACCACGGCCGCCGGCAGACGAGGATGGGGCCTGACATGGCACAATTGAAGGATGGAACCCGGGTCGTGGTGGCCGACAGCGAAAAGGCGTTGATCCTGGCAAATCGCGGCGCTGGCGATCCGCCCGACCTTCGGATGCTGCGCAAGACCGGGCCGCACACAAGCCAGCCACGGCCCCGGCAACAATGCCTCTGATGAAACGGATTGGCACACATTGGGCAAGGAACGCCTTGCCGGTGATCTGGCAGCCTTCGCAATGCGCTGCACGAAGAGGTCATCGCCCGGGTAGTGGCTGAGATTCACAAGGGTCTGACGCAACTGCCGCTGGACCAGTTGGAAAAACGTCTGCCTCAGGATATGGAAGAGGCCGGCTGACGCAAAAACTCTGCTCGGCAGCCGCATTGCTGGGTCCGCCTTCAACGTTGTTGAAATAGTTTTCCGCGTGAACAGTGGCACAAAAGAGTTCGCCGCCGTTCCTGGACAAAGATCTGATGGGCCCGACAGTTTCTTACAAGCAAAAACAAATAATTGACCGTCACGCGATCAACCCGCGCGCCTAAAGACTCAGAGTTCATTGAACCCTAAAGGTTGTAAGTGGGCCAAGGCATGATGGGTTGTGGTCACTGGCGCGCAAAATAGTCCAGACCGGGAACCGATCTGCCGCCACCGCGTTAGGTTGCATGTACGACCGTGCCAAAAATGGAGCGGCAGGCGGTCGCCGTCTTTGACCAGATGGGCCAGAACGACGCCGTTTCGCGGCGGGTTCAGGTTATCTTACGGGAGCAAAACCATGCAGATCGGAATTGTTGGTCTTGGCCGAATGGGCGGCAATATTGCCCGACGGTTAATGGCAGCCGGGCACGATTGTGTGGTGTTCGACCTGGATCCGGACCGGCGTAAAGAGTTGCAGGGTCACGGCGCCCAGGCGATGTCAACGCTGGAAGAGTTGGTCGCAGCGCTGCAATCCTCTCCACGTGCTGTCTGGGTGATGTTGCCCGCTGGCGAGATAACCGAGACGACGGTGACAGAGCTGGGCGCGCTGGTTGCGCGTGGCGACATCATCATTGATGGTGGAAATACGTTTTACAAAGACGACATCCGCCGCGCCAGGACGCTTGCCGAAAAGGGCATCCGTTATGTCGATTGCGGCACGTCAGGCGGCGTCTGGGGGCTGGAGCGCGGTTATTGCATGATGATCGGCGGCACTACCGAGACCGTCGCGCATCTTGATCCGATCTTCGTCGCTCTGGCGCCGGGTCTGGGCAATATTCCCCGCACACCGGGCCGCAAAGACGCCGATCCGCGTGCCGAAAAGGGCTATATCCATACCGGCCCGGCAGGCTCGGGCCATTTCGTGAAGATGGTGCATAACGGCATCGAATACGGGCTGATGCAGGCCTATGCCGAAGGTTTCGACATCCTCGACAGCAAGAAATCCGATGCCCTGCCGATCAATGAGCGGTTCGATCTGAACATCTCCGACATCGCCGAGGTCTGGCGGCGCGGCAGCGTCATTTCATCTTGGCTTCTCGACCTCAGCGCGACGGCGCTGGCGCAGGACCCAAAGCTGGCCAAGTTCACCGGCTATGTACAGGATTCCGGTGAGGGGCGCTGGACGATTGAGGCCGCAATAGAAGAAGCAGTGCCGGTCGATGTGCTGGCCACAGCCCTTTTCGCACGGTTCCGTTCGCGGCAAGACCATAACTTTGCAGAAAAAATACTCTCGGCAATGCGCTTTGGTTTTGGCGGCCATATCGAGGCTGATCCCGCTGGCGGCAATCCACCCGAAGGCGACGGGCATGCCTGACCCGTCACCGCCTTCGCCCGCCGATCCATGTGCGCTGGTGATCTTTGGCGCAGGGGGTGATCTGACCAAAAGACTGCTGGTGCCTGCCCTTTACAACATGCAACGCGCGGGAACCCTGCCCAAGCAACTTGCCCTGATCGGAGTCGATCACAGCGCCGGGACGACCGAAAGCTGGGCCGGAACATTGCATCAATCGTTGGAAAGTTTTGCCACCACCACGGCATCGGAATTTGACGCCGTGCGGATCGACGAAAAGGCGTGGACACGGCTGGCGGCGGCGATGTCCTATGTTCAGGGCGATTTCACCCAGCCCGAGGTTTACCAAAATGTCGCAAAGGCGCTGCGTGAAGCTGAGGAAAGATCCGGCACGAAGGGCAATGCAATCTTCTACCTGGCGGTCGCCGATCGCTTCTTCGGCCCGGTGGTTAAGGGGTTGGGCAAAGCGAAACTGACTGGCAGCGGCGAGAACGACGGTTGGCGTCGGGTCGTGATAGAAAAGCCATTCGGCCACGATCTGGCATCCGCCAAATCGCTGAATGCGCAGATCCGACAGGTTCTGGACGAGGACCAGATTTTTCGCATTGACCATTTTCTGGGCAAGGAGACGGTGCAGAACATCCTGACCTTTCGTTTCGCGAACGGCTTTTTTGAACCGCTCTGGAACCGTGACCGGATCGAGCATGTGCAGATCACCGCCGCCGAAACGGTTGGGGTTGAGGGGCGCGCCGGTTTTTATGAGGCGACTGGGGCGTTGCGTGACATGGTGCCCAACCATCTTTTCAACCTGCTGGCCATGGTCGCGATGGAACCGCCGGTAGGCTTTGACCCGGAATCAGTACGCAATCGCAAGACCGAGCTTTTTGCCGCGATTCCCGCGCTGGATCCAAAGAACGCCGTGCGCGGCCAGTATGGCACGGGCACAGCGGTGGACCACGCGGCCAAGGCCTATCGGGATGAGCCGGGCGTGGCCAAGGCCTCACCCATCGAGACCTACGTCGCGCTGCAGGTCGAGGTCGACAACTGGCGCTGGTCCGGCGTGCCGTTCTATTTGCGCACCGGAAAGCACCTGACGGCGCGGCAGACCGAGATCGCGATCCGCTTCAGGGACGCGCCCTTCACCGCCTTCCAGAATACCAAAATCGGCGCGATGCCGGCAAATTGGATGGTGCTGCGGATAGCGCCGGATGAGGGAATATCACTGCAGTTTGAGGTAAAAAAGCCGGGGCCCGAGGTGGAGCTGGCAGCTGTCAGCATGGATTTCGATTATGCTGACTGGTTTCCTGCAACCCCGGCGGTCGGTTACGAGGCGCTGCTTTACGACGTGATGACAGGCGATCAAAGCCTGTTCATGCGCGCCGACATGGTCGATCACGCCTGGCGCGTGGTGGGACCGGTGCAGAAGGCCTGGGGGGCCGAAAAACCTGATTTTCCCAACTATGCCTCGGGAAGTGATGGGCCAGTCGTTGCAGACCAGCTGATTGGAAAAGTCCGCGGGCGGCGCTGGCGGCCGCTGGCGCCTCCAACACCCGCAAAGGCGGCAACATGAACATTGCAGGCAAGCCGCGCACCCCGTCGATCAACATCGGCGGCTTACACCTGACAGCCTCGGTCTTTGACGAGGCAGGCTACATGTGGGTTGACCCGGTCGGCATGAAAACGGCCCACCCGAAGAGGTGGCGACGGGCCCAGCCGACCGATTTACGGAAGATCTGATGGAAGGGGAACGAAATGGCCGTCGAATTTCAGTGCAATCTTGCCATCAAAGGCGAAGATTTTCCGCATTTCTGGGAACAGTGCGTCGGCAGTGGTCATGCGGCACTGGCGCTGCGCGCCGACTGGCAGGCGCAGATGCGCCGCGCCCATGACGAGTTGGGTTTTCGCCATGTGCGGTTTCACGGGCTTCTGGACGACGACATGGGCACGTTGATAGAACAGAACGAAGCGCCGCTCTATTCGTTCTTCAACGTCGACAGGATTTTCGATTTCCTGCTGTCGATCGGGATGCGGCCCTTTGTAGAACTCAGTTTCATGCCTGGCATGCTGGCCTCGACCGGGCAGACGATCTTTCGCTATCGTGCCAATGTCAGCGCACCCAGGGATTTCGGCCAGTGGGAGGCGCTGATCAGCCGGCTGGTGGCGCATTTGATGGATCGCTACGGCGCGGCTGAGCTGCGCGAATGGTACTTCGAGGTCTGGAATGAACCCAATCTGGATGCCTTCGGCAATGGCAAGCCCGACGATTATTTCCGGCTTTACGCCAGCACTGCGCGCGCGATCAAGTCGGTAGATCCGGCGCTGAAGGTGGGCGGTCCGGCCACGGCGGCCAATGCCTGGATCGAAGAGTTCATCGCCTATTGCACGGCAAACGACCTGCCAGCCGATTTCATCAGCACCCATCACTATCCCACCGACGCTTTCGGACAGCCCGGGGACGACACCGAGACGCAGTTGTCGAAAAGCAGGCGCAGTGTGCTGCGCGATCAGGCGCAAGAGGCGCGGCGGCAGGCGGGCGAGCGACCGCTTTATTACACCGAATGGTGTACCTCGTCGAACCCGCGCGACCCGATGCATGACGAACCCTATGCTGCGGCGTTCATCACGAAAACGGTGATTGAGGCCCGTGGTCTGGTGGATGGCTACAGCTACTGGACGTTTTCGGACATCTTCGAGGAAAACTATTTTCCGTCGCAGGCGTTTCACGGCGGGTTCGGCCTGATGAATCTGCAGGGCATCGCCAAGCCCGCCTATCGGGCCTATCAGCTATTGCACGGGCTTGGCACCGAACTGCTACCGGTGACGGGCGCGCATCCGACGGTCGATGCCTGGGTGTTGCGCGGAGGCACTGCGGTGACGGTGCTGCTTTGCAACTTTGCGCTGCCCCGCCACCCCATCGCCGAAGAGGTGGTCAAACTTCGGCTGGACAGCCAGGCGGCACCCGTTTCGGCCACGGTCCGTCGGATCGACGCAGAAAACGCCAATGCCAAAGCGCTGTGGCGGAGTATGGGCGCGCCGGACTACCTGCGCACCGAACAGGTGACCGCGCTGGACGCGGCATCCGAAATGCGCGCCGCCACGCTGCCGGTATTTCACCAAGACGGGTGCCTTGTCTTCGATGTCACGGTGCCACCGCTGGGCGTCGCGGCGATCCGACTGGAGTTTGCATCCTTTGAGTGACCGTGCCGCAGATCTCTCTGACGAGGCGCTGGTGAACCGCTGTCAGCACGCCGCTTTCGGCTATTTCGTCCAGAATGTGAACACTGGCAACGGATTGGTCGCCGATACCTCGCGCCCGGGCTCGCCCGCAAGCATCGCGGTCGTGGGTTTTGCGCTGTCCTGCTACCCGATCGGGGTCGAGCGCGGGTGGATCAGCCGGGCGCGGGCCGTAGATCTGACCCTGTCCGCGCTACGGTTCTTCCGCGACAGCCCGCAGGGCAAAGAAGATGACGCGACCGGACATCGCGGGTTCTATTACCATTTCCTCGACATGCAGACGGGCCAACGGGTCTGGCGCTGCGAATTGTCGATGGTGGATACGGCCCTTCTGATTGCCGGAGTGCTGGTCGCCAGCGCCTATTTCGACCGCACCGACGAGGCCGAGATCCGCGATCTGGCCGATGCGCTTTTTCGCCGTGTGGACTGGTCCTGGGCACAGGGCAGCAAGGCAACCCTGCGGCAGGGATGGAAACCGACAAGCGGGTTCCTGCATTATGGATGGGAAGGCTATAACGAGGCAACGCTGCTTTACGTGCTGGCGATGGCCGCCCCCGAGCATCCAATCTCGGGAGATTGCTTTACCGGATGGACCGCAACCTACCAGTGGGAAAACATCTACGGGCTGGACGTGCTGTATGGCGGGCCGCTCTTCATGCATCAATTCTCGCAGGCATGGATCGACTTTGCAGGCATTCGTGACCCTTTCATGCGTGAGAAGGGGTCGGATTATTTTGAAAACAGCCGCCGCGCGACGCTGCTGCACCGCGAATACGCCTGTCGCAATCCGCACGGATTCAAAGGTTATGGCGAAGATCTCTGGGGCCTGTCGGCGAATGACGGGCCGGGCGGTTTCCGCGTCAGGGTCGAAGGGCAGCGGCACAGCTTTTTTGGCTATGCGGCCCGCGGCGCGCCGTTCGGGCCGGACGATGGGACGATTGCGCCCTGGTCCTACCTTGCCTCATTGCCGTTCACGCCCGAACTTTCCCTCTCGGCGTTGCGCCACCTGATTGACCGCTATCCACTGGTCGCCCCCGATTTTCGGATGCCAAGCGCCTTCAACCCGACACTGGCCAATCGTCGCGACTTTGGCCCGGATGGCTGGATTTCTAACGGCTTTTACGGCCTTGATCAGGGCATTGCGGTGATGATGATCGAAAATCACGGCAGCGGGATGATCTGGGATTTGATGCGTTCAAACCCGTATATCCGGACGGGGCTACACCGTGCCGGGTTCAGTGGCGGCTGGCTGGCGCAAGGGGGCGCGCGGAATGCCAAATGAGATGCCCCTCACCGGCGGGTTTCCTGTCGGTCGCCACGACGCCGCCCTGTTGCGCAGCGTCCGGCCCCACACCTGGCGCAACCCTGATCCGGCGGGCCGCTACAACCTGGTCGTGATCGGCGCCGGGCCGGCCGGTCTGGTCGCAGCGCGGGGGGCGGCTGCGTTCGGGGCCAAGGTGGCGCTGGTTGAGCGGCACCTGATCGGCGGCGACTGCCTGAATGTCGGCTGCATACCGTCAAAGGCGCTGATACGATCGACGCGGTTATACGCCGACATGCGCAACGCTGCCAATTTCGGCGCTGTGCCGCCAAAAGAGGTTGAGGTCGATTTCGAATTGGCGATGGAGCGGATGCGGTATCTGCGCGAACGGATCGGGGCGACGGATTCGGTGCATCATCTGGCAGACGAAGGCATCGACGTCTTTTTCGGACAGGCGCGGTTCACCGGCACTGACCGGATCGACGTGGCAGGAACCCGGCTTCTCTTTGCCAAGGCGCTGATCGCAACCGGCTCACATCCAAAACCGCCCGACATTCCGGGGTTGATAGAGGCCGGGTATCTGTCCAACGAAAGCGTGTTCAACCTGACCCATCGGCCGGACCGTCTGCTGGTCATCGGCGGCGGGCCTGTGGGCTGCGAGATGGCGCAGGCATTTTGTCGGCTTGGCTCACAGGTCATTCTGGTGCAGGACGACCCGATGTTCCTGCCGGGTGAAGAACGGGACGCCGCGCAGATCCTGTCAGAGTCGCTGGCGCGGGACGGGGTAGAGGTTCATCTAAACTCGACCGTGGTGGCGGTGCGGGTCAGGGATGGCCGCAAAGAGGCCGATCTGGTGCGCGAGGATGAGACGACCACTGTCAGCGTGGACGAGATCCTGACCGGGATCGGCCGGGCGCCCAATCTCGACGGGCTTGATCTGGCGGCGGCAGGGGTCGAAGCGGATGCCGAAGGGGTCACGGTCGATGATTTCATGCGCACGACGAACCGGCGCATCTACGCGGCTGGCGATGTCTGTCTTGCCCATAAGTTCACCCATACTGCCGAGGCGACTGCGCGTCTCGCGGTGCAAAACGCGCTATTTTTCGGGCGCAAACGGCTGAGCCGGTTGGTTATCCCCTGGTGCACCTATACTGATCCCGAAATTGCCCATGTCGGACTTTATCCCTTCGATGCACGGCAGGCGGGAATTCCGGTCCGGACTTTTACCATCCTGATGCACGATGTTGACCGCGCAGTCACCGACGGAGAGGAGGCGGGGTTCGTAAAGCTGCATCTGCGGCAGAATTCAGACCGCATCCTTGGTGCCACCGTCGTCGCGCGCCATGCTGGTGAATTGATCAACGGCATTTCGCTGGCGATCGGCTCGGGCATGGGCCTCAGCGCGCTGGCAGGCGTGATCCATGCCTACCCCACACAGGCGAACGCCATCCGAATGGTTGCAGACGCCTATGAGAAAACGCGCCTTACCCCCGTTGTCAAACGATTGGCAAGGCATTGGCTGACTTGGGCGCGGGGGTAAACCGGCGGTTTGCGCGGGCAAGAACGAACCATGTGGTTGCGCAGTCTCCCGAGCCTGCGTTTGAAGGTTCGGGAGTGTCGCACGCATGAACCACTGCAACGCCCTCGGTATCGCTTGGATCAAGGCGACTGTTTTGGCATTCATCACCGCCCCGAACCCGGTCGCTTCGCAGATCATGTCAAAGCACTTTGGCCGGGCGTGGATGGTGCTGTGGTGCCGCGGCCGGCTACCAGGAGATTGATCGCTTGGCGTCTTTAGTGTCATGTTCCCCGCCAAAAGACCGACAACTACGCCTTCGGGAACCCACAAGGCCAAGTTTCAGTACCACCCGTCAACACCGCACCGGCCGAACTGGTCCAGACTGACGTCTGACCCTCAGAATGCATGCGGTATCGACCCGTCACCAGCCACACCTGACCCGCGAAACAAGAGAATCTGTCTGTACGCAATGATCCCATGCAGCAAGACAAATGCCCAGTGATCACGGCATTGACCCTGATACTGGCAAGGCGTCCGGCTCTGCTGCCCGTGGTCGAAACCCAGGCCGAGAGCCTGTCGGCCTATATCCCGACCAACCTGATTTCAATCACCAATGGCCAGATTTACTTGTCGCTGCGTCTGGTGCGCAGAAACCAGTTTCCGCCGTGGATCTGGGTGTCTCGGTCAGCCGCGTTGGCGGCATGCACATCCCCACGCGTTTCGCGAGGGTGAGGGAAATCTGCGGGTGACGTTGTCACAATTGGAAGAGTTGGAGGAATTCGTCCGCTTTGGAACCCGGCTTGATGATGCCACGCGCGCCCGTCTGGCATGGATTTGGCGCAGACAATAGCGGCGATGCAGACCGTCCGTCTGCATGCCCACAAGAACGATCACAGACCGGCGGCCCTGATCGCCAAAGATCAGCAACTGACAGATGGTGATCGCGCCAGGATCGTCGCCTCGGCGCGTCTGGTGATTGATGAGACAGGGGGACGCTTGAACAACTGACCCACCGCACCGGCGCCACGCGCTGCATCCGTGGCATCATCAGCACGATGAAAACCATGGCGGCGATCAACGCCCTGCCTTATGAACAGGCCGCCCGGGCCATGGCCGCCTTTCGGGCCACTGTGCTGGACGGCCTTCACGCCGTTGTCCAATGCAATGGCCCCCTGCCGGTCGAGGCGAACGAAGCCACACAGGTGATCTGTGTCGGTGCGCAGATGGAATATGCGTTGATCGGCCAAGGCATCGCGCCAGAGGTGACACTGTTGCCGCCCGCCTGACCCGGATGCAGCAGGCCGAACAGTCCATCGACCGGCGGTTAGAGAGCCTTACGGCTGAGATGCGCGCCGTGCGCCAAAGCGAGATCACGACCGAACTGCTGGACATCATCATCGGCTTCGAAGCGCTGAAGGCCCGTGATAAAGGCAAACAGACAGACAGGCATGCCCAGCCCAACAGCGGGTAAGCCGGTGTATGCCAGTAGGCCGTTTTTTTCATGGTGACTATTGCCGAGGCGCAAATTATCCGGGGCGCTGCATCAGCCGCCAGACCCCAAGGTTACCGACAAAAAGGCGCTGAAGACCTGCGCGGGGGCGGTCAATGGCCTGGCCCGGGCCCAGGTCAGCCCCACATCCATTGAGGGCACAGGTTCAACCGGCACCCGCTGTTCAATGCGCTGACCGTCCAGCGACCAGGGGCGGTAAACCATATCCGACAGGATGGTCACCCCCATGCCGGCTGCCACCATCGACCGCACCGCCTCAACCGACGATGTGGTGAAGACCACATCCGGCACCAGCCCGGCGGCCTGCCAGTAGCGGCTGGCGGTATGGCTGGCCTCATCCACCGTCAGCATGATGTAGGGTTGACGCGCCACATCCTGCAGCGAGACCTGCGGTGATGCCAGCAGAGGATGGTCCGAGGGCAGCCAAAGCCGGCGGTGCGAACGAAACAGGGTTTGTGAGTCCAGATCACCGGTATTGGCCAGGTTTGAGGTCAGCATCACGGCCAGATCCAGCCCGCCCGACACCAGATCAGCCTCTATCGCGGCGCGGGGCTGTTCAGACAACTCCAGCGTGACGCCGGGATAGCTGCGGCGAAAGGCGGCGTAATGGCGGGCCATGAAATACCCCGCGACAGTATAGGTGACGCCCAGTCGCAGCGTGCCTGTGACGGCAGTTCCCTCACCCAGCGGGCTGCGGGTGGCATCTTCGACCGCCGCCATGATGCCGCGCGCGCGGGCCAGAAAGCGCGCGCCTTCTGGGGTGACGGCCACGCCCTGCGCGCCGCGGGTCAGCAGCCTGACACCCAGCTGCGCCTCAAGCCCCTGAATGCCCGCGGTCACGGCGGATTGCGAGATGTTCATCTCCATCGCGGCATGGCTGATCTGCCCCGTCTCGGCGGCGGCGATAAAGTAGCGCAGTTGCTTCAAGGTCATGGACACGGCAGCACCTCATCGAATTTTCAGATATCATATTGCAGAATTTCGAATTTGCCAATGAAGGCGACTCGCCTCACGATGGCCGCAATCGACAATAACAAAGGGGGGTGTCATGCCTGTCACGGTCAATTGTGACATGGGTGAAAGCTATGGCTTGTATCGCATGGGCGATGATGCCGGGCTGATGCCGCTGATCCACATTGCCAATGTCGCCTGCGGCTTTCATGCCAGCGATTTCAACCATATGCGGGCCACAGTTCAGCTGGCCAAGCAGCATGGGGTAAAGGTTGGTGCCCACCCGTCCCTGCCCGATCTGCAGGGCTTTGGACGCCGTGAGATGAAAATGGACCGCGAAGAGATGGCCAATTGCCTGATCTATCAGATCGGCGCACTTTGCGGGTTCCTGAAGGCCGAAGGGATGGAACTGAACCACATAAAGCCGCATGGCAGCCTATACGGCATGGCGGCGCGGCAAGAAGATATCGCCCATGCGGTCTGCGACGCCGCCGACATCTGGCAGGTGCCGCTGTTGGGCATGACCGGCACGCTGCATGAGCAGATCTACCCCGCACGCGGCCATGAATTCATCGCCGAGTTCTATGCCGATCTGGAGTATCGCCCCGATGGCAGTCTGATCGTCACGCGGGAACATGACGCCAAAGATCCAGCCCTGATGGCCGCGCGGGCACTGCGGGCGATTACCGAGGGCAAGGGCACCGCCACCGATGGCAGCGACATTCCAGTGCGTGTCGAGACGATCTGTATCCATTCCGACACGCCGAACGCGATTGACATCGCCCGCGCGGTGCGCGCCGCCGTTCAACCCTATACCTGAAAGGTTCTCCCATGGCTCAGCTGCACTCCCCCTTGCCCGGCACATTCTATCGGTCATCCAGCCCCGACAAGCCGCCCTTCAAGGCCGATGGCGACGCCGTCGCGGTGGGCGATGTGATCGGGCTGATCGAGGTGATGAAGTCGTTTCACGAGGTCAAGGCCGAGGTGGCGGGCGGCAACATCCGCTTTGCCTGCGACAATGAAGAGCCGGTGATGGCAGGTGCCGTTCTGGCCGAGGTGGACTGATGCTGCGCAAGCTGCTGGTCGCCAATCGGGGGGAAATCGCGGTTCGGGTGATCCGCGCGGCGAAGGATCTGGGGATCGCCACGGTTGCGGTTTATTCGGACGCAGACCGGGATAGTTTGCATGTTCAGATCGCCGATGAAGCGGTGAATATCGGCCCGCCCGCGGCAAAGAAAAGCTATCTCAATCAGACGGCAATCCTGAAGGCGGCGGAAGAGACCGGGGCCGATGCGGTGCATCCCGGCTACGGCTTTCTGGCCGAAAACGCCGATTTCGCCGATGCCTGTGCCAAGGCCGGGCTGGCCTTTGTGGGGCCGTCGGGCGATGCGATCCGCACCATGGGTGACAAGGTGGCGGCACGGTCAGCCGCGCATGCTGCGGGGGTTCCGGTGGTACCCGGCAGCATGGGGCGCGTGGCCGATATCGAAGCCGGCCGCCATGTGTTGATGGACACCGGATTCCCGGTGATGATCAAGGCGGCGGCGGGCGGTGGCGGTCGCGGCATTCGGATTGCCAATGACCTGGCCGAGTTCGAGGCCGCTTTCCCACAGGCCGCAACCGAGGCGCTGGCGGCCTTTGGCGATGGTGGCCTCTATATGGAAAAGGTCATCGGTCAGGCGCGGCACATCGAAGTTCAGGTGCTGGGTGACGGCGCGGATGCGGTGCATTGCTATGAGCGGGAATGCAGCTTGCAGCGACGGCGGCAGAAGGTCTGGGAAGAGGCGCCCAGTCGCGCTCTGTCAGACCGGATGCGCGATGAGATGTGCTCATCCGCCGTGCGACTGGCGCGTGCGGTTGGCTATTCCGGTGCGGGCACGATCGAGTATCTTTACGACGATGCCGCCGACCGGTTCTATTTCATCGAGATGAACACCCGCATTCAGGTGGAACATCCGGTAACGGAAATGATCACCGGGGTCGATCTGGTGGCCGAAGGCTTGCGGATTGCCGGGGGTGAGCCGCTGCGGCTGCGCCAGCGCGACATCACCGTGCGCGGCCATGCCATCGAAGTGCGGCTGAACGCCGAAGACCCGTCGCATGATTTTGCCCCCTTCCCCGGCACGGTCACCGATCTGCGTGTGCCGGGCGGCCCGGGCGTGCGGTTCGAGTCGATGCTCTATGCGGGCTACACGGTGCCGCCGTTCTACGACTCGCTGCTGGCCAAGCTGGTGGTCCATGCCGAAACGCGCGAGGCGGCTATCCAGCGGCTGGTGCGGGCGCTGCGCGAGACCCGGATTGACGGGTTGAAAACCACCAAACCGCTGTTTCTGGCATTGGCCGAGGATCCGGTCGTTCAGGCAGGGGCGGTGCATACGCGCTGGCTGGAAGGCTGGCTGGAAACCCATGCGGCCCGTCTGGTGCCGGAATTGGAACCATAGGGAGGGACCATGTCGATCCGATTCAGTTTTGGCGGCGATGAGCATATCTTTGCAGAAGTCAGCGAAGAGATGTCGCTGGAGGCGTTTTTCACATCGCTGTCGATGACCAATGCGGTCAAGGCGGCTGGCATTCGGGGTGTGACCGAGATTTGCCCGGCGAACGCCAGTTTTCAGGTCAAGTTCGACCCGGATGCGATCAAACCCGGAGACTTGTTGAAAGAATTGCAAAGCATGGAAGGGGCGGCGTCGAAATCAGACGCCACGCTGAACACCCGGATCATCGAGATTCCGGTGCTGTATCAAGACCCCTGGACGCATGAAACCCTGATGCGGTTCCGCGAACGGCATCAGGACCCAACCTCTACGGACATCGAATATGCCGCGCGGATCAACAATTACGGCACGGTTGACGATTTCATCGCCGCCCATTCGGGGCAGCCTTGGTTCGTCTCGATGGTGGGGTTCGTGGCCGGGCTGCCGTTCCTCTATCAGATGGTCGAACGCAAGCGGCAGATTCAGGTGCCGAAATACCTGCGGCCGCGAACCGATACACCAAAGCTGACGGTGGGCTATGGCGGCTGTTTTTCCTGTATCTATTCGGTGCGCGGGGCTGGCGGCTATCAGATGTTCGGCGTCACCCCGATGCCGATCTATGACCCCACCCAAAAGGTGTCTTACCTGCAGGACGAGATGTGCCTGTTCCGCCCCGGCGACATCGTGAAATGGAAGCCGGTCAGCCGTGACGAATATGACGCCGCGATCGAGGCGGTCGAGGCCAATCGCTATCAGCCGGTGATCCGGCCCGCATCTTTCAGCCTGACTGAGTTCAACAAGGACATGGCGGGCACCAACGCCAAGCTGATGGAGGTTCTCCATGGCCATTAATGTGATTTCACCCGGCCTTTCGACCACGGTGCAGGATCTGGGGCGGCCGGGCTACTACCACCTGGGAATTCCGATCTCGGGCGGGATGGACCGCTTTGCCTTACGCGCCGCCAACATGCTGGTTAGCAATGACGAAGGCGCTGCCGTGTTGGAGGCGGTGTTCCTGGGGCCGGAGTTGGAGTTTACCGCGGCGACCACGGTGGCCGTGACCGGGGGCGACCTGCCGCCAAAGCTGAACGGTGAGGAAATGCCGGGATGGGAGGCTTTTCCGGTGAAAGCTGGGGATCGGCTGACGTTTGGCTATTTGCGGGGCGGTGCACGGGCCTATATCGCGGTCTCGGGCGGGATTGATGTGCCGGTGACGCTGGGGTCTCGGTCAACCTACACTCTGGGTGCTTTGGGCGGACATGAGGGGCGGGCGTTAAAGGCGGGCGACTGGCTGCCGATGGGCGTCGGCAAACCCGCAAAAGGCATGGTGCCGCACAATCAGCGGCGCGGTCCTGGCAATCCGGCCGAATTGCGAATGCTGCCGGGGTTGTATTGGCACCGGATCACTGCCGAGGCGGGCAAGGGGTTCTTTGGCGACACCTGGAAAGTGGCGCCGGAGGCGGACCGGATCGGTTATCGGTTCCGGGGCGGCAAGGCGCTGGAGTTTGTGCCGCGTGAGCAGCCCTTTGGGGCCGGATCGAACCCCAGCAACATCGTCGATGCCTGCTATCCCTATGGCTCGATTCAGGTGCCTGGCGGGACCGAACCCATTGTGCTGCACCGTGATGCGGTGTCGGGCGGTGGCTATATGATGTTGGGCTGCGTGATCAGTGCCGATATGGACCTGATCGGGCAGTTGCAGCCGCATTCCCCGGCGCGGTTTGTCGAGGTGACAATGGATCAGGCGCTGGCTGCACGGGCCGACCGTCAGGCAGCAATTGGCCGCCTGCGCGCCCATCTGGGCCGGTAGGATGCAGCAGGGCCCGTCACGCGCTGGGGCGGGCCTCTTTCGGAGTCATGCCAAAGCGTGCGCGAAAGGCGCGGCTGAACTGCGCTTGATCGGTAAAACCGCGGGCATAGGCAATCTCGCCGATGGCGCGGCGGTCGGCGGGATTGCTCAGGTCTTCATGGGCGGCCTGCAGGCGGGTATCGCGAATCCACTGGCCCAGCGTGGTGTTGGTGTCGCGCAACAACTCGTGCAGGTAACGCACCGAGATGCCGCAACCCGCCGCCACCTGATCAGGGCCAAGGTCAGGGTTGTCAATGTGGCGGCGCACGAACCCCTCTATCCGGGCCAGATGCGCAGTGCGCACGGTAGAAGAGCCAGAGGTCAGCACCCGTTCATCCGACTGGATCGCCAGCGCCAAGAGGTCAACCAACTGGCGACCAACAATGACGCGGGTTTCTTCGGTCATCGCATCATAGCGCTGCGGGATCAGGTGGACCATATCGACGAAAAGGCCGTTCGCGCCGTTCGTCGCGTCAAATTGCAGGCTGCAAAAGCGGTCAGGTTCGCGGATGCGGCCTGCCAACATGTCCTTGGACAGTTTCATCACCCAAATGTCGGCGGGTTCGGCGTGCGAGAATTCATAAGGCTCATGGCTGCGTTCGATGAAGAAAGCACCGGGGTTGGCCCGCACCTCTTTGCCGCCTTGCGCAAAACGCAACTCGGATTTTCTGGGCAAGGTGACCAGGAATTCCTCGGGCCCTGGCTCACGGAAATGCTTGGGCAAGCGGCGGTAGAGCAGCGCGTCAGAGGTCAGGCGCGACAGCGACACGCTGCCCAGATCCCAGCTGGACAGCTCTCCGTTGAACGTCTCGGGCCGTGGAAAGCCCAGTTCCAGCGGAAAATACGCGCGTGCAATCGTCTCATGCCAATGCCGGCTGCGCCTGGATTGGTTCACTCTGCTTGTGGTGATGGTTGTTTTCATCGCCCGCACCTCCCGTTCCCCCATCAGGCCACGCGGACGGCCGCCTGTAAAGTGGCGCGTTTCCCCCCGGCCCGCGACTGCACGGAAATACAAAAAACCATGCGTCCTTTGCAAAGACGCATGGCAAACCCTGCCGCTAGCCTTGCCCCATCAACGGCGCAACAGACGCCGCGCAACAGGGTTGGCAGACGATTCGGACCGGGCTTTTGCCCGACCCCTGCCCTATTGCGCGGCCCTTACATGGGGGTTTCGTGATGGCGAAAACAACGAAGAAAAAGGTTGAGGTAGACCCGATCACCCTTTCGGTGGTCAGGGGTATCCTTGAGACGACACAACGGGAAATGACGCTGAGTTTAGAGAAAACCGCGCGGTCATCGGTGTTCAACCTGGCGCATGACTATTCGACGGCGCTGTTCAACTCAGCGCCCGAGATGATCCTGCAGGGGCAGGATATTCCGATCCATTTGGGCAGTCTGATCCCGGCGATGAAGGTGGTGGCGGGGTATTTTGACGGCGACATCCATGAAGGCGATCTGTTGATCCACAACGACCCCGCCTGGGGTGGCAGCCACGCCATCGACACCTGTTTCTATCGCCCGGTGTTCTGGAAAGGCCGGTTGAAATACTGGACCGTCTGCAAGGGCCATCTGACTGATGTCGGCGGGCCGGTGCCTGCGGGCTATAACCCCAATGCCACGGAAATCTATGCCGAATGCCTGCGGATCCCGCCGGTAAAGGTCTGGGATCGCGGCGTTCCGCGCAAGGACGTGCTGAACTTTATCTTCACCAACATGCGCGCGCGCCGCGACCAGGAAGGCGACTTCAACGCGCTGATCGGTGCCTGTCAGGTGGGCGAACGCGCGCTGATCGCGATGTTAGAGAAATACGGCGAAGAGCAGGTTGATGCCTGTATTGAAACGCTGCTGGATATGGCTGAGCGGCAGATGCGCAGTCTGATCTCATCAGTGCCGGATGGCACCTATGAGGGCGCCGCGATCGTCGAAGATGCAGGCCACGGCTTTGGCGATCTGGAGATCAAGGCGCGTGTCACCATCAAGGGCGACAACTGCCACATCGAGATCGATTCACCGCCGCAAATCCCTTATTTCATTAATAGTTATGAGGGGAATTCGTATTCCGGCGTCTATCTGGGTCTGATGATGTTCGCTCAGCTTCCGCCGCCTTATAACGAGGGGCTATATCGCTGCATCTCGGTCGATATGGGGCCAAAGGGAACGCTGTGCAACGCCAAGGAACCTGCGCCGCACATGAACTGCACGACCACGCCGATGGAGACGCTGACCGACGCGGTTCGTCTGGCCTTTGAAAAGGCGGTGCCGTCGAAAGTGTCGGCTTCCTGGGGCCATGCCAACGGGCTGAACATCGCCGGTTGGGACAAGCGGCATGACGAGGAATATGTGACCATGGTGCTGGCCACCATCATCTCGGGCGCCGGGGCGACACCATCCCAAGACGGTTGGCACGCCTGCGGGCCGGAGTGCTGCTTTGGCGCGCTGACCTCGGGCGATGTGGAACTGCTGGAACACAGCTACCCCATCATCATCCACCGCTATTCGCTGATGACCGACTCGGGCGGTGCCGGCAAGTTCCGTGGCGGATCGGGCACCGCCTGGGAGGTAGAGCCACTGAACGACGACATGACATTCATTACCTTTGGCGAAGGCCGCCGAATTCCGGCAGTGGGCGCGGCGGGCGCCTCCAGCACGATGATCGACCACAAGGTTGGCCGTTTGGAACTGGTGATGGGCGATCATTCGGAAACCATCCGCGAGAACGTCATCAAGGTTATCAAACCCGGCGACCGGATCACCAACATGAACCCCGGCGGCGGCGGTTACGGCAACCCGATGGACCGCCCGGTCGAGAAGGTGGTCTGGGACATGAAGAACGGACTGGTGTCCGTCGAAGGGGCAGAAAAAGATTACGGCGTCATCATCAAAGACCCCACCACGCTGGACGTGGACATGGCTGCAACCGAAGCCCTGCGCGCAAAACGCCGCGCAGTGGCAGCGAAATAGGGGGGACCAAGAGATGAAATCCGATTACCGACTGGGCATCGACGCTGGCGGCACCTTCACCGACTTTGTGCTGGCTGACAAATCCGGCAAAGTGCGGCTGTACAAGGCGCTTTCCACTCCGCAAGACCCGACGCAAGCGATCAAGAACGGCTTGGCACTGATCTCTGAAGATCTGGGCGTTTCGGCCGAACATGTGGTGTCAAACTGCGATCTTTGCATCAATGGCACCACCGTTGGCCTGAATGCGCTGATCACGTTGAAGGGGGCAAAGACCGGGCTGATCTGCACCGCGGGGCATGAAGACAGCCTTGAGATCCGGCTGGGCCATAAGGAAGACGGCTATCGCTATGACGCCGAATATCCGCCAGCGACGATGCTGGTGCCGCGCTACATGCGGCGCGGCGTGCGCGAGCGGGTGCTGTCGGACGGCAGCGTCCGCACCCCCCTGAACGAGGCGGATGTGCGCGCAGCCTGTGAAGTGTTCAAGGCCGAGGGCGTCGATACCGTGGCAATCAGCTTTGTCTGGTCGGTCCTGCATCCTGACCATGAGGCCCGCGCTGGCCAGATCGTGCGTGAGATG
>JBATPI010000202.1:0-2011 GCA_049291415.1 Paracoccaceae bacterium | reverse complement strand
GGGCGCGCTGGCCGGAGCGGGGATCTCGCTGGTCAAGCTGCTGGCAGACCCCGAGCAGCAATTGCCCGCCATCACCTTCTGGTTGATGGGCAGCCTTGCCGGCATCAAACGGATCGACATTGCGCTGGCGCTGCCCGCCATTCTGGCCGGGCTGGTGCCGCTGATCGCGATGCGCTGGCGCATCGGCCTTCTGGCCATGGGCGAGGATGAGGCGCGCAGCATGGGGGTGGATACCCGACGTCTCAGCCTGCTGGTGATTGTCGCCGCCACGCTGGTCACCGCTTCGGCCGTCTCGGTGACCGGGGTGATCGGCTGGGTCGGGCTGATGGTGCCGCATATGGCACGGCTGCTGACCGGCCCGCGCTTTGACCGGTTGTTGCCAGCGGCACTGGTGATTGGCGCAGGCTTCATGGTGCTGGTCGATACCGCCGCAAGGTCGGTCGCGCTGATGGAGGTGCCCTTGGGCATATTGACGGCGGTGATCGGCGCGCCGGTTTTTGTCCTGCTGCTGACACGCGGGGCGCGGGCATGGGCGACATGACCCTGATCGAGACGCAGGGGCTGGCCGTCGGCCATGGCCGCAATGCCCTGCTGTCGGGCCTGGATCTGCGGCTGGGTAGCGGAAAGATTCTGGCGGTGCTGGGGCCGAATGGCGTCGGCAAGACCACCGTTTTCCGCACATTGCTGGGCCTGCTGCCCCCAATGGGCGGCCGCATTCTGTTGTGCGGCCATGAGGTGGCCCGGCTGGCACCGTCTGACCGCGCGGCGCTGGTGGCGCATGTTCCTCAGGCGCTGGCGACGCCGTTTGCGTTCTCGGCCTTTGACATCGTGTTGATGGGTGCCTCGGTCCGGCTGGGTCCGTTTGACCGCCCCGGAGCGGCTGAAGTGGCGGCGGCCCGCGCGGCTATGGCTGAGCTGGGGATTGCAGACCTGTCGCTCCGCCCGGTGACAGATCTGTCCGGCGGCCAGCGTCAGATGGTGCTGATCGCCCGCGCCATTGCCCAAGGGGCCAAAGCCCTGATCATGGATGAGCCAACCGCCAGTCTGGATTTTGCCAATCGCATTCTGGTGCAGCGCGCGATCCGCCATCTGGCGACGCGCGGCATCGGCATCATATTCTCAACCCATGATCCCGATCAGGCGGCGGCTCTGGCGGACCGGGTGCTGCTGATCGGGCGGGCTGGCGTCGTTGCCAGCGGCCCCGCGAAGGCGACCATGACCGCCGACCGGCTGTCTGACCTCTATGGCCTGCCGGTTCTGTGCCACGCCTTGCCCGACGGCCGCAGCCACTATTCCGACCACTGATCCGCCTGCCCGTGTCAATCGCGCAACGAACCTGTGTCCCGCCTGCATAGGCTGATTGTCGCCCTGCTGGATATGTTTTATCAAACATATCGAATCGGGCGGCTTTCCGCTCAGGCTTGCAGTGGGATGGGGATGAAATGACCGTGTTGCAAAGATTGGCGCTGACGGGTGCGCTGGTGTCCTTTGGCGCTGGACAGCCGGCCTGGGCACAGACTGCCGACAAGGATGAGACCGACACCTTCATCCTGGGCACGATCTATGTCACCGCCGAAGATCCGCAGGGCGGCACCTCTACCACGGTGACTGGCGAGGAGGCGGTGAAAAGCGGGCGCTTCACACTGGATGACACACTGAAAACCGTGCCGGGCGTGGGCGTGGGCAACAGCGGCGGCAGCCGGAATGAACGCCTGATCTTTGTGCGCGGCTTTGACCGGCTGCAGGTGCCGTTGTCCATCGACGGGATCCGGGTCTACCTGCCCTCTGACAACCGACTGGATTTCGGCCGCTTCCTGACGCCCGATCTGGCCGAGGTTCAGGTGCAAAAGGGCTATGTCTCGGTTCTGAACGGGCCGGGCGGCATGGGCGGTGCAATCAATCTGGTCACCAAGCAGCCGGTGGAACCCTTTGAGGGCACGGTTCGGCTGGGGTTCGAGGCCGGAAACACTGGCGAAGTTACGGGCCGCAACACCTATCTGTCCTTTGGCAC
>JBATPI010000201.1:0-13651 GCA_049291415.1 Paracoccaceae bacterium | reverse complement strand
GCGGAGCGGCTGGCGGGGGAGGCGCGGGAAGCCAAGGCGCGGGCGGAGGCACGGCTGGATGCGGCGCGCGAAGCGGTATCTTTGGCGGCAGAGCGGATTGCGGAAGAAGACGACCAGACACCGCAGGAGCTGTTGGTCAGCTTGAAGGTGGACCCGGACAAGATGCCGGACGCGGATGCCTTGGATAATGACGTGCAACGGTTGAAGCGGCAGCGCGAGGCGCTGGGCGCGGTGAACCTGCGGGCCGAAGAAGACGCGAAGACAGTGGATGCGGAATATACCGCGCTGGCGACCGAAAAGACCGATCTGGAAGAGGCGGTGAAGAAGCTGCGCGCCGGGATTGCGGGGCTGAACAAGGAAGGGCGCGAGCGGCTGCTGACGGCGTTTGAGCAGGTGAACAGCAACTTTGGCGCGCTGTTTACGCATCTGTTCGGGGGTGGTGAGGCTCGGCTGGTTTTGGTGGAGTCGGATGATCCCTTGGAAGCCGGGTTGGAGATCATGTGTCAGCCACCCGGTAAGCGGTTGGCGACACTGTCGCTGTTGTCGGGTGGCGAGCAGACCCTGACCGCCTTGGCGCTGATCTTCGGGGTGTTCTTGGCCAATCCGGCGCCGATCTGCGTGCTGGACGAGGTGGATGCGCCATTGGATGACGCCAACGTCACCCGGTTCTGCGACATGCTGGATGAGATGACGCGGCGGACCGAAACGCGGTTTTTGGTGATTACCCACCATGCGGTGACGATGGCGCGGATGGACCGGCTGTTTGGCGTGACGATGGCCGAGCAGGGGGTATCACAGCTGGTTTCAGTGGATCTGAAGCGGGCCGCCGCGATGGTGGCCTAACAGATCGTATCCAGCAGACGGCGCAGGGCCAGATCGGCCTCGATCAACCGGCCCGCATCGCGCAACAGCGCCGCGGTGTCGGCGTTCAGCACTTGCGTGCGGTCGTAGAAAAACGTGATTTCCTGGGGGCCGGCGGTTTCAAGATGAGCCTGCATCTCGGGATGGTATTGATAGGCGCCGCGTGTCAGCCGAAACGGCAGGGCGGCCAGCCAGGCGGCCCGGTCCTGTGCGTGGAAATGCAAGAGCGGCAGGCGGGCGTCAAAGGGCGGGCCGGGCAGGCGTTCCTTATTCAGGAAAGCCGAATGCAGCCGCGGTGACAGGCCCTTTATCCCACTGCGGAAAAATGATTTTCCATTGGTGTGCGATAGATGACCCTCGGGCAGGATGGCGGCATAGGTGCCCAGAACGGGCTCACGCAGAGGGGCGAACCGCGGCTTCAGCGGGCCACGAAAGGCGCGGGCGGTGAAGATGTCATCGGGCAGATCGGGGTCGTGCATCGCCTCATGCGGTTCCATCCGCAGGGTCAGCTGATCGGGGGGCAATGAGGCCAGGATCTGCGCCACCGGGGCCGAAGGCCAGAGGAATTCGTCCACGTCGATATGCCCCAGCCAGGGCAGGCGGCAGGCGCGGTAGGCGGACTGCGCGTTGCGGGACTGACGGTTCTGGTGCCGGTCAGGACGGCGCCCGGCGGCGGCCCAGAAAACATCATCGCAGCGCACCGGCGTGACCTGCGGCAGATGGGCAACCAGATCAAAGGCACGGTCATCGGGATCGTCAAAATACAGCCAGATCCGCGAGGCCCCCAGCGACAGGTGATGCGCCACAAAGGCCAGCAGCTTTTCCGGCGCCGTCCTGACGGTGCTGACCAGCCCCCACTCCATCAGCCAGCTGCCTGTCGGGCGGCAGGGCGGAACTGGGTCAGGATCAGGCATGGGTTGTGCATGGACCCCACGTTAGGGCCATCGGGGCCGGAAGGGCAAGCATTGCGGGTTATCGGGAGAATCGGGGTGAGGTGGCACGCGGACGGCGGAAACAATTTCAGGTTGTGCAGGCAGGGCAATGCGGCGGGTAATCTGGGCAGAAATGCGATATAAACGCCACAGCAGATCCGCAAATGCGCAACGGTTTGGATCGCCCGGGGCCTTGTCTTGATTTTAACAGATTGCCCCGCAGACTTATCCGCAGAGGAGGGTCAGGCATGCTGGAATTTCTGCCGCAAGACGTGCGCGACGGGCTGGAGGCGGCCCGCAAGCGGGATCTGAAGAAACGCTCACGCCTGCGGGTGCAGGTGGGCGAGGCGGTGTTTCCGGTGCTGCGGTTCTGGCATGACGGCTTTGCGCTGGATGCCGGTCTTAGCCCGGGCAAATTGCGTGGGCTGGTCGATGTCTATGACGGGGCGCGGCAGGTGTTCCAATGTCTGATAGTCGCCTCATCCATTGAGGACGGTGAGCTGGTGTGTGAGTTCAAGCGTGCGACGGCGGTGACGGACAAGGCCCCGTTGGACTATTGGCGCGATGAGTTTGCGCCGGTGGCCTATCTGCCGCGCAGCTGAGCGGGGGTTGGCCGGGCAGGGGGGCTGTCTGCCCCCCAAACGCGAATGCCAGGCATTCGCGCCCCCCCGAGAATATTTTTGCCAAGATGAAACCGGGGGTCAGGGTCGGATTTCGACCGGGGTGCCGATCGGCGTATGATCCCAGATTGCGCGCATCTGTGCATTGGTCAGCGCGATGCAGCCAGCGGTCCAGTCTCCGGCCAGGGCCAACGGCTCGGCCAGTGCATTCGGTTGGCCGTGGATCATGATATCGCCGCCGGGAGAATAGCCTGCGGCGGTGGCGGCGGCGATGTCGTCGGGATGCGGGTAATCCAGGCCCAGCGACAGATGATAAAGGCTGGCGTCATTGCGGCGGTTGATGCGGAAGGCGCCTTCGGGGGTGCGACCATCGCCTTCGCGGGATTTATCGCCAGCGGGGGTAAACCCCAGGGCGATTGGCCAGATGCGGACGGGCTGGCCGCCCTGCAACAGGGTCAGACGGCGGGCGGCTTTCTCAATCACGATCCGCTCAACCGGGCCGGTAAGGGCGGCTTCGGGCGGAAGGTCGGGCAGCGGCGGATGGCGCGGTCCCATCCACATCAGTAGCGCTGCGCCAAACAGCGTCAGGAAGGTGAATGAGGAAAACAGGCGGGCAATCAGGCGCATGGCCGCACCCTAGCCGATGGCTGCGCCGTCGCAAGTCTGGTCGGCCTGCGCCCGGCGGGGACGCGCCGGGGGAGGGGCTATTGCAGGTCGGCGAAGGCGGTTTGCAGACGGCTGACAGCCTCGGCAATCTGGGCGCGGGGGGCGGCCAGGTTGAACCGCAGGAACGCCTCGCCACCCGCGCCGAAGGTTGCGCCGTAATTGGCGGCGATCTTTGCGCTTTTTTCCACCCGGGCGATGAATTCGGCCGGGGCCATGCCAGTGCCGGAAAAATCAACCCAAGCCAGATAGGTGGACTCAAGCGGCATTGAGCGCAGGCCGGGGATGGCGGCAATGCCGTCATCAAACAATCGGCGATTGCCGTCCAGATAGCTGACCAGCGCATCGACCCACGCGGCCCCTTCGGGCGAATAGGCGGCGGTGACCATATGCAGACCAAAGGAATTGGCCGACATGCCCAGGGCCATCATCCGGTCGGCAAAACGCTTGCGCAGCGTGGGGTCGGCGATGATGACATTGCCGATATGGCAGCCGGCAATGTTGAAGGTCTTGGTTGCGGCGGTCATCATCACCAGCCGGTCGGCGATCTCGGGCACGGCCTGCGCCATGACGTGATGGTGATGGCCGGGGAAAACCAGATCGTGGTGGATCTCATCCGAGACCAGGATCAGGTCATGGCGACGGCAGAAATCGGCGGTGGCGCGCAGGTCGTCCAGCGTCCAGACCCGGCCACCGGGATTGTGCGGCGAGCAGAGTATCAGCATCCGCTCACGCCCGGTCATCTGGGCCTCCCACGCGGCGAAGTCCATCTCATAGCGGCCATCCTTTTGCGCCAGATGGCATTCCAACACCTCACGCCCTGCCGCACGGATGGTGCGGGCAAAGGCGTGGTAAACCGGGGTCATCAGCACGACACTATCGCCCGGATTGGTGAAGGCATCGACACATAGCCCGGTGCCATTGACCAGCCCATGGGTGCTGAAAATGTGGCTGGGGTCCACGGTCCAGCCGTGACGGGTTTTCATCCACCAGCAGATGGCGTTCAGATAGGCGCTGTCATCGCCGAAATAGCCGTAGATGCCATGCGCCGTCATCTGTTCCAGCGCGGATTGCACGGCTGGCGGCGGTGGAAACTCCATATCCGCGACCCACATGGCGATGCCGTCACCGGGGGCAACGCCGTAGAAAGACTGCATCATATCCCATTTCACGCAATGGGTGCCAAGGCGGTTGACCGGGGTGTCGAAGCTCATCTGACGGACCTTTGGTGGAGGGATGTTCTGGATGGGCAGGATTACACAGGAAGAAATACCAAATCAACGAATTGAAATGGGAAGATGGTCTGATTTTTTGGGTTAGTATGGAAATTTATCCTGTTTCGGCTGTCCTCTTGCAACAGGGCGGGGCAATATCTTACATCCCAGCCATGATACGCCCTATCCTGATCCATCCTGATCCACGTCTCAAGAAGGCATGTGACCCCGTGACCGATATCACCGATGAGGTGAGGCGGTTGGCCGGGGATATGCTGGAGACAATGTATGCCGCCCCCGGAATAGGCCTGGCAGCACCGCAGGTGGGCGTGATCCAGCGGGTTCTGGTGATGGATTGCATCAAGGACGGGGTGCCCGAGCCGATGGTGCTGCTGAATCCGCAGACAATCTGGGAATCGGAAGACGTCTCGACCTATGAAGAGGGGTGTCTGTCGATCCCGGATCAGTATGCCGATGTGCGGCGACCGGCGACCGTGACGGTGCGCTGGTTGGATCTGGACGGAGCGACGCAAGAGCGCACCTTCGACGGGTTATGGGCGACCTGCGTGCAGCATGAGATGGACCATCTGGAGGGCAAGCTGTTCATTGACTATCTGCGCCCGCTGAAGCGCCAGATGATCACCCGCAAGATGGAAAAGCTGAAGCGAGAGCGCGCGCGGATGCTGTAAGCCTGGGCCTAGTTGATCGGCTGGGTGCTGCCGCCCATCGACTTCAGCCGCTGGATCAGGGGCGCGATCAGGGGGGCTTTCGCGCTGCAGGTGGCCGGATCATCCAGCGCGGCAAAGGCCGGGCCGTAGAACTGATCGTCATAGGCCCCCGTTGACAGGCCCAATGCGGCGGCGACCTTATCGGCGCTGCCGGTCAGCAAGGCCCATTCGCCATCAGACAGGCTGACCCCCGGGCAATTCATCCCGACGACATTGGCGGTGACCAACTGGGCCAGAAAGGCGGGGCTGGCGGCGGCAGCCAGGGCCCCGTCATCGGGCAGGCGGACCGACACGCCCCCATCGGCCAAGGCGGGCGACGCAAGGATCAGGGCAAAACTGGCGACAAGGTGTTTCATGGGGTCCACTCTAGGATGTATGCCTCTTGATACAGGGTTTTTGCGCGCGATGCACCTGTGGGATTCCGCAGGTTGGTGCCCCGGCGCAGAGGATTGACCTTTTTGCCCGCCCGGCTTTTGATGTGTGGGTCGTGTTCAAAGGACCGCTGATGCCCCGTCTGTTCCGTGCCCTGCTGGTTGGCTTGATGGTCCTGATGTGGCTGCCCGCCGTTGTGCTGGCCGATCCGGGCCCGCCGACCAGCATCGTCAGCGTGCAGATCCTGGATTATGGCATCTATTGCCGACCGGTGATTGACGGCACCACCGCGGCACCGGGCACGCCGCTGGGCTATGTCAACAATTTCTCGGGCGCGCCGACCTATCGCTATCGGCAACAAGAGGTGCCGGCGCTGCTGGGAATCTCGTTCGGGCTGTCGGTCGTCAGCGACATTTCCATTGCCAATGTTCGGGTGGAAACCTTGCGCCCGGGCGCGACTGCCCCTGATGTCTGGTTCACCGATCTTGAGGCCGGGTCCGCCCATGCCCGCGGCTTCAGCTTTGATTTCGAAGACGAATTGCAGATGGGCCTGTGGAAGATGGAGGCCTGGGACGGCGATACCCGGCTATACAGCATCGAATTCGACGTGGTTGCCCCCTCGGCCCTGCCCGAGATCGGGCCGGACTGCAACTTTTTGTCATGACGCCATGGTGCGATTGACCGCTGCGGGTGCCCATGCTTTCGTTCGCGGTATGAGACATCTGATCACCGCCCTTGCCTTGGCCCTGATCGGGACTGCCGCGCTGGCCGACCCCGCCCCGCCCCAGCATGGCCCGCAGATTGCCCGGCTGGAACTGGGCGTGTTTTGTGCGCTGCAGGCGATGGACCGGATGCCCGCGCCCGGCACGACAGACGGCTGGATCCATGTGCCGACCGGCAATGTCCGCTTTCACTGGCCCGACCGGCAGGTGGTGCCTGCGGCCATTGGTCTGGCCTTTGGGGTCAAGGCCACCGGCGCTGTGGGCTGGTCCAGCGAAACCGCGGAGGTGCGGGTGTATCGCCCCGGCCACGAGGTGCCGGATGTCTGGAATGCCGGCATTTCCGAATGGGGCGGGACGCTGTCGTTCTTTCGCTTTGACACGGTGGATGAGCTGATTCCCGGCCTGTGGCGGTTTGAGGTGTGGGAGGGTGACATCCGCCACTATCAGGTTCAGTTCCAGGTGGTGCCGGCTGATGCGGTGCCCGATCTGGTGCAGGCCTGTGGTGCGGTGTCATGATTCGGCGCGACATTATCGTTCACGATGCGGTTAGTCTGCGAAAGGATATTGCGCTGCAGTTGCGAAGGCCGTATTTCTTTGCAGA
This sequence comes from Paracoccaceae bacterium, assembly GCA_049291415.1. GTDB lineage: Bacteria > Pseudomonadota > Alphaproteobacteria > Rhodobacterales > Rhodobacteraceae > Pseudogemmobacter. The sequence goes on along the minus strand of JBATPI010000201.1, from coordinate 6,938 downwards.
TGCAGAATCCAGACTGGAGCCACCCGATGCCGCATGATGGCCAGCCGATGCCCACCTCGCCCGTCCTGAGCGACCTTCGCACCCTGACCCAGGCCACGCTGCCGGAATTGGACCGGCTGTTCGATCAGGGCCGCACCGCCTTGGCCGCGCTGGTCAGCACGGGCGGCAAAGTGTCAGCTGCGGCGATGGAGCAGCACCAGTTTGCCGCGCATACCCTGTCCTGGCTGGCGACCTATGTGCAGGCCTTGCATCAGCTGGACGCCTGGGCCGGGCGGCTGCAGGCCGACGGCCAGTTGGGTGAGATTGAGGCGCTGATCCTGCAGATCGGCTTTGGCGAATACCTGAACCAGATTTCTGGCGGCATTCCGATGAGCCAGAACGAGATGGCACGTTTGGCCGATCTGGGGTTGACCTGGGCTCCGACGGACGCCGCCCTGCGGCTGATGGCCTTGGGGAACACCCAAGCCAGCCGCATGGCATTGGTCGCCTGCATGCGCGACAACCACGGCCGCGCCACCTTTGGTGCCAGCGGCTTGGACGCCGAATTGGAAATGATCCGCGACCAGTTCCGCCGCTATGCCGACGAAAAGGTCATCCCCGTAGCGCATAACTGGCACCTGAAGGACGAATTGATCCCCATGCAGGTGATCACCGAGCTGGCCGAGATGGGCGTGTTCGGACTGACCATCCCCGAGGAATTCGGCGGCTTTGGCCTGTCCAAGGCCAGCATGGTGGTGGTTAGTGAAGAGCTGTCGCGCGGCTATATAGGCGTGGGATCTCTGGGCACCCGGACCGAGATCGCGGCTGAGCTGATCCTGTGCGGCGGCACGCCCGAGCAAAAGACGCATTGGCTGCCAAAGCTGGCCTCTGGGGAAATTCTGCCGACCGCCGTGTTCACCGAACCGAATACCGGGTCGGATCTGGGGTCACTGCGCACCCGCGCCACCCGGACCGATGACGGATGGGAAATCACCGGCAACAAGACCTGGATCACCCATGCCGCGCGCACCCATGTGATGACGCTGCTGGCCCGGACCGATCCCGACACCACCGATTATCGCGGCCTCAGCATGTTTCTGGCCGAGAAGACCCCCGGCACCGATGAGGCCCCCTTTCCCACGCCCGGCATGACCGGCGGTGAGATCGAGGTGCTGGGCTATCGCGGCATGAAAGAATACGAGCTGGCTTTTGACGGCTTCAAGGTGAAGGCGGAGAACATCCTGGGTGGCCAGCCCGGGCAAGGCTTCAAGCAACTGATGCAGACCTTTGAATCTGCCCGCATCCAGACCGGTGCGCGCGCGATCGGCGTGGCGCAATCGGCGCTGGAAATCGGGCTGCAATACGCGGAAGACCGCAAGCAATTTGGCAAATCGCTGATCGAATTCCCCCGCATTGCAGGCAAGCTGGCGATGATGGCGGTAGAGATCATGATCGCCCGCCAACTGACCTATTTCAGCGCCTGGCAGAAAGACCATGACAAGCGCTGCGATCTGGAGGCGGGGATGGCCAAGCTGTTGGGCGCGCGTGTTGCCTGGGCCTGTGCGGACAACGCGCTGCAGATCCACGGCGGCAACGGCTTTGCGCTGGAATACCGCATCAGCCGCATCCTGTGCGACGCCCGCATCCTGAACATCTTTGAAGGCGCGGCAGAGATTCAGGCCCAGGTCATTGCACGGCGACTGCTGGATTAAAGCCTTGTGAACAAAGCGCTGTCGGATCAGCCGCGCCTGATGCCTTGATCCGGCAGCACGCCGCCGCGCGATGGTCGCAGCACACCCAGCCGCGGATGCAGGCGCCCGGCGATCAGCCCGGCCGCCAACAGCCCGCCCCCCGCCGCCAGAAAGATGCCCGGCAGCGGTGCCACAAACAGCACCAGCCACGCCACCCCTGGCGTCAGAATTCCCGAGACATCGCGGAAACTGGAGTAGACCGCGCTCATCTCGGTGCGCTCGGATGGCCGCACGCTCATCAGGAACGGCAGGCCGCCGACAACATCCAGCATCACCAGAAAGAACGACGATCCGAAAATCAGCGCGACGGTTACCCACGGCAACAGCGACAGCAGTGCGGCCAGCGTCATCATCGTGGCGCAGCTGAAAAACGCAAAGCGCACCGACCAGCGAATGCTCTTGCGCCGCGCCCAGCGGTTCAGCGCGGGCGCGGCAAACAGAAAGGCGTTTGAGGTGGACAAGGCATAGCCACCGACCTTGTCGCCCAGCCCCGCCTCGATGCAGAAGATCGGCAGATAGACCACATAGACCCACCAGCCACAGCTGCGCATCACCGCGAACAGCCAGCCCGAGATTAGCCGCGGCTGACGAAAGAACCGCCCCAGATAGCCCAACGGGTTCACCGCCGGCCCCTTGGCGCGCTGGATCTGCTTGCCATTGCCCAGCCGCAACACCCAGAACATGGTCAGCAAAACCACCGCAAAGGTTCCGGCCAGCAGAAAGGGGGCCGGGCTCCACAGGTCATGCAGCCAGACGCCCAGCACCGGCCCCAGTGTCCAGGGCGTTGCGGCATAGACCATCTGCACCGACTGGCTGCGCCCCAGATTGGCGCGGTCGACATAGTCCAGCACATAGGCGTTGAAGCAGACAAAGGTGGTCGCCGTGGCCATCGCACTGCTGATCAGCGCCAGAGGCATCGACCAGGAAGTGCCGGTCACAGCCAGCCCCATCGCCAGCATATACAGCAGGCAACCCCCGGTATAGGCCCAGCGTCGCGGCACATGGCGCGTGGCCCATGGCACCATCAGGCCCCAGCACAACGCAATGATTCCGGCTGCAAAATAGGCCAGCGATACCGCCTGCGCATCGCCTAGCGTCTCATGCACCGCCACCGGCATCGCGCTGATCAGCATACCGCGCACGCTGGCCTCCAGCCCGGCCAACAGGGCCAGATGCTCAACCTGCGGCGTGGCCGTGTGCTTCAGAGCAAGGGGGATGTAGCGGGTTGCCATGCCCCAAAGAACCCGCGCCAGCCGGGGGCGTCTGTCACAGGCGCGACACTTGCTGTCGCATCAGGGCGCTGATGCCTGCCGGGTCAACAGATCCACCAGCCGGCCGCGCGCTTCGGGAAAGCGACGGTCGGGGTGCAGGTTGGCCATCTCACGGGTCAGGAAATGCGCGGTGATCGCCAGACCCTGCAGCACAGCGTCGGGCGTCAGTGGCCCGGTTCCGGCCAGCCCCCGGGGCATTGGCAGCAAGCGGTCGGCCCAATCGCCTGCCGCAGCCAGACTGACCGCCCGCCCGGTCTTTGGGCTGACAAAGGACAAGCCGTCTCGCGCGCCGGTTACCGCACAAGAGGCCAGGTCCAACCCGAAACCCAACTCTTGCAGCAAAACCAGCTCCCACCGCAGATAGGCCGCGGGCCAGTCGGGCACAGCCAGCGCATCCAGCACCGCAACGGTTGCCTGCCACAGCGGCCCTATGGGTTCCCGCTCGGGCAGGGCCATCAGCGACAGCGCACAGGCCGAGGACAACCCGGCCAGTGCCAGCCGGTCCGACAACACATGCGCCCGGCTGCGGACCGGCTCAACCGTATAGGCGCCAATATGCTCGGCCAGACGGGCGGTCCAGACCACCGCAACCTGTGTGCCGGGCTGCACATGTGCCGCCATCCTGCGTGACGTGCCACCCCGCACCACGCCCGCATGACGGCCATGGTCCCGCGTAAAGACCTCGATGATAGCGGCGCTTTCGCCATGCGGTCGCATGGACAGGATCACGCCCTCATCCCGCCATTCCATCCGCTGACTATCCGCCTCCTTGCCCTTTGCCCGATGCACGCGCCGATGACCTCGGTTCAACCCTCGGCCAGGCCATCCTCGTCCAGCAAGGTCCTGCCCAAACGGTCTTCCAGTTCAATCAGCCACAGATCGGGGTCGCGCGCGGCCTCACGCGCCAGCCTTGCGTCAACCTCAGGTTCTGGCCCTTCGGCCAGAACTTCCCACAACCGGCTGTCGGTGGCAAAATCCCAGCGGCGGGCATAGGCGCGGGCCTGGCCGTCCAGCGTGGCCAGCTTGACCACCACTGCGCCTGCAGTGTCATCGCCCCGTCGCGCCAGATAGGCCGGAATCGCCGCCAGACGCAGCCGCGCCAGATAGGCCGACACCCATAAACCTGCGGTCAGTCGTGGTGTCATGCGCCAAATTCCTTGCAGGGAATTTTGGCGCCCCCGATGATCAGGCGGGCGTCAGCTATCGCCATCTTTGAAATCCAGACCCATCTCGGAATAGCGCTCAGCCTCTTCCAGCCAGTTCGGCCGCACCTTCACCTGCAGAAACAGATGCACCGTCCGGCCCAGGAATTCCGAAATCTCGGCCCGCGCGGCACTGCCAATGGCCTTGATCGTCTCGCCCCGGTTGCCCAGCACGATCCCTTTGTGCCCGTCGCGCATCACATAGATTATCTGGTCGATCCGCGCCGTTCCATCGGGCTTTTCTTCCCATTTCTCGGTCTCGACGGTCAGCTGATAGGGCAATTCCTCATGCAGCCGCAGGGTCAGCTTTTCGCGGGTCATCTCAGCCGCGATCATCCGCATCGGCAGATCGGCCAGCTGGTCCTCGGGGTAATACCAAGGGCTCAGCGGCAGTTGCCCGGCCAGCCAACCCTTCAGATCCTCAACACCGTAACCCTTTTCGGCGCTGATCATGAAGGTTTTGGCAAAGGGAAACGCTTCATTCATCTTTTCGGCCAGCGCCAGCAGCACCTCGGCCTTGACCCGGTCAATCTTGTTGATCGCCAGCGCCACCGGCTTGCCCTTGGGCATCTCGTCGCGGATCTTGTCGATGATGGCCTGGGTGCCCGAGGTCAGCCCCCGATGCGCCTCGATCAGCAAGACCACCACATCGGCGTCCGCCGCCCCGCCCCAGGCCGCCTTGACCATCGACCGGTCCAGACGCCTGCGCGGCCGGAAAATTCCGGGCGTGTCCACAAAAACGATCTGCGTCTGCCCCGCCATGCAGACCCCGCGGATCCGCGCCCGCGTTGTCTGCACCTTATGCGTGACGATGGACACTTTGGCGCCCACCATCCGGTTCAGCAGCGTGGATTTGCCGGCGTTCGGCTCTCCGATCAGGGCGACAAAGCCTGCTCTGGTGTCATTGGTCATGGCCTGGCCTCATAGCGGTGCAGTTCGCCTTACGGGATTCGCATACGGAATTCCAGTTGGCATTCAGCGCGCCGCAAGACCGCCTGTCGCGCTGGGGCCCAGATCGGACCAGCCGCAGCGGGCGGCAAGGGTTTCCACCGGGGTATCAGTGCCGACGGCCATCTCGGCGCGGAACGATGTTGAGCCGCGGGCCTGCCAGCGGTCGCGGATCAGGTGCAGGCCTGATCGGCTGATCTTGGTGATCGGGCTGCGCAGGGGCAGGGCATTGCGCCATTTGCGCTGCATATGGCGGTAGCTTTCGGTAAAGTCCGGGCCGACGGCGTCATGGTAGCGGTCATTGTGGATGCAGGGCAGGGCACCGGCCCAGGCGTTCAACCCGCGGGCGCGGGCCGAGGCGACGATATCGGTGCCGTAGAAATGCCAACCGGGCAGGGCCTGATCAAAGCGCAGGCCCGATGCCCGGCGCAGGATGATCAACAACTCGTCATAGCTTTGCACCTGCACCGGGCTCAGCGGCACGCGACCAACGATCTGGCCCAGAGATGACGACCAGACCGGGCCGATATGCGCGGCGTTCAGCCCCACGCCAAAGCTGCCGAACAGCGCCCAGTCGGGGTCTGCTGCCTGTACTTCGGCCAGCCGGGCGGCCAGCAGCTGGTCCCACCCTAACGGCAGATAGACGTCGTGATGGGCAAAGATCACCACCTCGGCATCCGTGGCATCCAGCGCGCGGTTATAGGCGATTGCGGCCGAAGGGGCGTCCCGTTCGACATGCAAGGGGATGCCCGACAGGCAGGGTGAGCGGGCCAGGTTCGCGCCCAGGATCGCGTCAGAATGGCTGGCGCAGGCAATGACAAAACGGTTCATGGTCGGCCACCTGAGACCAGCAACGCGGCCAGTTTCTCGGCCTCGGCCGTGATGTCATGGCGGGCCAACACGGTGGCGCGGGCCTCGGCCCCCATGGTTTCCAGCCGGTCGCGCGGTGTGGCTGCAAAATCCAGAATGGCCTGGGCCAAAGCTGCGGCATCACCGGCAGGCACCAGCCAGCCGGTTTCACGGCTGGCCAGTTCGGGCACCCCCATGATGGCCGATGCGATCACCGGGCGGGCGGCGGCAAACGCTTCCATCACCACCATCGGCAGGCCTTCGGCGAAAGATGGCAGGATCAACGCGTGGCTGTGGGCGAGGTGATCGCGCACCGCGGCCTCATCCAGCCAGCCGGTCAGGGTGATCTGTGATTGCAACCCGGCGCGGGTGATTTGCGACTCTAATAGCGGGCGCAACGGGCCTTCGCCGATCAGCGTCAGGTGCAGGTCGGGGATATAGGGGGCGGCAAGGGCCATCGCCTCGATCAACAGGGGAAAGCCCTTTTGTTCGGCCAGCCGACCGATCGCCACCAGCCGGCGCGGACCCTGCGGCAAAGGCGCGGGGGCAGGAAAGCGCCACGGCTCAATCCCGCAATGCACGACATGCAGTTTGGACCAATCCGCCACATCGGCCCAGCGGCATAGCTGGCTGCGGCCAAAGGAAGAAATCGCCACGGTAAAGGCCGCCCGTGCCACTTTTTCGTGCAGGGAATGGGCGCGGGGGGCATCAAATTCTTCTGGCCCATGCACGGTAAAGGAATAGCCCAAACCGCCGATTTCAGCCGCGAGCATGGCGACGGTGGCTGAATTGGTGCCGAAATGCGCGTGGATATGGGGCAAGCGCAGATCATGGCAGCGACGTGCCAGATGGGCGGCCTCTATCCAATAGATCAGATGGCGCAGGCGCCCACCGGTGCCTGGCACACCGCCCGCCCCACGTGCGCCGCAGTCCATGGC
>JBATPI010000200.1:0-33971 GCA_049291415.1 Paracoccaceae bacterium | reverse complement strand
CGAAATAGCGCACGATTTCACCATGCCGCGTGCCACAATACAGGTGGTCGTCGCGGTCCAGGATCACATCCTCGGGGCCCTCGACCTCACCCAGCCCAATCGCCTCGGCCTGCGACAGGCGGTTGTTCAGCGCATAGGGTGTGCCGGAACCGGGGGCCGCACTTTGCGCCTGCCCCATGCGCAGATAGACCGGGGCCACATAAACCTCATTCAGCACCTTGTGGCGGTTTTTCAGCCAGCGGATGTCGATTGTGACGGCCGCTGCCAGCAGCAGACCCAGAACCATCTGGTTGGTGCCGGTGCCATAACCCAGCCGGATCAGACCGTTGGTCATCACCAGAACAATGATCGCCCCCATTAGCCCCTTGACGACCGATCCGCGCCCGCCTCCCAGACTGTTGCCGCCTACCACCGCCGCCGTCAGCGCCATGATCTCCAGCCCCTGCCCGCTTCCCGGCCCGGCACCGGACAGGCGGGTGGCGATCAGGAACCCGGCGGTGGCCGAACAAAGGCCGGAAAAGACATAGGTCAGGAACACCATCCGCCTGACCCGGATACCGGCATTATGCGCCGACCGGCGCGAGCCGCCAATCGCCAGCACATGCCAGCCCGGCCGTGACCGTGTCAGGGCGACATGGGTAATGAGGGCCAGCACCAGCGCCGCGATGACCGACACCGACAGCCCGCCCAGGGTGCCGTCACCAATGAAATCCCAAAGGTCCGAGGTTGCATCTGACAGCTGAACCTGCACACCGAAACTGACGACCAGAATGTCATAGATCGCCCGACCGATGATGAATGTGACCAGCGTGGTCAGGAACGCCCGCAACCGAAGATAGCCGATCAGATAGCCATTGACCGCCCCGAACACCCCCCCAGTTGCCAGCGCCGCCATAAACGCCACCCCCGGCGGCAGGCCGAAAATGAAAAACGACGCGACGGATGAAAAGGCCGACAGCGCGAAGATTGATCCCACCGAAAGGTCGATGCCGCCGCCCAACATGACAACCGATAGCCCGATGACGACCAGACTGAATTCACCCAGTTGGCGCGTGGAATCCTGCAATGAGGCAAGGTTGAAAAACCCCGGAATGGCGCTGCCGAAACTGATGATCACGATCACCAGTGCCAGGAACGGGATTGCGTTGTCGGTCCAGCGCTTTTGCAGGATCTCGCCGATGGCGTGATCGGGCACCAAGTTGTAGCGCCAGGCTTGCAGCCGTTCGCGGAAGGTCATCAGGGCTCCGTCGGATCAGATCGGGTCGGGGCGGCCGGGTGGGCCGCCCGCAACAGGGTTCAGGGGTTCATCGACTGCAGCGCTTTCAGCGACCAGCAGCTGTCGGGGCGCATGTTGGCCTTGGTGGTGGCCTGCTCCAGCGTGTAGATATAGGCGCTGGTCGTGCCGGGCGCGGTGCCGCTTTGCAGCAGGTATTTGATCATCGCCACCAGATCGCCGCCTTCGCGCACCAGTTCGGTCATGACCACTGCGGTGTAAGTGCCGTTTTCGATCATGTCGCAATCGGCAGCCTGCTCACCGCCGCCGGTGGTGATCAGCGCCACCTTGCCTTGCAAACCGGCATCGCGGATGGCTGCCGCGGCACCCGAAGCATCGCCATCCCAGAAGTCGATGATGGCGCAGACATCGGGGTTTTGTTGCAGCATCGTCGCGGTGACGGTGCGTGAGGTGGTCGGATCCCAGTTCGACACCGGCTTGGCCACCACCGAATAGGACGGGTCAGCGTCCAGCACCTTCATGATGCCTTCGTATTGAAATAGGCTGGTCGCGTTCACCTCATCGCCCTGCACCAGACCGATCTTCTTGGACGATCCTTCACCGCAAGCGTCCATCGCCGCCTTGGCCTCCAGCGCGCCAAGGTTGGTCCAGTCGCTGCCCAGATAGGCGTCGGCCTTGAAATTGGCCGGGTTGTCCAACAGTAGCACATAGATGCCTGCCGCCTGCGCTTTTTTCAGGATCTTGGTGTAAGAGTTCAGATCCGGCGGCATGACGATCAGCACATCCGGCTTTGGATCCGCTGAGATCGCCTCGGTCAGGGCCTGGGCGCCGGCTTCGGTGCTCCAGTTCGGGTCGCGGGTCTCGAACGTGCCGCCAAAGGCCTTCACCTCACGCTCGAGAATAGCGGCCCAGCCCTGTGCCAGATCCATGCCCATCGCCAAGGGCACCATGACGACGCGCTTGCCGTTCATGGCGGCGGCGTATTCGCCGGGGCCAGTGTCGCTGTCGGCAAAAGCCGCCCCCGAAAGCATCAATCCCGCAACGCTTGCCGCTGCAGCCAGTGTCTTGATCAGTCGCATTTCCACACCTCTCTTCGTTGTTGTTGCGCCCCGGCTTGTGCGGGATCGTGATTGTTCAAATGTCGCCTTGTTGTGCCGTCTGTTCATCCCGCGGATTGATCAGGCCATCGACGATGATCGCCACCAGGAGGATCGTCGATTTGATCAGGTTCTGATACAGTTGCGGAATATCGATGATCGTCATGGTGTTCATCATCACGCCAATCAGCGCCGCCCCGATCAGCACGTTTCGCACCCCGCCCTTGCCGCCCGAAAGGCCGATCCCGCCGATCACCGCGACCAGAACGATGTCGTAAAGCAGGGTCGAATTCACCACGCGCGTGTTGATCGACTGCAGGCTGGCCGCCGTCAGCAGCCCCGCCGCAAAGGCGCTGAAGGCAGAGATCACATAACGCAGCACCAGCATTGGCCGCACCGGCATTCCGGCATTGCGCGCAGCCACCGGATTGTCGCCGGCATAATAGACATAACGGCCCCAGACGGTGAACCGCAGGAAGACAAAGGCCGCCAGCGCCAGCGCCGCAAAGACATAGACGTCAACCGGTATGCCCGCCGGCCGCATCTGGCCCAGTTGCACCATCCAATGCCCCACCGGGGCAGCAACCGCATCCTGTGGAATCAACTGCGACCGGACATAGCCAAAGACGAAGGATCCGCTGGCAAGGGTGACAAAAATAGCCGGCACTTCGGCATAGGCAATCAAAAAGCCGTTCACCAGCCCGACCGCCAGCACCCCGGCCACCGCCAGCGCCAGCGCCGTGGCATCGGTCATGCCGGTGCTGAGCAGTTGCAGATACCACGCCACCGACATTGCCATCACCGCGACCATTGAAAGATCAATGCCACGCCCGATGATGACCACCGACATTCCCAGCGCCATGATCCCCAGAACGGAAACCGAGCGGACCACGGCCAGCAGATTGCCGACGGTCAGAAAACCCGGCAGGGCGGCTGCCGCGACCGCGACAATGGTCAGGGTAATCCACAGCACGATGCGCTCTTGGCTCAGCCTGCGCAGGTATCTTTCTGGCGGTCTAGCCATGGGCCGTCGCACTTTCCCTACGTGCGCCATCCTTGGCTGAATGGCGGCTAAGGGGCCAACCTAGGGGGGGCAGGACAGTTACGTCAAATGAATATTATTGACGGAAACCCATGCAGAATCGGAATGAATCAAACCGCCGCCAGATAGGCATGGCGCAGGGCAAGCCGTGGGGGTTCCAGAGTTTCTTCGGCCTGCACGTGGATTTTCAACGCCTCGACAAACCGCAAGCCATAGGCAGGCAGCGCTGCGCGCCTGTCCCACATGGCGCAGATGTCGAATTCGACTGGCTCGCCCTTCAGGGCTATAGGCCGGGCTACCAGATGCGGGCTGGCCACCCGGGCGGATGACGGCACCACCGCCACGCCGTTACCGCCCTCGGCCATCGCAAACAGGGTGTGCGGCGAATAGCCTTCCATCACCACCTTTGGCGGCTCTCCGATCAGACGACAGGCTGCATCGAAAACCTCGCGGGAGGCGTGACGATGATTCAGGGTCAGGATGGGATGCGACAGCAGCTCGGCCATCTCGATCGGCCGGGTTGTGTCGGCCAGAACATCGGGCAGCGCCACGGCCAGAAAGGCAAGACGGCCCAGGCGCACCACTTCGAAACCCTCGGCCAGCGTCGAAGGAGAGGCGGCAAGGGTCAGATGCACCGCCCCGCCGCGCAGCCTTTCAGCCAACTCAGGGCCGCCGCCATCTTCCAGCAAAATCTCGATCCCCGGATTGTCAGTTGTCCAGCGCTTCAGGAAGGCGGGCAAGAACCGTTCAATCAACTGCGAACAGGCCCCGATCCGCAACAGACCGGCCTGATCGCTTTTCAACTCATCGGCAAAGCTGCGCAGGCTGCGTTCACTGGCCAGCAGCGAATTCACCCGGCTGGCCAGTGCCTCACCCGCCGGGGTCAGGCGCAGGTTGCGGCCCGCCCTTTCGAACAGCCGTATTCCGAACGACTCCTCCAGCGCCTTGATCTGACGTGACAGGGCCGATTGCGTCATATGCAGCCGTTCAGCCGCAAGGGTCACGCTTGAAAGATCGGCTACGGCCGCAAAGCCCGCATAGGTCCGAATGTCCATGATCGCCTCCTGACGCTGCGGGCCAAGGCTAGGGTTCAAATGCAGCCCCTGTCAATTGCATGGCCCCCCTGTGGTCTGCGGCGTCCCGTGACCTTATTGCTGTGCAACTGCCTCTACCCGCAAACGCCTGCCGTTCCGGTCAAAGAAATGCCCGGCGTTGAGAAGGCTGCGATCCTCGACAATGTCCTGAACATGATCTTTCAGGGCAATGCGGGCCGAGGCATCCGAAATGGGCCCGCCGTCTTCATCGTCGGTGCGGGCCGAAAACAAGGCACCATCCCAATCAGGGTTGGCCTTGTCAAATAGCGCCGCCATGTCAGGCCAATTCACGTCTGCGCCGATCAGATGCACATGACTGGATCGCAGGGGGCGCACGGTATGTTCCTCAATGGCCACCAGAACAATCAGCGCCGTAAAGGCGCCAGCGCGGGTAAATTCCTCGCGGACCCAAAGGTCAAAGTGCAGCGGGCGGTTGTCCATTTCAGACCTCTCCTTGCGGCTGTTCGGGCATGCAGCACTTCATCATGCCACGGAAGGGCGTTCCGCGATCATGCGGTGTCACCTCTTGAAGTTGGCGGAAGAGAGTGGGAGTCGAACCCACCAAGGACTGTCTCACAGCCCCTCCCGGATTTGAAGTCCGGACGCCCCACCGGGGACGATTCTCCTCCTGACGGGGCACTGTCGGCCCGGCTGGTGTCGCGCAGGAACAGGGTGCGGCGGCGTGGATTCAGCCGCCGCAGATCACCGCGGCGGATCGTGACGCCGTGGCGATCAAGGAATTCCAGTATTTCAATGGCAACCTTGCGTCCGTTGTCAACCTGATCACGAAAATCGGCGGCGCTGAACCATGGTTTCGCGGCATCCAGATCAGTAATCAAGCCAACCATCTCGCCCAGCACATCGCGCAAAAAGAAGTGGTCCTTGCCGATTTCATGCAGCTGTCCCATGCGCGACAGGGCCCGGAACAGATCGCGGATCTCAGCTTCGGGCCACCCCAGCGCATCGGCGATGTCGCGCACGCGCGGCGGGCGGAACCGTGCGCCATTGCCCAGCATCGGCCGAATTTCGGCCCAGACGGCCTCATCCGCAGGATCCAGCCGCACCTCATGCGAGGCAAGCCGCACCCAGGCACCATCCAAAGCGACCAATCCGTCGATCGGGTCAGAAAGAAGAAACGCGCGGAACGTCATTGCGGGAAACTGCGGATCGGCATTCTGGCGCAACCGCTCCAGCCCCAGTCCGACCAGGTGGGGGTTGGCGGTGTGAAATTCCGTCAGGATCTCGATGACCCGCGCCGTCAGGTCGGCGCAGCGCTGCCGGGACATGACCATTGTCCGCCCGTCAGCCTGAATCGATACAGGATCAACCGTCGCAAGCAACTGCGCCATGCGATCCGGTGCGATGGCGCGGTCTTGCGCGAACGCCTGCGGGTCGACATAGCCCGGCGACAGGTCAAGCAATGCGCGCAAAACGGCGGCATCGTCACGGCCTTCCTGCACCTTGATCCGGGCCAGCCGCTCGGCGGTGCGGCGGCGACGTTGTGGCGCGCGCAAATCGATCAAAAGGCCGCCACCCAGCGTCCGTCTGGCGCTGGTGTCGCGGATCACGAAACGGTCGCCGCTGATCGCCGCGATGGGCCGTTCCAGAACCAGTTGCACCAGCCCCTCGCCGCCCGGCGGGATCGGCTGGTCCGACAAAAGCACAACCCGCGCCAACATTTCGCCCGAACCATGATGCAGATGGACGGGCATCCATTGCGTAACTGACGATTTCTCGGTGGCAAGAACGCGCAGCCTAGCGTCAATGCGGGCGGTCGGCGCATGCAGTGCAGGTGCCACAACCATGTCGCCGCGCACAACTGCCGCCCGGTTGACGTTCTGCCCCGACAGGTTCAGCGCGCATCTGTCGCCGGTGCGCCCCTCGGCCGCTTCACGGTTTTGCGCATGCAGGCCGCGCACGCGGACTGGCAGCCCACCGGGACTGACAATCAGCTCATCCCCAGGGCGCACGCGCCCCGACAAAACCGTTCCGGTCACCACGGTGCCCGCACCGCGAATGGTAAAACTGCGGTCTACGGCCAGCCGGAAAGGCGCATCCACCTGCCGCACCGGCGTGTCGTGCGCGGCCATCCGCAGCGCCATCCGCAGCGTCTCGATCCCTTCGCCGGTCGTCGATGAGACGGGCACGATTTCGGCTTCTTGCAGCCCCGTGCCCAAGAGAAGGTTGGCGATCTGGTTGCGGGCAGCTGCGATCCGGTCTGCATCGCTGAGGTCTGTTTTGGTCAGCGCAACGATCCCACGCTGAAGGCCCATCAGATCCAGGATGGCCAGATGCTCGCGGGTCTGCGGCATCACCCCGTCATCCGCCGCAACCGCCAGCAGCATCAGGTCGATCCCCGCCGCGCCGGCCAGCATATTGCGGATCAGCCGCTCATGCCCCGGCACATCGACAAAACCAATCACTGACCCATCATCGCCCGGCATATAGGCAAAGCCCAGATCGACCGTGATGCCGCGCGCCTTTTCTTCCTTCAGGCTGTCGGTGTCAGTGCCGGTCAGCGCTCGCACCAGCGATGTCTTGCCGTGGTCAATGTGCCCCGCAGTTCCCACGATCATGTCGCGGCCTCCGGTAAGCTGTCGCGGACAAGACGCCGGGCGCGGCCCTGTTCGGAAATCGACAAGGCAGCGGCGGCCCGATTGAGAAACGGATAGGCAAGCGCGCTGTTCGCACCATGGCCGCGCAGCAGCCAGACAAACCCCATGAACGGGTCGCGCGGGATGCCGGTGCCCAAGAGCAATGCCGCCCCCAGCATCGCCTGCGCATCGCCATTGCCCCGCGCGGCCGCACGTTGCCACCACATCACGGCGCGGGCCGGATCACGCGGCACCCCGACCGCGTTGTGATACATCATGCCCAGCCGGGACATGGCGTCGGCATTGCCAAGTGCGGCCGCCGCCTCGGCCAGTTGGTGGGCCTTTTTCAGATCTGGCGGCACGATATCACCTTCAGTCAGCATCCAGCTCAGCATGTCCATTGCCGCCGGATCGCCCTGGTCTGCGGCCTGCCGATACAGCGCGGCGGCGCGGGTTGGGTCTTCGGGGATACCCTCGCCGCGAAAACAGGCATGGGCCAGTTCACGACAGCCCACCGTGTCGTCCTGATCAGCGGCCAGCATGAACCAGCGCACGGCCAAGGCTGGGTCATGCGTGACCCCCAACCCCGCAGCAAAGCAAAGGCCGACGCGCGATTGTGCCGCGGCGTGCCCGCCTTTTGCCAGCGGCCCCCAGATGGCCAGAGCGGCATCATGATCGCCCTGCCGCACCGCAATTTCGGCCAGTTCCATCTGCGTATCGGCGGATGGTTCCGGCGAGAACCTGTTGAGCAGCCGGGCAAAGACCCCGCTCATGCGGTGACCAGTGCGGCAAGGTTGGCGCGAAAGCCTGCCGCATCCTCCAGACAGCGCAGATCGAGGAGGAACGCATCTTTCGCAATCCGCCCGATAACCGGCATCGGTAGCGCACGAAAAGCAGCGGCCAAAGCAATGGTTCGCTGCCCGCTGGCCTTTGCATTTACCGGCTGAATCGCAATCCCGGCACTGGGGATGGTGTCAGTTGGCAGCGCACCCGAACCTATTTGGCTGTCGCAGTCGATCACCAGCGCCTCGAATTCCGGCCCGACGGCACCGGCCAGCAGAGGACAGAGGTCATGGGCCAATGCCAGAATTTCGGCCTTTGGACGGGCCAGATGACGCAGCGTTGGCAGCCTTTGATCCAGACGGCCCGGATCCTGATACAGCCTCAGCGTCGCCTCAAAGGCCGCAATCCGCAGCTTGTCCAATCGCAGCGCGCGCTTCATCGGGTTGCGGTTCAGCGCGGCTATCAAGTCGCGCCGCCCGACAATAAACCCCGCCTGCGGCCCCCCCAGCAGCTTATCGCCCGAAAACGTCACCAGATCGGCCCCTTCGGCCAGCGCCTCTGCCACCGTGGGCTCATGGCGCAGCCCCCAGCGCGACAGATCAACCAATGTGCCCGAGCCCAGATCATTGGCCAGCGGCAGATCATACGCTCTGGCTATTGCCGCCAGATCCTGGGCGACAACTTCCTTGTGAAAGCCTTCGATCCGGTAGTTTGAGGTGTGAACCTTGAACAACAGCCCGGTATCCGCACCGATAGCATTCTCATAATCCGCCGGATGGGTGCGGTTCGTCGTGCCTACCTCAACGATCTTCGTGCCTGCGCGGGCCATGATGTCGGGCATGCGAAAACTACCGCCGATCTCGATCAATTCGCCGCGTGAGATGACAGTCTCGCGTCCTGCGGCAAGGGTATTCAGCACCAGAAGGACCGCTGCGGCGTTGTTGTTCACGACCGTGGCATCCTCGGCCCCGGTCAGCGACACCAGAAGATCGCGCAGGATGCTGTCGCGTTCGCCGCGCTGGCCGCTGCCCAGATCAAATTCCAGCGCAAGGGCATTGCGCATCGCGGTTGTTGCCGCTTCGATCGCCTCTTCCGCCAGAAGTGCGCGGCCAAGGTTGGTGTGCAGCACCGTGCCGGTCAGGTTGAAGACCGGGCGTAGGGGCGAACGGCTGTTCGCCTCCAGCCATTGTTCTGCTGCACATGCGATCTGATCGGCATCAATCGCGGTCTTTTGCGGATTTTCCCGCACCTCGACCAGCATGTGACGGATCGCCTTGACAGTCATTTCATGCCCGTGCCGCGATGCTGCCAGCAGCCCGGCCGAACTGCGCAGGATAACGTCGACAGAAGGAATCCGCCTGTGTGCCACCAGTTCCGGCACAGCCTTAATACCCCGTCAGGAACGGATTGACGGCGCCACGATGCAGTCCTTCGTCCTTCAGCAGCAGATCAAGGGCGATGCTTGCCACATCATCAGCCACCGGATCCAACTGCCGGTCCTTGCCGTGATAAAGCACCTTCACATAGCCATCACATTGGCCACAGACCTCGGCCTTTACAGCACCGTTACCGCCTTCAACCTCGCGGAAACTGATGCTCTGGGTAGAGGCGCACAGCGTACATTTGGCGCGGACATAGTTCCACAGCGTGCCACACAGCGCGCAAGCGCAGTAGCGTGTGCCCTCATATCTGCGCCATTCGACGATTACGCTGGCCACCGGACCGCTGCCACAGGTTGGGCAGACCCCATCTGCCACCGGCACCAGATCGTCCGCGTCCAGCCGCGCCGCGCGCTGCACAAAACCAACCTGCACCGCCGCTGCTATATAGGCGTGTTCAGCGGCCTCTTCGAACGGGATCGCGTCAGTCAGCACATTTACTATCATCTCCCGCCGCATGGCTGCGTCCGCACTGGCCACGCGCATCAGGGCCGTCCGCGCCGCGGCAGGCATGGCAACCAGGTCCATCTGTTCAACGATACCGTCGATCAAGGCAAAGGTGCCCGCATGAGGGGTGAAATCACCACGGCTCAGCGGTGGCATGGCGTGGCGACGGGCAGAGGCGAGAGCGTCGGCGACGGGCATGTCAGGTGCGGCTGCAGCGGCCGCTATATGGTGCTGGGCCCCAACCAGTTCGGCAAGAAAAACCAGATACGGACCCAAGCCATGCCCGGAGGCCAAGCTGCGCAATCGCACGGCCCGATCGGAAAACAGGGTTTCGGGGTCCGGCAGGCGGGCAAAGGGCGGCCGCGGAATTGTCTGGATCATAGAGGGATCGGGTTTCGGGGCTGCTCTGTCAGTCACATTCCACCTCATGAGTCGCACGGACCACATAAAAGCCGGCGGCAACCCGCCGCCCGCGTTTGTCTTTGTCAGTCGGCCTTGGGCGATTTGCCCGAGACCACGTCGCGCAGCCACTTGCGGTGGTGACGCCAGGCCCAGCCACCAGTGACCTGACCGCGTGTCATGGCACTGATTGTCCCACGCACCCAGATTGCCGCATAGACATGCACGATCCATGCGCAGATTGTCGCAATCGCGGCTGTTGAGTGAACCAGCATCGCGACGCGCCTCTGGCCTGTGGTGAAATACTGGGCGAAATATTCCATCCAGATCACGATGCCGCTGAGAACCAGGATCAGGAACAGCAGCGACATTGCCCAGAAGTATATCTTCTGGCCCGCATTGTATTTTCCGACCTCTGGCAAGGCATTTTCGTCGCCCGACAGGACGGCGCCGGGGCGGCTCATCCAGGCGCTATCGCGCTTTTTCCACAGGTTCAGATGCCAGAACCGCAGGAATAGCCCGGCGAAACTGATAAAGGTGATCGCCCCGATCCATGGATGGATCGTGCGGGTCCATTGCCCGCCGCCGAACAGTGCCGTCAGAAAGTAGAACCATGGATGAAACAAGGCCAGGCCGGACAGGGCCAGCAGGATCAGCCCCAAGGCGGTGACCCAATGGTTCAGGCGGGCCAGACCGGAATAGCGGTCCACCATGATGGGATTGCCGTCATGGATGGCGCGGTTGCGCGGAACGCTGGTATCGGCGGTCATGTCTTGCCCCCTTTCACAAGTGTCTTGGCCTTTGCCTCATCTTCGGGGGTGACACGGTTGGCACCGGTCACCAGATGGTGCAAAAGACCTGCTGCGGCGAAAATGCCGACGGCAGCCAGACCGGTGTATTTTGCAGCACTGCTTTTCCACGTCTGGACAAGGCCGCTGATCTTGGGGTCTTTCGGCAGGCCCGAATACAGGTCGGGTTGATCGGCATGCTGCAGCACATACATCACATGCGTGCCGCTGACGCCGGGCGGATCATAGAGCCCTGCCTTGTCATAGCCACGCGACTTCAGATCCGTGATGCGGGTCTGGGCATATTCGGTCATCTCGTCCTTGGTGCCAAAAACGATGGCTTGCGTCGGGCAAGCCTTGGCGCAGGCCGGCCCCTGCCCCACCGCCACACGGTCCACGCAAAGTGTGCATTTATAGACCTTGTTGTCGGCTTTTGACAGCCGCGGGATGTTGAACGGACAGCCCTGGATGCAGTAACCGCAGCCGATACACTGGTCGTGGATAAAGTCCACGATGCCGTTGGAATACTGCACGATCGCCCCCGGCGCCGGACAGGCCTTCAGGCAGCCCGGATCCTCACAATGCATGCAACCATCCTTGCGGATCAGCCATTCCAGATTGCCCGACTCCGGGTTCTCGTATTCGGTGTACCGCATCAGCGTCCAGGAGTTCTCGGTCAGGTCGTGCGGGTTCTCATAGTGACCCGCATTTGTGCCTATCTCTTCGACCTGTTCGTTCCATTCCAGACAGGCCACCTGACAGGCCTTGCAGCCGATGCATTTGGATACATCGATCAGCTTGGCTACTTCGGTCTGTCGCTGTGCTGGCGGCGTCACGGTGGACGCCGACCGGCGGATCAGATCGGCTGCGCCGAATTTGGGCGGAACAGTCTCGGTTCCAGGGTTCGGAATCGGCGGAAACATCTTTCATCCTCCCTTAGGCCACGGTATCGGGCAGCGGCGTGACATCGACCAGAAACGCCTTGTATTCCGGCGTTTGCGAGTTGGCGTCGCCCACGGTTGGCGTCAGCGAATTGATCGGTGATGCCTTCTTCGCCTGTCCGATAAAGCCCCAGTGCAGCGGCAGTCCGACATAGTGCAGCGTCCGGCCATCGACCTGCAACGGTTTCAGCCGTTTGGTGATCATGGCCCTGCCCTTCACCTCGCCCCGGTGGGACCGCACACTGACCATTTGCCCGGGTTTGATGCCCTTTTCTTCGGCCAGCGCCTCTGACATTTCCACAAAGAACTCGGGCTGAACCACGGCGTTCATGCGAACGGACTTGGTCCAGTAGTGAAAATGTTCGGTCAAGCGGTAGGTGGTTGCCACGATGGGGAATTCCTCGGGATTGCCGAAGATATCCATGTTGTTGTCGAATATTCGCGCCGCCGGATTGCCCCGGATCGCCGGGAACAGCGGGTTCTTGATCGGTGACTCAAAGGGTTCATAGTGAACCGGGAACGGTCCTTCGGCCATCATCGTGCGCGCGAACAGACGTGATACGCCTTCGGCATTCATGATGAAGGGTCCGGTGCCGCTGGACGGCGCCCGCGTCACGGCAAAGTCGGGCACATCGGCACCGGTCCAGCGTTGGCCATCCCAGTAGACATACTTCTTCTCTTCGCTCCACGGATTGCCATCCGGGTCAGCCGAGGCGCGGTTGTAGAGAATGCGCCGGTTGGCAGGCCAGCAGAAACCCCAGCTGCCGTAGACGTTCATCCCCGAGGGGTCGGAATTGTCGCGCCGTTGCGACAGGTTTCCTTCCGGCGTGTAAACGCCGGTGTAGATCCATTGAACGCCATCGGTCGTGCCGTCATCGCGCATCTCGCCAAAACTGGCGAGCATCTCACCGGCCTTGCGCGTTACCTTGCCTTCGGCGTCGCTGAGGTCAGCCAGCGCCCTGCCGTTCAACTCTTTCAAGAGTTCATCAGATGTCGGCGACATCGGATCGGCATAGCTCCAGTCGATCTTGGTGATCGGATCCGGTGCTGGGCCGCCGTCTTCGACATACATTTTACGCAACCGTTGGAACATCTCGGCCAGAATGTCGATGTCACGGCGTGACTCGTAATAGGGGTCGGCAGCCTGCCACTTCCACTGGATATTCCGGCTGGAGTTGGTCAGCGTGCCGTCTTCTTCGACAAAGGACGTGACCGGCAGCATAAAGACCTCTGTCTGAATACTGGCCGTGTCGACGTCATTATATTCGCCGTGATTTTGCCAGAAATAGGCCGTGTCAGTCTCAATAGGGTCCATGCTGACCAGGAACTTCAGCTTGGACATAGCCGCCACGGATTTTTTCGAATCCGGGATCGACATCAGCGGGTTGAACCCCTGGCACAACAGGCCGGTGGTCTGGCCTTTCAGCATGACGTCGAACATCTTCATCGCGTCATAGGCCACGTCCAGCTTTGGCAACCAATCATAGCCGAACTGATTTTCCGCCGTCGCGTTCTTGCCATACATTCCCTTCAGGAAGCTGACATAGAACTTGGGATAGTTCTGCCAGTAGCTGATCTGGTTTTCCTGCAGCGGCGTGAAGGTCCGCTTTGCGAGATGCGACTCCAGCGTCGGCTCGTTGTCGGTCGGCATCGAGAGATATCCCGGCAGCGATCCGGTCAGCGTTCCGATATCGGTGATGCCCTGCACGTTCGAATGGCCGCGCAGCGCGTTGATGCCGCCGCCCGGTATGCCGATATTGCCCAAAAGCAGCTGGATCATCGCCGCGCAGCGGATGTTTTGCGATCCGTGCGAATGCTGGGTCCAGCCCAATGCATACATGATGGTCATCGACCGCTGACCATTCGCCGTTGACGCTGCCCATTCGCAAACCTTCAGGAACTTGTCCTCGGGCGTGCCGGAAACACGTTGGACAACTTCTGGCGTGTAGGTGGCAAAATGCGTCTTCATCAACTGATAAACGCAACGCGGATGCTGTAGCGTCAGGTCACGCTTGGCAAAACCGTCCTCGCCGATCTCATATTCCCAGCTGGACTTGTCATAGCTGCGTTTGTCCTCATCGTAGCCGGTGAATAGCCCCTCGCTGAAACCGAATTCCTCCTTCACGATATAGGCGGCGTTGGTATAGTTGCGGACATATTCGGTGTGGATCTTGTCGTTCGACAACAGATAGTTGATGACGCCCGACAGGAACGCGATATCGCTGCCTGACCGCAATGGCGCGTAGTGATCCGATACCGCCGCCGTGCGGGTAAAGCGCGGGTCACAGACCATCAGCTTTGCCCCACGCAGGGCTTTGGCCTCGGTCACCCACTTGAATCCGCAAGGATGCGCCTCGGCGGCATTACCGCCCATGACAAGGATGATATCGGCGTTACCGATGTCCGTCCAATTGTTGGTCATCGCACCGCGACCGAATGATGGGCCCAAACTGGACACCGTCGGTCCGTGTCAAATCCTTGCTTGATTTTCGATCTGCAGCATCCCCAGGCCGCGCGCGACCTTCCAGGTGACCCAGCCGGTTTCATTGGTGCAAGAACTGCCCGAGAGGAACCCCATCGTCGGCCAGCGGTTCACGGCCACACCGTCGCCATTGGTCTCGATGAAATTCGCGTCGCGGTCTTCTTTCATCAGCTTGACGATGCGTTCCATCGCAAAGTCCCAGGAGACCTCTTCAAAGCCATCCGCGCCGGCCTTGCGGTACATCGGAACCTTTACCCGCTGGGGCGAGCGGATATAGTCCAGCGCGCCCGCGCCTTTGGGGCAAAGAGTGCCGCGGTTGACCGGGTTGTCGACGTCGCCTTCGATATGCACAACTTCCATGCGGCCTGTGTCCGGGCTTGGGGCCGAGAACACCATCATGCCACAGGCCACCGCACAATAGGGGCAAGTGCTGCGGGCCTCGGCGGTCGTGACCAACCGGAACCCTTTTACCGTCGCAGCGTATGCCGCTTCTACCCCCGCGAACCCAAAGGCCCCAAGGGCAGTTCCGGCTGCACCCGCGCCGACGCCTTTCAGAAAGCTTCGTCTTGTTACATCAATGTTCATGTGATCCTCCCGGCCGCCTGGCAGTTGGAAAACTTTTTGCACACACCATTGCCGCAGGTTGCAACTGCCATCTAATGGTTAGCCTACAGGCTATGATAAACCTTACAAATGAATATTATTGTTTGATACGTGCAATATCATTGCTACGTTCGGTCATGGACACAGAGTTGATCAGAACTTTTATCGAGATCGCCTCGTGCAAAAGCTTTATTCGCGCGGCCACACGGCTGAACGTCGCGCAGACCACCGTAAGCGCGCGCATCCGCACACTTGAAGAACGGTTGGGACGGCGTCTGTTCGTGCGCCACAAAGGCGGAGCTACGCTGACGCCGGCCGGTGAACAGCTATTGCGACACGCACCGAGATTCGTGCAAATGTGGCAACGCATGCAGCGTCAGGTCGCGGTGCCCAGCGGGCACAGTGCGTTTCTGACCATCGGCGGCGAGGTCAACCTGTGGCAGCCGATCGTTCTGGACTGGACCGAACTAGTCCGCCAAAAACGGCCCGACATTGCTCTGAGGGTTCACGCCGATGTGCCCCACGATCTGATCGGCCATGTTGCGTCGGGTCAGGTGGATGTTGCCGTGATGTATGCGCCACCGCACCGTCCCGGCGTCAAGATGGACCTGCTTATTGACGAAAAACTGGTTCTGGTGACAACCGATCCTGGCGCAGACCCCTTTGGCGAATTCAGTTTTGTTTCGGTGGATTGGGGACCAGAGTTCACCGAAGCCCTCAGCACCAGTTTTCCCGGTACCGAAGCGCCTAGCCTGTCAACCAACCTTGGTCCGCTAGGCATTCAATATATTCTGAAATGCGGCGGGTCCGGGTATTTCCGTTGGCGTTCTGTCGAGCCGCACATAGCGGCGGGCCGGCTGCATCTTGTCGCCGACATGCCCAGGTTTTCATATCCGATTTATGCCGTCAGTTGCACGCAATCGGACGAAGCCTTGCTTGCGCCGGTTCTCGCATGCCTCCATGAGGCAATCGGAAAACCGGTCAAACCTATAGGATTCTGATGCTGCACGCCCCTCTGGAAATGGGCACATCGCAGCACCCGACAACCCACCAGAACCAAGCCCGAATATCCCGCTTGCGCATGGCGTATCTACCCGGTGGACCGCCCAGTTAGGTGTTGATGAGTTTGATCCGGGCCATCTCAATCGCGATCGGGCGGCCAAAGCGCTTCAGCATGCGGTTGATCGCGGTGATGCCGGCTGTGTTGTTGCGTCGTTTTGAAAGCATGAAACCAAGGGTTTTCCCAAACCGTCCAACGCCGTGCGCTGTCGGCGATCAGCGGCCCTCTGCGCTTCGGGCGTCAACAAGCAAAGTTTGCGACAGATACAACGCTGCATGATATGGGCGGGAACCACGAAGATAACCCGCGCGCGCTGAAATGGGCATAAACCGATCCCTGACTAAGAAAGTTCCAGGTGATCAAAATCGTGCTTGTTGGCGCGGGCCGCCCGGTATTCGGCACGGTCATGTCGGGTTATATCTTTCAGTCATCCACCTGGGCTGGCCGAAATCTTCCTGAATGACCTCAGCAATGCCACTGCCCGGCGTACCAAGACCGCCGCAGATCAGATCATCGCCGCACCCGCTTTATCGGCATGGGCCATAAGGTTGCCTCGCTGGTGGGGCCCGTGCCGCTCCTGCTGGGCTAACCCGCGCGAAAGCATCCGCGACCGCGCCGAAGCGCATTTCAGTACTCAGGCCGGTTATTCCCAGAGTCTTCAGGCCTCACGCAAATCTGGAAAATCGGGTGAACCCGAAGGCTGGATGGAGGTTGACCTGTCACACATAACTTATGGACCATCTGGCCGCCGAACCGTCACCTATGCGGGGCTATCAAAAACAGCGATCCGTCACTTGTTTTACCAGCCCCAGTCAGGCGTCTTGTGGTCTTTGTCACCGCAATTCACCCGCTGATCTGGTTTTCAGGGGCGGGCAGCCGGGGCTCTCGCGATATTCTCCGGAATGCAATGGCGGCTTCGGCCCGGTCAGATCACATTGCGCTCATGATAGGTGCGCAGAAAGGCCTGGATACGGGGGTCTTCGGGGTCGCGCAAGATGCGCGAGGGGGCATCGACTCCAACCAGTTCTCCGGCCTCAAGGAAAGCGACCTGATCGGCGACATGGGCAGCAAAGCCCATCTCATGGGTGACGACGACCATGGTCATGCCGCCCGCGGCCAGCGCCTTCATCACGTTCAGCACCTCACCCACCAACTCGGGGTCCAGCGCCGAAGTGGGTTCATCAAACAGCATCAGGCGCGGGTCCATCGCCACCGCGCGGGCGATCGCCACGCGCTGCTGCTGGCCGCCTGACAGCCGGGCCGGGTGGTTACCCATGCGGTCCGACAGCCCGACGCTGTTCAAGGCTTCGGCCGCGCGCTCCATCGCGGCGGCTTTGCGCAGGCCGCGCACGCGGATCAGCCCCTCGGCCACGTTTTCCTGAGCGGTCATATGGGGCCAGAGGTTGAATTGCTGGAAAACCATCCCGATTGTGCTGCGCATCTGGCGCAGGCGCTGCGGCGCCATGCGGCGACCGCCGGGTGTCTCATAACCGATCAGCTGGCCGTCGATCAGCACCTCGCCAGACTCATATTCCTCAAGAAAGTTGATGCAGCGCAGAAGAGACGATTTGCCCGACCCCGACGGCCCGATCAGGCAGGTGACTTTGCCCGGAGGGATCGACAGGTTGATGTCTTTCAGGGCGTGGAAGTCACCGTAATATTTGTTGACCTTGCGGATCTCGACCGAGGATGCCTCAACCATATCAGGACCTTTCAACCAGGTGGCGGGTAATGCGTAGTTCAAACCGGCGGCCGATACGCGAGATAACTTCGACAAAGACCCAGAAGAACACCGCCAACGCCAGGTTCGCTTCAAGATAGCGGAAGGTCATCGTGGACATGTATTGGGTCTGATACATCAGTTCGGGAACGGTGATGATTGACAGGATCACGGTTTCCTTGGTCAGGATGATCGAGAAATTGACCAGTGCAGGCAGGGCCGAGACCAGCCCGACTGGCAAGAGGATGTGCCGCACAATGGTCAGTTCCGTCATGCCGATGGCGCGACCAGCCTCAGTCAATCCCGGCGGGACGGCACGAAAGGCCGAGCGGAAGATTTCTGCAAAATAGGGGCTGCCGTAGATGGTCAGGCCAACCAACCCGGCCGGAACCGGATCAAGCCGCAGCCCGATCATCGGACCACCATAGTAAAGCAGAAACAGCTGCACCAGAAAGGGCGTGCCGCGGATGATCTCTATATAGACTTGCAGCATCCAGCGGACTGGCCTGCCGCCATAGCGTTGCGCCACCGCGATCAGCAGTCCCAACGCCGCGCCAAGGGTTGTGCCCAGCAGCCAGCACACCACGGTGATGAAAAAGCCGCTCAGCAGGCGCGGTCCGTATTCGGCAATGATTGACAGATCCATCACACGGCCATCCTGTGTTCAAGGTAGCGGCCCAACGCGGCAAGGCACAGATTGATCGCCAGATACAGGACGGCCGCCGCCAGATAGGCCTCTAGCGGGCGGAAGGTGACGGCTGCCTGCGCCTGGCTGGCGCGAGTGATCTCCATCACGCCGACCATCGAGACCAGAGAGCTGGCCTTGACCAGCAAGATCAGCTCATTGATCAGCTGTGGGATCGACATCGCCACCGCCTGCGGCAGGATGATCCGGATCCAGCTGTCACGCGGACGCATGCCGATGGCGATGGCGGCCTCGGTCTGGCCGGGGGGCAGCGCCAGAATGGCGCCACGCCAGATTTCAGAGATGTAGGCGCTGGCGACGATGCCGGTTGTACCCACCGCGGCAACGATCGCGGGAACATTGATCCCTATGACCGGCAGCAGGAAAAACACCATCAAGAGTTGGACCAGCATGGGCACGCCCCGCAGGTAGCTGACCCAGATCGCGGCTGCGATCCGCGCCGCGCGCGATTTTGATAGCGCCATCACGCAAACGACAGCGCCGACCACCAGCCCCATGGCGATACCCAGGATTGACACCAGCAGCGTGTATCGGGCAGCCAGGATCAGCGGCCAGAAATCGTCGATCAATGTCTGAACGGAAAACATCTATCCCCTCGGGCTTGGGGTTGCGGGCGGGGGATTTCCCCGCCCGTTCACGACCGTCAAAATGCCGTCAGTTCTTGGGAACTTCGCGCGGCAGCTCGGTATAGGTGCCCAGCCATTTTTCCTGAATGGCCTTGACGCGCCCGTCATCGGTCATCTTCAGCAGCGCCGCGTTGATCGCCGCGGCAAAGCTGGCGCTGTCATCACCGGGACGGACCACCCAGCCGAAATAGGTCGGCTCGCCAAACTGTGCCGGCTCAAACAAAGCGAAGGTTTCCGGGCGTGCCTTTACCATGGTGGTCAGGTTCGGCATCGAGGCTGCAACCGCGTCCAGACGCCCGGCGACCAGGTCGGCAAACGCCTCATCATTGGTGCCGTATTCCTTGATCGTCGCGCCACCCAGGCTGTCGGCAAAGGCCTGCAGCTGCTTGAACTGTGCCGTCCCCTGCTGGACGCCGACGGTCTTGCCCTTGATGTCCTCAGGCTTCATCAGGTCAGATCCGGCCGGTTTGACCAGTGCGACGGTGGCATCGGCGATCGGAATGGTGAAGGTATAACGCTCCAGCCGCTCAGCAGTGATGGTCACCGGTGCGATCACGATGTCGAACTTGCCAACCTCCAGGCCGGGCAATTCGGCGGTCCAGGGAATGTCCTGATACAGCACGGTCACACCCAATTCGGCTGCAACGCCATCGAACAGGTCCTTGGTCATGCCCTGATAGACGCCGTCAACAATCATGTCGAAGGGCGCATAATGCATGTCGGTCGCGGTGACGATCTGGCCCGCGGCCTGCACATCGGCCAGTTGATCGGCGATGGCTGGCATAGACAGGCCCAGCGTGGACAGGCCCAGCAGAGCTGCCCTGAATGTGGAGGTCATTTTCATTTGGTCTTCTCCCGATTGGTTGGCCCGGCGATAGGCACCTAGGCATAGTGGCGTAAACCGCACCGCCGGTAAACAACGGCGCGATGGCTGCAGTTACAAGAACGCCGGCAGGTTTAGCCCATGTTCGCGGGCGCCATCCATGGCGATCTGATAGCCCGCGTCGGCGTGACGCATCACGACGGTCGCAGGGTCGTTCCAAAGCCCGCGGGCGGTGTGGCAGGGATTGGCCATCACAAACTCCTATCAGGCCAGCATGTTGCCGGAAATGATGGTGCGCTGGATCTCGCTGGACCCTTCGTAGATCCGCATGATCCGCAGATCACGGTTGATCCGCTCAACCGGAAAGTCGCGCGTGTAGCCATAGCCGCCATGCAGTTGCAGCGCGGTATCGGCGATACGGCCAGCAGCCTCGGAAGCCGCCAGTTTCGCCATTGAGGCGGCCAGCGAGAACCTTGCCCCGCTGTCATGCGCCGCCTGACGTTGTCGCGCGGCATCCTGTGACAAGAGCAGGGCCGACTGGTAGGCCACGCCCATATCGGCAATCATCCAACGGATGCCTTGGCGGTCGGCCAGCGCCTGCCCGCCGATCACACGGTCTTTGGCATAGGCCAGTGCGGCGTCCATTGCCGCCCGGGCCAGCCCCAGACATTGGGCGGCCACCTCGATCCGGCCGTTGTCCAGCACCTGCATGGCGGTGCGGAACCCCTTGCCCTCGTCGCCCAGTAGCGCGTCCTGCGGCAGGTGGCAGTCGATGTTCAACGTGAACACATGACCGCCTTTCAAACCCATCGTCCGCTCGGCAGGCCCGGCGTCCAGCCCGGGCGTTCCCTTGGGCAAGATGAAGGCAGAGATCCCACGATGGCCCTTATCCGGGTCAGTCACGGCGTAGACCACGATGAAATCCGCCACGCCCCCATTCGAGATAAAGCATTTCGGGCCACGCAGATGCCAGCCATCGGCGGTGCGCCGGGCGCGGGTCTTCATGTCGGCGGGGTCCGAGCCTGCGGTTGGCTCGGTCAGGGCAAAGGCGCCCAGCATCTCGCCACTGGCGGCGCGGGGCAGCCATTCAGCCTTTTGCGCCTCGGTTCCGCCCAGCAGGATTGAATCACTCGCCAGATAATGCGCGGTCAGCGCCGAGGCGGTAGAGCCGCAAGCCCCGGCCACAATCGCGACGGCCCGCAACAGCGCCGAGGCTGAGATGCCAGATCCGCCACACTCTTCGGGCAGGTTCGCGCCCAGCATTCCGGCCTCGCCCAGAATCCGCAGCTGATCATGCACAAAAGTGCTGGTTTCATCGGTTTCGGTAGCTTTCGGCGCGATCTTTTCGGCGCAGATGCGCGTCAGAACATCGCAGAAAAGCCGTTCCTCATCAGACAACATATGCCAATCGGTGTTCATGCAAGATTCTCCAGTCCCAGATCGCGCAGGATTGTGGTGCGGTCTGCACCCAACTGCGGGGCCGCAGCGGCGGCCACAGGTTTTGTCCCGTTGAAATGCACCGGCTGGCCGACCACCGGCGCGGACCCCAACACCGGGTGAGGCAGAGTGCTGACCAGCGCACGGGCGCGGGCGTGGTCGTTGTCGGCCGCCTGTGCGATGTCCCAGATCGGCGCGCCAGGCAGTCCTGCGGCCGAAAGGGCGACAATGGCGTCTTCGGTGGTCAGGTTGCGCGACCATGTCTCGATCAGTGCCTTCAGCGCGGGCTCATTCCGGGTGCGGCTCTCATCACTGGCAAAACGAGGGTCTGTCGCCGCCTCGGGCGCGCCGATCAGCCCGGCCAGCGTGGTGAATTGCCGTGTATTCAGCACCGCGATGACGACCTGCCCATCGCTGGTGGCAAAGCAGCCAAAGGGGGTCGACAACGGATGCCGGTTGCCCACCCGCGCCGGCAATTGCCCGGCGTAAAGATGCAGTGCGTGGCTGGTGGTCAGCATGGAAAACAGCGCGTCATACATGGCGACATCCAACGACGCCCCCTGCCCCGCGGCATTGCGGTTCACCAGAGCTGCCATGATTGACCAACTGGCAAACAGCCCGGCGATCAGGTCGGCCATGCTTTCACCGGTTTTCAGCGGGCCGCCACCGTCTTCGCCGGTGCTGGCCATCAGCCCGGACATCGCTTGCACGACCATATCATAGGCCGGCAGGTCGCGAAATGGCCCCGACTGCCCGAACCCAGAGATTGAACAATAGATCAGCCGCGGATTGGCCGCGCGCAGGGAGTCGGCCCCCAGCCCCAGCCGCGCGGCCACGCCGGGGCGAAAGTTCTCAACCACCACATCAACCCGTGCTGCAATCTTTTGCGCCAGCGCCAGATCGTCGGGGTTTTTCAGATCCAGCACCAGGCTTTTCTTGCCGCGGTTGTTCAGCGTGAACAGCGCACTTTCTCCGTCTTTGAAGGGGCCGATGTGGCGGTAATCGTCGCCTGTCGGTGGCTCCAGCTTGATAACCTCAGCCCCCAGATCGGCCAAAAGGGCTGTGCAATACGGCCCCGCCAGAACCCGGGTCAGGTCAAGAACGCGGATACCCTGCAACGGCTTCATTGCGCCACCTCGCCACACATCGCGCGGACTGATGTATAGGTGGTTGGTTCCCATGGGTCCGAATCGATACTAGCGCGGGCAGTCTGCTCGCTGAACGGCATGGCCACACGGCCTGCAACCATTCGGCAACCCGTTGGCACATAGTCAGTTTTTACGGTAGCGGTGGTCTTGATGATCTGCATTGCGCTGGCTCTGTTGGTCGGGGTTGCTGATAGGGCAATTCAGATATGACTAGCCGTTGCTTTCCATTATGTCCAAACATATGTTTATGCTATGCCTGTGGAAGAATGCCGCACCGGCGAAGGAGACTGCGATGACCCTGATCTGGATCGAACGGCAGTTGCTGCCAAACCGAATGCAGGCCCACCTGTGAGCGGCGCGCGCCCTGCCCCGTCCCGAACGCCGTCCAAGGCGCAGGCTATCGAGACCGAGGTCCGCCGCCGGATCGTCGAGCGTGATTGGCGTCAGGGCGAACGTATCCCCGACGAGGCCGATCTGGCCGTTGAGTTTCAGGCAGCGCGCTCAACCGTCAACAAGGCGCTGCAGCGGCTGGCGGATGAGGGGCTTTTGGACCGCCGCCGCCGCGCCGGTACCGTTGTCACCGCCGACCCGGTGCGCAAGGCAACATTCACGATTGCCATTGTGCGCGAACAGGTTGAACAGGCTGGCATGATCTACAGCCACCGTGTTGTGGCTCAGCGCCGGTCCCCGGTTCCCGACGACATCGCCGCCCGGCTGCACATTGCGCCGGGCACGGTATTGGTCCACATGCGCGCCCTGCATTGCGGGGATGGCCACCCCTTCCAGCTGGAGGACCGTTGGCTGAATCCGGACGCCGCCCGTGGGTTGGAACAGGCCGATTTTTGGCAGCTGAACGTCAATGAATGGTTGGTGCGCAATACGCCCTATCTGCACGCCGAAATGAGCTTTTCCGCCGAAAACGCCAGTCGCCGTGATGCAAGGTTGCTGCAAATTGATCCGGGAAAGGCGCTTTTGGTGTTGCACCGCAGCACCTGGAACGATCTTGGCCCGGTGACGACAGTGCGGCTGGCATTCCTGCCCGGTCATGTCGTGACAACCAAGCGCGGAACCGATTGACCACCTGAGGACAAAGCGCAGCGCCCGGCTGGTCTGTGCGGGCAATTGGGCAACCCGCGCCCGTATTCAACCTGCGACACAATCGCCCAGCAGGATTGATAGATGCGCTGGACGGTCGCAAAGTGGAACGCAAGGCGTTCTTCTTAGGGAATGCCGCTTTTGAAGGGACACCTCGTTGAAACGTTTTTTGCTCAGCTGGCTTGCAATGCTGCTGCTTTTCGTCGCTCCGATTGCAGCTCAGACCTATCCTGATCCAGAATCCACAACCGTGAACGATTTTGCGGGGATTTTGTCGGACGAGGCAGAGGCCCTGCTAACGACCCAGCTTGACACACTGCGCTCTGAGACCGGCGTGGTGATGACGGTGGTGACGCTGTCGCGCAAGGAAACCTTCGCGCCCGATCAGAGTGCGGAAGAGTTTGCCAGAGGGCTTTTCGATGAATGGAAGATCGGCGATGGCGCGCGCAATGATGGCGTTCTTTTTCTGGTCCTGCACGGCGATCGAGAGGTCCGCATCCAGCTGGGCGCAGCCTATGGTCAGGACTGGCAGTTGGCCACACGCTTTGTCCTCAGCCGGTCGATCCTGCCAGC
The DNA here is from genome assembly GCA_049291415.1 of Paracoccaceae bacterium. GTDB lineage: Bacteria > Pseudomonadota > Alphaproteobacteria > Rhodobacterales > Rhodobacteraceae > Pseudogemmobacter. The sequence continues at coordinate 9,840 of JBATPI010000200.1, read as the reverse complement.
CTTCAAGCAAGAGCGGTATGAAGACGGGATCCGCGCCGGGGTCAGCGACACCATCACAAGGATCATCGAACCCTATCTTGTGGGTGCCAAGGCACCCGAAACTGACGGCACCGGCAGCCCCACCAGTCCGACAGAAGGAAGTGAAGGCGGCAGTCCGGAAAACGGCGGCGGGCTCGGCGGCTGGTGGGCCGCGCTGATCTTCGCGCCAATCGCTTTGTTGATCGGCTGGGGCGCGATGAAATCAAAGCTCGCCAAATGCCCGCAATGCGGCAACCGGGGCCTAAGCGTGACCAGCAACCGCCTGGAAGAGCCGACCGAGACCGCGCCGGGCCGTGGGGAGCGCATTACCGAATGCAAGAAATGCGGCCACCGCAGCGTCAAACCCTATGTCATCCCGGCAAAAGCCACAGATGCAAAAGATACCTCGCCGCCCGATATGGGCGGCGGCAAGTCCGGCAAGGGCGGCGCTACAGGCAAGTGGTAACGCAAGGTGTTTGAACGTGATTGGGTATCGCTATTGATGTGGCGGCTGCCCCACAATGCCGTCACAAAGCCAAGCGGTCTTGCACATGGTCATCGCTAGCCCTTAGACTGACGCCAGCCCTTTGCGCCCAAAGCATCTACAATCACCGCTCGCGCCAGAACGTGCAGACCGCGTTTTCCGGGGCAGCGGTTCACAGCAGCCATTCGACAGGCAACCAGCCGATGACTGCGACGGCCATCCGCCTGGGCGCGGTTGAACCGGGCTCATTGGTCGCGATGTCCCCGTCAACGGTGTCGATCCAGACCGGTTTGCCGCCTTTCAATTCCACCCGCCACGCCAGCCCGGCCAGCTCTTGGTCAAAGGCGCCGTGCAGCCCCTCGGCCATCACTTCGCTCTCGATCAGCAGGCCCATCTCGGTGTTCAACGTCGTCGATCGCGGGTCGAAATTGAATGATCCGACGAAGATACGCACGCCATCGACAGCAAAGGTCTTGGCATGCAGGCTGGCCCCGGATGAGCCGAACGGACCAATCTTGCCCGTCGGAATAGCTGGGTTTTTCTGCCCGTGCAGCTCAAAAAGTCCGACGCCGGACCGCAGCATATCCACCCGCCGTTTGGCATATCCGGCATGGACCGGCAGCACATCTGTCGCCTCAAGAGAATTGGTCAGCATGCGCACGGCGACGCCTTGGGCTTTCAGGGTGGCAAGGGCCTTTACCCCTGCTGCGCCCGGCACCAGATAGGGAGAGACGCCATCGAATCTGGTCTCTATCCTGCCGACCGCCTTCATCAGACGGACGGCCAGCAGATCCTCACGAGGGACCGCCCCTTGGCCTTTGATCGGATCGTCGCTGACCAGAACGGCACTGGTCCATTCAAGACCCAGTTCGCCCTTTGCCAGCGCCGTCACGATGTCAGAGCTTTGCAGCAAAGCTTTATATTCGGCTAGTTGCGGATCGTCTGCATGCCTGGCCAGCCGTTTGCCGATCGGGTCGGGCACCGTGGCGGACCCGACGATCGGGCCAGCCAGATGCACCGAGGGCGCCGCCCAGTAGCGGTCGAAATCGGCCGAGACTTCGGGCACGACCACGCCCACAGCCAACACATCGAGATCAACAAACAAAGCCGATGGCCCGGTCCCGAAATATTCGTCACCAACATTGCGCCCGCCCAAAATCGCCGCGTGCCCGTCCACCGTGAAGGACTTGTTGTGCATCCTGCGGTTCAGCCGGAAGAAATCGAAGGTGTAGGACAGCAGTTTGTATCGGCGCAGGTTGAATGGGTTGTAAAGCCGCACCTCGATGTTGCGATGACCGTCCAGCGCCGCCAGCACGGAATCAAGGCCCGACGTGCCGTTGTCGTCCAGAAGCAACCGGACGCGCACGCCCCGATCCGCCGCGCGCTGCAAGGAATCCAGCAGCAGGTATCCGGTCAGATCGCCGCGCCAGATGTAATATTGTGCGTCAATCGACGACACCGCCGCATCGGCAAGGATGATCCGCGCGGCAAAGGCGTCGGCGCCGTTTTGCAAAGCGGCAACACCTGTTTTGCCATCCCGTTGTGCCCGTCTGCGCGCCAACGCCTCTGCCAGTGGGCCGACCTCCGAGGGCGGCAGGGCTATGCTGTCGATCCGGCCCGGTACCACCGGCAGCGCAAAGACCCGCCGCGCCACCACAACGGCGGTGGTGCAGACAACCACCACTACAGCCAAATATTCCAGCAAGATCAGCATGCTGTCTTTCCAGTTCTCGGTGGGAACGCGCGCGTTACGGGTTCGGCACGTTGTCCCGCATTAGCCTTTTATCGGTTTCCGTCAGCAGCCGGAACCGCCCACGAACCGGCCGATGATCGGATGCCATAGCTGCCCGAGGATCGCCGATCACGCGGCTGTCGAGAAGCTCAAAATCGTTACTGAACGCCAGCCTGTCCAGATGCAGAAACGGACGCCCCGCTGGAAAAGTTGGCCCGGGGCTGTGGACGGTGATCCAATCGGGGATCATCTCCAGCCCGACCTGATCGCGCCATTCGTTATAGTCGCCGGCAATGATGGTCGGCCTGCGTTCCAGGTCTGCCAGTCGTCCGGCGATATAGCTGATCTGCTTGCGACGATTGCCGCGCAACAAACCCAGGTGGACGCCGACAATCCGAACCGTATGACCGGCGATTGTCAGATCAACAACCAAGGCACCCCGCGGTTCAAGTGCGGGCAGATCATAGCGGTGGATTGCCTCCACCGCGATGCCCGGACGTTTCAGCATCGCAATTCCGTGCCAGCCAAGTCCTACGGCGTTCGGTGTCAGATCGACCACCTCGAACGGCCCGATCCGACCCTGCGGGCTGGGCAGGGCTGCGGGGCGTGGGTGGCGGCGGAAATCGGCCTCTTGCAACAGAACCACGTCCGCATCGAATGCGGCAATAGCCTCAATCGTTCTTGTCGGACTGCGCCGAAAATCGCGGCCAAGCCCGGCGCGGATGTTCCAGCTGACCAGTGTCAGTTCATTCAATTCCCGGTGCCCCTTCTGCCTGCGCCAGTGTTGGGTCGCCCATCACCCGATCCGCCATCAGGATCGCGAAAGGTCGCGTCTGCTCAAACGCCGACAACACGATCGTCAGCATCGAAGTCAGCGGCACCGCCAGCAGCGCACCCGGCAGACCCCACAATGTAGACCAAACCGCCAGCGAGACCAGAACGACGAACGGGCTGAGGTTGACCCGCCGGCCGATCAGCCGGGGTTCAAGGATGTTGCCCACGCCCATTTGTGCAGCGGTCAGCAGAGCCGCCAAAAGCAACGTCCATTCCATACTGCCAAATTGCAAAAGCGACATCAGGACGGGAAAGGCCACGGCGACCAGCGATCCGAAGTAGGGAATATAATTCAACAGTCCGATCAGCAGCGCCCAGAACAGCGGAAATTCGACGTCCATCGCCCAGAGAATGACGAATGAGATTGCCCCCAGGATGATGTTTATCAGTGTCTTGATGGCCAGATAGTCACCAATCCTGCCGTTGATGTCGCGGATCATCGCCCCCGCGCGCGTGGCATCCTGGGGGTCTTTCATGGCGGCCGACAGTTTGGCGGCAAAGCCGCCGCGTTCGGCCAGCAGAAACGCGGAGTAGACGATGACCAGAAACAGCGACGCGCCAAGGCTGGTGACGTTCAAGAGCGCAGAGCCGATGACTTCTTGCACCGAAAGCCTGCCAAAGGTGGCCGCGCGGATGGCCTGCCAATCCGGTCGCTGGTCCACGCCAAGGGCATCGGCAGCCTGTGCAACCAGCCGCTCGATATTGGCCTGATAACTGGGCGCTTCACGCAGGATCCGGCCGATCGTGTCAACAACGACACCAGCAAGGGTAAGAACCGCAGCCGCAAAGATCAGCAGCACCAGAAGCCGTCGCAGTGCAGCCGGGAACCGCCCGATCACCGGCAGCCGTCCCAGCGCCTCGGAGGCCTTTACCAGCACGTAAACCGCGATCACCGCCGCCAGAATTGGCAGCAAGACAGGCTTGCCCACTATTATCAAAAAGCCGATCAGAACGACCAGCAGTGCCGCATTGACCAGCACGGCGAGGGGGGGTGGATTGGCGATCATGCCGCAGTTCCCAGATGTTTGCGCCAAAGGGCAAGCGCGACGCAAAGCACAACCGCGCCCTAAAAGGCACGGGGATGGCCGCACACTGTCGTGCCGTGGCCTGATCGTAGTGTGTTCAGTTGCGCAGCACCAGTGCGGCGAGAATGGCGGATTTATCCATGGTCAACCCGATGGCCCTGCCATTCGAGTTAAGGTTACTGCTCGCGCCAAAACCCGCCTTTCAGCCGAATGTGTCGGCCATAATGCTGTCGTATCAACCGCGCGCATCCTTTGCCTCTCTGCCACGGTATTCAGGTGCCGCCCCCAATGGGCTGGTGCCGCTGGCTGCCCCGATCGCCACGCCCTTGCCCTCCTTGACGTGATACGTCGTTGCGACCGAGATTGCATATTCCGGCGCAAGAAGGCTGAAGCAGGGGTTGAGATAGACCGGTTCACCAACCGGCTGGCCCGCAAGCAATGCACCGACCGTCGCCGCACAGGCTTTGGTTTCGCAGTTGGCGACCGTTGCGGATTTAGTCAATCCAGTCGATGCGGCGTCACCGATCACGTGGATGTTTTCGCGTCCGCGTGCCAGCCGCGATGTGGGGTCAGCCGGGCACCAGCCGCTGTCGTCGGTCAGGCCGGCGGCTTCGGCGATAGCCCGGATTTTTCGGGCGAGATCAGGTTGACGACCGCGTCAATAGAGACATCATCTCCGCAATCACTGCGTCGGAAACCGGGCAGATGACATTTTGTGAGTTCTGCTTGACCAGGGTGATGTCCAGATCGGGGTTGGCGCGGCGAAGGTAATTGGCATATGTGGCACCGCCAAAACCGCCGCCGACGGTCACGACACCACCGACCACGGGTTGCGCGACCCATCGGGCCGGCACCGCAAGGGCACCTGCCGCCAGCGCCACGGCAAAAGGCCTGCAGGAGCGTTTCATGATGATCCTCGTTAGCGCTTCAGGGGTTGAAAATGATCGGCAAGGCACCCGATCTATACTTCTGACAGACCAGGGGCAATCGGCCCCACGATAAGGTTGTTGCGGGGGGGGGCGTCGGCTTGACGCAGTGCGGCGCGGGCCACTTGCAGACGGGTCCGCCATCGCAGCACGGCCAGCAAGACCAGCGCCCCGAAAAACCACAGCAGCGGATGTTCGCTAACTTTGTTTTCCATATCTATTTCAATATGCAAAACCTGTTTCCTCAGCTTTTTGACTGTCTGTCTGGACTCGGTCAGCAGGTCGTCCGACCAGTCCGAAGCGCAGACCTGCAAACCGTCGACGCGCGCTTTGCCATACGTGTCCAGCGATTTGGTCAGCGCAGCAAGATCGCTTTTGATTTCTGCAATTTCCGCCTGAATCTCATCGCGATACTCCGACTCGCCAGAGGTGCTGCCCGATTTGGTTTCTGATCAATATTGGCGATGTTTTTGCGGCCTCACGGCGCTGTTGTGTCCAAATCCGTATTCCAGCACGCATCTGTAAGGGTGGCATTGACGCCCATCAATACTTCATCGGGCAAAATGCCTTAGGCTTGCACCTGATCAATGGAGCGCATTTCGCGACGCCCCGTTAAAATATGGGTTCAGGAACAAGGTGTGCGGATGAGTGGGCAATCACAGACAGAGGTGATCACATTCCTGTCGGACGGGATAAATTTGCCGGGCCGCGCACAGGTTACGGTGGTGCAGACGCACGGTGCGTTGGTGTTCCTGTGCGGCGCAGATGCCTACAAGATCAAGCGCGATGTGCGCTATGACTACCTTGATTTCTCAACGCCGCGAAAACGCCATGACATGCTGTTGCGCGAACTGGAATTGAACGCGCCGATGGCCCCGTCGATTTACCGCGACGTGATCGCAGTGACGCGCGATAAGGGCGGTTGTTTGCGGCTGGGGGGCAAGGGCGAGGCGGTGGAATGGGTGCTGCGGATGCACCGTTTCGATACTGCGGATGAGCTGGACAAGGTGGCCGGGCGCGGTGCGCTGAGTGATCGGATCGCCGAAGACCTGGGCGCAGTGATCGCGCGCTATCACGCCACGACGCCGCTGCGCCGCAAGATTCCCGGATCGGACCTGATTGACGCCATACTGGACGAGTTGAACACCGCCTTCGCGACCATGACGGATCAGTTGGGGGCCAATCCGGTCGGGCAGTTTCGCGTGGCTGGTGACCATGCTTTTCAAAGGGTCAAGGCCACTCTGGATGCGCGAGGCACGGCGGGCCATGTCCGGCGCTGCCACGGCGATCTTCACCTACGCAACATCGTCTTGATTGCCGGTATCCCGACCCTGTTCGACGCACTGGAATTCGACGAAACGCTGGGCACCTGTGATGTGCTTTATGACTTGGCCTTCCTGCTGATGGATTTGTGCCACAAGGGGTTGGAGAGGTCGGCCAACATCGTCCTGAACAGCTATCTGTTTCATTCAGCCGATCCCGATCATCTTGCCGGCCTGTCGCTGATGCCGCTGTTCCAAAGCATTCGTGCCGCGATCCGGGCAATGGTCGCTGTGCAGACGGCACGGTTCAGCCCCGATGATGCCGCGCTTTTGCCCGAGGCGCGTAGATATATATCCGGTGCCTTGGCGGCCCTGACCCCGCCGCCAGCCCAGCTGATCGCGATTGGCGGGCCATCGGGCACCGGCAAAACGGTGCTGGCCGCTGCGATTGCGCACCTGATTGGTGCGGCGCCGGGGGCCGTGCATTTGCGCAGTGATCTGGAGCGCAAGGCGCTGTTCGGCGTATCGCCCCGGACCCGCCTGCCGGGGTCTGCCTATGGGGCAGAGACCAATGCTCGTGTCCACGCCATTTTGCGCGACAAGGCGCGGGCCATACTGTCGGCCGGACATTCGGTGATCCTGGATGCGACCTGGCTGGACGCGCATGACCGCGCCCACCTGCCGGATCTTGCCCGGCAGTCCGGCGCGCGGTTCACCGGCCTGTGGCTGACGGCCGACCTTGCGGTTCTGGAGCGCCGGGTTGGGGCGCGCCGGGGCGACGCTTCAGACGCCGATGCCACAGTGGTTCGCCGGCAGACCGAAGGGATGAGAAACCCGCAGTCCTGGCTGCAGGTTGATGCCTCGGGCAGCGCGGAAGAAACCTTCCGACTGGTGCTGCACCACCTGTCAGGGCCGCCTCCCACACCCCGGAACCGCGGATGATCTTCTTTGAAAAAATGGTGGACAACCCCTTTGATGCCTTCCCCGCCCGCCTGAAGGGACTGAAGGCAACAGCCAGCAGCGCGGTAATCGAGACGTGGTTCTGGCGTGCGACATTCTGACTGATGTTGCCCCGAAATTCATATTGCGGCGACGGCGCTCTGTCGATGCGTCGTCCGCCGACACCGGGGATAGGCCATGACATAAAGCCCCAGATCAACCACTGGTTTGTCTTGACTGCGGTGATGGGCGTCGTTCCGATCCCTTACATCTGGGCCAGTGCCGGACGATCACGGCAGAGGCGATGCACACCGCCATGCGCATATTGTCGCGCGAGGAGTCCGATCAGGCACTGGAAATCCTGGCCGACAATCGCGATATTCAATACAGGACCGCCAGCCGATTGCTGGAGGTAGAAAATCTGGACGATGCCGCGTGGCGCGCGATCTGCACCGCGTAAGGCCGGAAAAGACAAAGGTTGCGATGAATGGCTGACGATCCTTACAAGGTGCTGGGTGTTGCAAAAGATGCCTCGCAGGCCGAGATCAAGAAAGCGTATCGCAAGCTGGCGAAAGCGCTGCATCCCGACCTGCATCCGGGTGACAAGGCCAAAGAGGCGGCGTTTCAGGCCGCTGCCGCCGCCAATGACATTCTGGGCGATGCGGATAAACGCAAACGCTTTGACGCGGGCGAAATTGACGCCAGCGGGCAAGAAGCTCCACCGCGGCAGTATTACCGCCAACATGCCGAGGCCGACCCGCGCGGTCGCTATGACTCGGCTGCCGGGTATGGCGATTTTGCCGACATGTCGGACGTCTTTTCCGATCTTTTCGGCGCGCGGGCGGGGGCGGCGCGTGGCGGCAGCCATGCCGCGCGCGGCGGCGATCTGCGCTATCATCTGGACGTCGATTTCATGGATGCCGCGCGTGGGGCCAAGCGCGCCATTCCCCTGCCGGATGGAAGTGCCATCGACATGACCATTCCGGTGGGCGTGCGCGATGGCCAGACCCTGCGCCTGCGCGGCAAGGGCCAGCCTGGCTATGGTGGTGGCCCGGCGGGCGATGCCTATGTCGCGATCAGCGTGTCGGCGCATCCGGTCTTTACCCGCGACGGCAACGATATCGAGATTGATTTGCCCATTGGTTTCGATGAGGCCATCCTGGGCGCAAAGGTTGAGGTGCCAACACTGTCGGGCCGCGTCGCGATGAGCATTCCCAAAGGCGCCACCTCGGGTCAGCGGCTGCGGCTGAAAGGCAGGGGGATCGCGCCTGCCGGAGCGGTGGCGGGGGATCAGTATGTAAGGCTGAAGGTGGTGAGTCCGACCAGGGTTAACGCCACGATGGAGCGTATCGCTCAGGAATGGCGCGATCAGGTGACGGCGGACCCGCGCGCCGGACTGTGGAGGGATCTGTGATGCTGGATGAACGTCAGGTGGTGGCAAGCGTTCGGCGGGTAAGCTTGCGCGAGTTGCGGCTATGGGTCCACTTGGGCTGGGTCAGACCGTCGCAGGGCGAGACCGGTCAGGTCTTTGATGATCTGGACGTGGCGCGCATCCGTCTGGTTTGCGATCTGCGCAAAGAGATGTCGCTACCCGAAGATGCCGTTCCGGTGGTTCTGTCCTTGCTGGACCAGATCCACGGATTGCGGCGCGAATTGCGCGGGCTGGCCGATGCGGTGGACGCGCAGCCCGACGCCACGCAGCAGGCAATTATCGCGACCTATCGGCGGTTGACGCAGGGCTGATCTATCGCAGCTTGATGATTCCGCCATCGGCCATCAGCGTCTGCCCGGTCATGTACCGGTTGCTGTTGCCCAGGAGAAAGGCAACGACGGGGCGGTGTCGTGTTGCGGATCACCAAACCGGGCCCGGGGAATTTTCGCCGCAACCCCGTGATACTGGTCGCGGTGGGTTTCTTTCCAACCGGCCCCCTTCGGTCAGGGCCAGCGGGCAGATGAGATTTACCCGAATCCCGTCTGGGGCCCATTCATTGGCGGCAACACGGCTAAGGCCAAGGACCGCCTCTTTGGCAGCGGCATAGCTGGCCCGGTTCGGTTGCCCGTCCAGCGCCGCGCCAGAGCAGAAATTCACGATGGACCCGCCGGCCTTTTTCAGTTCGTGATCGGCGACTATGAAATGTAACGTGCCCGTGCAGCCAGTATCAAACGACAGCGCCCAATCCGCCTCGGTATGGCCCCGCAGCGGTTTTTGCCGCGACGTATGGGCGTTGTTGACCAGACCTGTCAGCTTTCCAAAACTCGTGACTGCCAGCGCGACCGCATCACCTGCCATCGGCACACATTTGGTGCTGGGATGGCGGACCCGATGCGACGAAAGCGATAGGGCGGGCGATCGAATTGATGAAAATCAATCAGTTGAACCGCATCCCGCACTGTCGAGATCTGTTTTGGATTGGCCGCATCGCGCTCTACCTTTTTGCGCAGACGGGCGACTTGGTTGCCGATTGTGCGATCAAGTGGTGTCCAGTCGGGGCCGCTGTTCGAGGGGGTTCAGGAATACCCCGTCTGATGAGCCCGACGAATCTTTCCCGGAGGATATCCGGGTTCTTGATCCGCGACACCCGCTGTATGGGCGATCGTTCCGGGTCATTGCTCGATCGTC